>CP133960.1:1892440-2207847 GCA_036251875.1 Orbaceae bacterium lpD02 | reverse complement strand
ATAAATTAACGAGACTTGAATCAAACTAGGCAAGGATAATACTTCGATCAAACGGATGAATGATGCTATCGATTATACCACTAAAATTGTGCTGCATCTTATATAAATAATAATTAAATTACTATACTAATTGTGCGTTATTTCACCGTTAACAGTAGTTTTAAATTAAACCGACAAATATAAATCAATTAGATAAAAAATCACTTATTTAGTATGATACTTATAATTATCATCTTGGGGTGTAAAATATGAAAAAAATTATTATTGTTGGCGGAGGGGCTGGAGGCTTAGAACTTGCAACCCTGTTAGGAAAAAAACTAGGTAAATTAGGTAAGGCTGAAATAACATTAATCGATAAAAATACAAACCATCTCTGGAAACCATTATTACACGAGATCGCAACAGGAACATTAAATGATGAACTAGATCATGTCAGTTACTTTTCCCAAGCGCAAAATAACTCTTTTATCTTTAAGCAAGGACAATTAATTAATATTGACCGCGATAATAAAGTTATTGAACTTAATGATGTAATCGATCATGAAAATCAAGTTATCTTCCCTAAAACCAGCCTTAGTTATGATCTATTGGTAATTGCAATTGGTAGTACTTCAAATGACTTTGGTACACCAGGAGTGAAAGAATACTGTACATTTCTCGATGACCAAGAGTCAGCCAAGCGTTTTAGAAAATCAATACTGTCAACTTTTTTTCGTTTCTCATCTGGAATTGAAAAAAATGAAAAACTTAATATTGCCATCGTTGGAGCAGGAGCAACTGGCGTTGAGTTAACGACTGAATTATTTAGGATGATTAAAACATTAGGTCAGTATGGATTTGAAAAATTAGAGCCATCACTATTAAATATTACACTTATAGAAGCTACTGATCGAATTTTACCTGCTCTGCCTGAAAATGTGAGCAAGAATATTCAAACAAAGCTAGAAGAGCTTGGTGCGATAGTCTTAACAAAAACGAAGATCGTTAAAGCAGATAATAACCATTTTTACCCAGAGGATGAGGCACCAATACCTGCTGATATTATGATGTGGACAGCAGGAGTAAAAGCTGCCGATTTTCTAAAAGACCTAGCCGGTTTGGAAACTAATCGTGTAAATCAACTTATTGTTAAACCAACATTACAAACAACGCGTGATGACAGCATTTTTGCTATTGGTGATTGCACCTGTTGTGCAAAAGCTGAAGGTGGATTTACGCCAGCTACAGCACAAGCAGCTCATCAGATGGCGAGTATTTGCGCGGTAAATATTGTATCTATCATAAATAATGAGACCTTAAAACATTTCCAATACAATAATAAAGGAACAATTATTTCACTGGCCAATACTGCCCAAGGCGTAATCAAAACTATTGGTAAAAATCAGATGGGTGTCAAGGGCTGGATAGCTTCTTGTATTTATAGAATGCTATACCGCTTGCATCAAATCGCATTATTTGGTCCATTCAAAACATTCAGGTTAGCAAGAGCAAATAAAGTATATCGTTCGGTTAGAACAACTATCAATATGAATTAAAGAGTAATTAATTACTAACATAAAAAAACCGGAAAATATTCCGGTTTTTCATAAGGCAGAGACTGATAAATATTTAGCTTTTTTCTACCTGATTAAAATCAAGTTCCACTGGAGTTGCACGACCAAAAATTGATACCGATACTTTTAAGCGGCTTTTTTCATAGTCGACTTCTTCTACAATACCATTAAAATCAGCAAATGGTCCTTCATTAACTCGAACCAATTCACCTGGCTCGAACAATGTTTTAGGACGAGGCTTATCACCAACTTGTTGCAAACGATTCATTATGGCATCGACTTCTCGTTGTGAAATAGGAGCAGGTCTATCAGATGTTCCGCCAATAAATCCCATAGTTCGAGGAACGCTTCGGACTAAATGCCAAGTAGCATCATTCATCAACATTTCAACTAAAACATAACCTGGAAAAAATTTCCTTTCACTCTTACGGCGCTGCCCGCCTTTCATCTCAACAACTTCTTCAGTCGGCACTAATACATCACCGAAAGAATCTTCCATATTATGTAGCTTAATATATTCGCGTAATGACTGTGCAACGCGCGACTCATAGCCAGAGTAAGCTTGAATCACATACCAACGTTTTTTCTGTGTTTCGCTCATACTAATGTCCTAACACTGTTAATTTTGATATTATCCAAAAGAAGAAAGTGTCTAATCCCCATAAACATAGGCCTACAACTATTGTTATCACAGCGACTAATAATGTAGTTTGTATTGTTTCTTTTCTTGTTGGCCATACAACTTTACGAAGTTCCATACGAGACTCTTTAGCAAAGCCGATAAGACTTTTGCCTTTTTGTGTAGTTATTGCTAATAACAATGCTAAAACTGCAACAACAATTACACCTAGAATTCTTATAACCATATTCGGTTGGTAGATAGAATTTGGCCCCGCAAAATAAAAATTACCCCATATAACAAAAACCACCAGAATAAAAACGAAAAACCACTTAATTTTATCAAGCGTTTTACTTGTTCCATGATTATCACTAACAGTACTCATATAAAACCCATTATTTATTTTTGTCTCATAATCTATTTTATAAAATGCTCCAGTAAAAATCTAAAACATTTTACCAAATAGACTATTAGTATTAAAAAAATTCAACAAGAGAAGAAAAGGCATCGTAAGGCACCCTTTTCATCCCTTATCATTATAAATCTAACCTATTTAATAACCTTAGCAACCACACCCGCACCAACAGTACGTCCGCCTTCACGAATAGCAAAACGTAAACCATCTGCCATCGCGATTGGGTGAATTAATGATACAACCATCTTGATATTATCGCCTGGCATTACCATCTCTACGCCTTCTGGTAAAGTGATTGTTCCTGTTACGTCTGTCGTTCTGAAGTAGAACTGTGGACGGTAACCTTTGAAGAATGGAGTATGACGTCCGCCTTCTTCTTTGCTTAGGATATACACTTCTGATTCGAAATCAGTATGTGGTGTGATTGAACCTGGTTTCGCAAGCACTTGACCACGCTCGATATCTTCACGCTTAGTTCCGCGTAATAAAACACCAACGTTTTCACCTGCTCGGCCTTCGTCAAGTAATTTACGGAACATTTCAACACCTGTACATGTCGTTTTTACTGTGTCTTTGATCCCAACGATTTCAACTTCTTCACCAACTTTTACAATTCCGCGCTCTACACGACCAGTTACTACTGTTCCACGACCTGAAATTGAGAATACATCTTCAATTGGTAGTAGGAAAGGTTTATCGATATCACGCTCTGGCTCTGGGATGTAAGAATCTAAGTAACCTGCTAATTCAATGATCTTTTCTTCCCACTCTGCTACGCCGTTTAACGCTTGTAACGCTGAACCACGTACTACTGGTGTATCATCACCTGGAAAATCGTATTGAGATAGAAGCTCACGTACTTCCATTTCAACTAATTCTAATAACTCGTCATCATCAACCATATCACATTTGTTTAAAAATACGATGATGTAAGGAACACCTACTTGACGACCTAATAAGATATGCTCACGAGTTTGTGGCATTGGACCATCTGTTGCTGCTACAACTAAAATAGCACCATCCATTTGCGCCGCACCAGTGATCATGTTTTTAACATAGTCAGCATGGCCTGGGCAGTCTACGTGTGCGTAGTGACGAGTCGGTGTATCATATTCAACGTGTGATGTATTGATTGTAATACCACGTGCTTTTTCTTCTGGTGCATTATCGATTTGATCGAATGCGCGTGCGTTACCACCGTATGTCTTTGCTAATACTGTCGTGATAGCCGCAGTTAAAGTTGTTTTACCATGGTCAACGTGGCCGATTGTACCTACGTTAACGTGGGGTTTTTTACGTTCAAATTTTTCTTTAGACATTTATTGTCCCTCTAATTTAATACAAATCGGTGCCAAAACACCACATTAACTTTGTATTATATGCTTTTTGAGATGATTAAAAACTCATTCAATGCAAATAATACTGACTTTAAAAATCAGCTCTGAATGATAGCAGATAAGTGCACCTTTTTACAAGTTTTATAGTCAGGAACTCACTAAATAATTTGTTTCAGTAACACTGAAAAAATTTAACTATTATCTACTCAAAAATAAAGGCTGGAGATGAATTTTTAATACCAATGAGTGGTGCTGATAGGCAGATTCGAACTGCCGACCTCACCCTTACCAAGGGTGCGCTCTACCAACTGAGCCATATCAGCATTGGAGCGGGCAGCGGGAATCGAACCCGCATCATCAGCTTGGAAGGCTGAGGTAATAGCCATTATACGATGCCCGCATGTTCAAAATATTTGGCTGACAAAATGCTTGAAAATAACACCTGAAATTTAGATTCAACACTTAGTTAGCTGCGATAAAATAGAACTGGCTATTTTGAATTCTATTTTATTTAAACGTTTAAATTAAATGGTGGTGGGGGAAGGATTCGAACCTTCGAAGTGTGACACGGCAGATTTACAGTCTGCTCCCTTTGGCCGCTCGGGAACCCCACCCCGAAACTTCAATTAATTTACTTAGGACTAATGGTGCCGGCTGCCGGAATCGAACTGGCGACCTACTGATTACAAGTCAGTTGCTCTACCTACTGAGCTAAGCCGGCCTGCCTAAGTGCTGCGCATTGTAGGCTATATTGCCCCCCCTTGGCAAGCAAAAAAAAACATTTTCATTTTATTTGCTTAAAAAAAAAACAAAAAATCCTCCCTTTGTAGATTATGAATTTAAATCGTACAAAAAAAACTTCAACTTAGAGCCTCCCATTTTTTTTAACTTCATATTTAATAATAAGTTTATTTTTTTAACAAAAATTATGACTTCTATTCGAAATTTTCTTAAATAATCGAGAAAAATATAGTGAAAAAAATAATTTTATTGCCACATTGTCTACACACCATGTTTTATCTCTATTATTTAGCTAAAATTAATAATAAAAAACTCGCTTAAACGCGAGTTTCAGATTGTTGACAAAGAACTCGCTTTTTAGCGAGTTTTTTGATCTAATAGTGTGGTGTGTAACTATCAAAGGTATGTCCCGATGCTTAGAAAACCGACACCAGCAACCCCTGAAAAAATAGAACAAATATCGCTCGAAGCCCTTGTTCCTCAAAACCACCTTGTCCGTAAAATTGCTAAGATTATTGATTTCGAATTTATTCGTGATGCAGTGGCGTCCCTTTATTGTAAGGATAATGGACGCCCGGCAGAAGATCCCGTCAGATTATTCAAAATTATGTTATTAGGTTATCTTTTCGGCATTCCCAGTGAGCGGCGATTGGTGCAAGAAATACAGGTTAACTTAGCTTATCGTTGGTTTTTGGGGATGGGATTAACCGAAAAAGTGATTGACGCGTCAACCCTAAGCCAAAATCGTCGACGTCGATTTAATGATAGTGACATTTATCAACAGATTTTTGATAATATTGTCGAGCAAGCTATCGCGAAAGGCTTAATTAGCGGCCGTATCTTATATTCGGATAGCACGCATCTTAAAGCCAGTGCCAATAAGGGAAAAGCATGTAATGAAAAGCGTATTATTGAGCCGAGCCAATATATTAATGAGTTAAATAAAGCAATTGAGGAAGAGCGGGCTACACATGGAAAAAAGCCTTAGCGCCAAGGACGGAAACACGGTATAAAGCAATTAAAATCAGCACCACCGACCGAGAAAGCGGTTTTATGCATCGGGAAGGCAAACCTAAAGGGTTCTTTTATCTTGACCACCGAACGGTTGATGGTAAACATAATCTAATTACCGATACGCATGTTACGGCGGGAAATGTTCATGATTCTCAACCTTATCTTGCTCGGCTCAAACGGCAGGTCACTCGGTTTAACTTTGCGCCTGTTGGTGTGGGTCTTGATGCGGGGTATTTTACCGCCCCTATTTGCCATTTATTGTTAGCTGAGCAGATATATCCAGTAATCGGTTATCGCAGGCCGAATCACGGTGCGAATGCCATACGAAAACGGCAGTTTATTTATGATAGTCAACGCGATACCTATACCTGCCCCAATGGGCAATCACTGATTTATAAAACGACAAGTCGAGAAGGTTACCGTCATTATCATTCTAAAGCAGGTGTTTGCAAGCAGTGTCCGTTATTATCACAGTGTACACAAAGTAAAAATAGTCTGAAAATCATTACTCGCCATATCTGGGAAGCCGATAAAGAAAAAGCGAATGATATTCGTCTAAGTAAATGGGGTAAAAAAGTTTATGCGAGACGAAAAGAGACCGTCGAGCGAAGTTTTGCTGACGCCAAACAACATCATGGACATCGTTATGCGAGATTTAGAGGGCTTGCTAAGGTTCAAATGCAGTGTTTGTTAGCCGCAACAGCACAAAATATAAAGAAAATAGCGCTAAAGCTATTTTTATTGCTCTATTTTAGGTCACTTTTGAATGGATTTAATAAAATTTCAATTAAAAATCGTATTTATGGCTAAAATAAAAAAATAAACCCCGAATAATATCGAGGTTTGTCAACAATCTGAAACTCGCTTAAATGAAGTGACCCCCAATAGTTGGACACTTTGGTTAAGTAGCTCGTAAGGTCTGGTTTCGGTATTCTACCGGAGTCAGGCCGTTTAATTTAACTTTAATCCGTTTCGTGTTGTAGTATTCTATATATTCTTCTATTTTTTCAATCAATTCATCGGCATCTTTAAAATGTTGCCCATGATACATTTCTGATTTTAATAGTCCAAAAAAGTTTTCAGCAACAGCATTATCTAAGCAATTTCCTTTTCTCGACATACTTTGCTTTATACCATTATCAGCGAGTTGCTTCTGATAAATGGGATTTCTATATTGCCAGCCTTGGTCACTATGTAGTAAGAGCCTTTGTTTGTTTTTTAATCGTGACAGTCCTTTTTTAAGCATATCGGTGACTAAAGTCAACCGTGCATTTTTAGCTATACTATAAGCAATCACTTCTTGGTTGTATAAATCAATAATGGGCGATAGATAAATTTTCTGTTCACTTACTTTAAATTCTGTGACATCGGTTACCCATTTTTTATTCGGTTTTGAAACGTTAAATTTTCTTTTAAGATGATTGGGGGCTGCTTTACCTATCTCACCACGATAAGAGCGATACTTTTTGACCCTTACTGTCGATTTAAGATTAAGCTCTCCCATTAATCGCTGTACTGTTTTATGATTGAGCTGACTCCCTTCATTCATTAAAGCTAAATGAACACGGCGATAACCATAACGTCCTTTATGTTCATGGTAAATCGCTTCAATACGCTTTAATTCCTTCTCATAAGGAGATGGCTCTTTCAACCTGTTAACATGATAATAAAATACACTTTTTGCCAGCTGTGTTACTGACAGCAAATACTTTAAAGGATGTTGAGATTTAAGTGCTAAAACAACTAACGTTTTTTCTTTGTTTGTTGACGTTTTGTTTGTCTTAGCTCCTCCAACTTTTTTAGAACAGCGTTTTCCGCTTGTAAATAAGTTATCTCTTCTTTTAATTCTTCAACTGTTTTTTCATCATTACAATGAGTCGATGCAATACGTGATGGCTTCATGGATAGTCTTCCTCTAGATTGATGTGCAAGCTCGACGAATCCTTTTTCACGGTATCTATTAAGCCAAGCTGACAAAATCCCTGGCGAGACTAAATTAAGCATGGCACTCGTGTACCTGAGAGACCAGTCATTTGCCCACATTAACTCCAGCGCTTGTAATCTTGCTTGCGCATCACGTAAATGCGATGTTGGTTGAAAAGAGTCATTACTATGAATCGCGACCACTTGCCCCCAATACCTTATTTGGCTAGAACATATAGAATATTTTTTCGAAAGTATTTCCGATGATACTCCTGATAAGAATTCATTAGCAATGCTAATTTTTAAATTTCGACTGTATTTTGACATAAAAAGACCCCCAGTAATTGGTTGTCCAACTATTGGGGGTCACTTCATAAATGCGAGTTTTTATATGGTATCTTAACCCCCTTTATTATTGGGGGGGTTGTGGCATAATAATATAGTTTATTATATTATTTTTTCTTAGCTACTTTCCGTTCAGCTTTCACTTTCGCCGCACCCTTGGCCGCTGTTTTAATTGCAACATCTTCGCTAATATCACCTTTATCTTGATAAGGTCTTCCATAATAAGTATCAAGAAGGATCTGCTTTAGTTCCGCAATTAAAGGATAACGGGGGTTTGCCCCTGTACATTGGTCATCAAATGCATCTACAGCTAATTGATCGACTTGCGCAAGGAATGCTTTTTCACTGACGCCAAAATCTTTAATTGAGAAAGGTATGTCGAGATCAACTCTTAGTTTATCCAACCAACCAATCAGTTTCTCAACTTTCTTCTCTGGTTTATCAGTGGATGATGTTAAACCTAAGTGATCCGCTATTTCAGCATAACGATTAACCGCTTGTGGATGACCATATTGACTGAAAGTACCTTGTTTAGTTGGCTTATTGGTCGCATTAAAGCGTACTACATTAGAGATAAGCATTGCATTCGCAACACCATGAGGAACATGGAATGCAGCACCGATTTTATGAGCCATTGAGTGGCAAACACCCAAGAATGCTTGAGCAAAAGCAACGCCTGCTAATGTTGCCGCACTATGCACTTTTTCACGCGCAACAGGATTTTTTGCCCCTTCTTTATAACTAGCAGGTAAGTAAGCTTTAAGTAAACTTAATGCTTGTAATGCTTGACCGTCAGAAAACTCACTTGCCATAACTGAAACATAGGCTTCTAAGGCATGAGTTACCGCATCGTAACCACCTGCTGCACAAAGTGATTTAGGCATATTCATCACTAAATTAGCATCAACAATTGCCATATTTGGGGTAATAGCATAATCAGCTAGCGGGTATTTTTGACCTGTAGCATCATCTGTTACAACCGCAAATGGGGTAACTTCCGAACCTGTACCCGATGTTGTAGTGACACAAATTAGTTTTGCTTTTTGCCCCATATTTGGGAAATGGCACGTACGTTTACGAATATCCATAAAACGTAACGCTAATTCGTCAAACTTAGTTTCAGGGTGTTCATAAAGAACCCACATAATTTTTGCCGCATCCATTGGTGAACCGCCACCTAATGCGATAATAGTATCGGGTTTAAACGAGATCATGGCATCGGTGCCTTTACGCACAACGCTTAGGGTTGGATCAGCTTCAACATCAAAAAATGTTTCGCAAATGATACCTTGTGCTTCCATTTGATCAGTAATTTGTTTTGAATAACCATTATTGAATAAGAATTTATCAGTAACAACAAATACACGTTTAGCACCCTGCTCAATAACCTCATTTAATGCAATAGGTAATGAACCTCGTTTAAAATAAATAGAACTTGGTAATTTATGCCATAACATATTTTCTGCTCTCTTAGCGATAACTTTTTTATTGATTAAGTGTTTTGGTCCCACATTTTCAGATACAGAGTTTCCACCCCATGATCCACACCCTAATGTTAAAGACGGCGCTAAATCAAAATTATATAAATCGCCAATACCACCGTGTGCAGCAGGTTGATTAATTAGTATGCGACAGGTTTTCATTTTGCTACCAAAGTAGGCAATACGATCACGGTTAGTATCTTGATCGGTATAGAGTACTGATGTATGACCAAGCCCACCCATTTCGACTAGTTTTTCTGCTTTATCAACTGCTTCCGCAAAATCTTTTGCTTTAAACATGGCAAGTGTTGGTGAAAGCTTTTCATGAGCAAAAGGTTCCGACAAATCAACTTTGGTAACCTCCCCGACAAGAACTTTAGCAGCGGAAGGAACCTTAAAGCCAGCCAATTCAGCAATTTTTGCTGCCGGTTGACCAACAATATTAGCATTTAAAGCACCTTTATCGTTTAAAATGATCCCTTGAACAGCTTTAGTTTCTTTTGCATCAAGAATATAAGCACCATACTCACCAAGCAAGCGACGGACTTCATCGTATACAGAATCAACAACAACAATCGCTTGCTCCGACGCACAAATCATTCCGTTATCGAACGTTTTAGACATTAATACAGAAGCCACTGCGCGTTTTAAGTCAGCAGTTTCATCAATGATGACAGGTGTATTACCCGCCCCAACGCCTAATGCTGGCTTACCTGAACTATAAGCAGCTTTAACCATTCCTGGTCCTCCCGTTGCTAAAATTGCAGCGATATCAGGATGATGCATCAGTCCATTTGATAGTTCAATAGAAGGTTGGTCAATCCAACCGATAATATCTTTTGGCGCGCCAGCTTTAACCGCGGCATCAAGCACAATACGAGCAGCCTCAATTGTTGAGCTTTTAGCGCGTGGATGAGGTGAAAAAACAATCGCATTACGAGTTTTCAAGCTAATTAATGATTTAAAAATTGCGGTTGATGTTGGGTTGGTTGTTGGTACGATCCCACAAATAATCCCTAGTGGCTCTGCGATAGTGATTGTTCCAAACGTCTCATTTTCGGCAATAACGCCACACGTTTTATCATTGCGGAATTTATTTAAAATATATTCTGCAGCAAATAAATTTTTGATTACTTTATCTTCAACAATCCCCATTCCAGATTCTGCTACAGCTTGCTGCGCTAAAGGAATCCGAGCAGCGGCAGCGGCGGTTGCTGCTGCGACAAAAATTTTATCTACCTGCTCCTGAGTAAATGTTGCGTAGACTTCTTGTGCTTTTTTTACTCTTGTGATTAGCTTATCTAACTCAGCTAAGTTAGTAACTGCCATATGACTATCTCCTAGTTTTAATTTTAAAGTTTAAGTTTAAATTTGGTCGTCTTTTCTAGCGTTTTTCGCATGTTTATCATTATTCTTTTTTTACGTTTAGACTGTGGCTAGTATCCTAGATCAGTTTATATTTGGATTCAATACTCATAACCAAACAAGGCACAATTTGTAAGGTGGATTCAATAAATTTGATAGTTTATTTATACAATAATTATGTAGGGAAATAACTAAATTTCAAGGGGGAGAAAATTAATATAATTTGGCAAGAGTAATTTATAAAATTAAATTATATAGATACACTATCATTTATATAACAATTAATTATTTTAATAATTTATCTAGCACATAGCTTACAGCAACAAAACCAAATGTCGCAGTGACATTTGTTATAGCGCCAAAACCAGAAGCACAATCCATTTTTTTCGATCCTTCAGCTTGATTTTTGATCAAACAAACTTCGCCATTAGCGGCAGGGTAAGTAAGTTGCTCGGTTGAATAAACGCAAGGAATACTATATTTTCCTTTGCTATCTTTTGTTAGTTTGTACTCACCTTTTAATCTTTCGCGCAACTTAGCTAATAAAGGGTCTTGAATGGTTTTAGCTAAATCCGCAATATTAATTTTGGTCGGATCTTTTTGACCACCAGCACCACCAATTGTAATAATTTTTAATTTGCTACGTCTGCAGTGCGCCAAAACAGCAGCTTTAGCACGTACACTATCAATAGCATCGATGATAAAATCATATTTAGGCATAGCTTTAGTCCCTAAATATTCACTCACATTACTTTGGTTAATGAAATCATCAATACAACTAACTCGACATTCAGGATTAATCTGGTTGATTCGTTCTGCCATAAGGTCTGTTTTAGCTCGACCAATATTCTGTTTTAGTGCGTGAATTTGTCGATTGGTATTCGTGATGCAAATGTCGTCGAGATCAATTAAGGTAATATATCCGATCCCACTACGAGCCAAAGATTCAGCAGCCCAAGACCCAACACCTCCGATACCAATGACACAGATTTTTGCTTGTTGAAAATGGGTCAGTGCATTCTCGCCATACAGGCGGGCAATTCCACTAAAACGTTGTCGATAACTATCAGAAAATACAGTATTCATCTTGAGTAAAAATATTAGAATTAAACGCTAGAAAAGGTAGATCATACTATCAGCGATACCCATTCGATGCAACCTCACCCCTAATTGTAAGCAACCATAAAAACTAATGCTATCTTTTAGTTAAAGTATTCGATTTGTATGAAATTTGAATAGAAAAAAACCGCACACGGCGGTTTATATCAAATAAAAATAACCTAGCTATTCACTCCAGTTATCACGAAGCCCTACTGTGCGATTAAAAACAAGATTCCCTTCTTTCGCATATTTACTATCTAAACAGAAATAGCCCTCTCTTTCAAACTGATAAGCAAACTCGGCTTTGCTATCACGTAAACTTGGCTCAACAAATCCTCTTTTAATCGCTAATGATTCAGGGTTAATCGTCGCTAGAAAGTTCTCGGCAGCACTCGGGTTTGGCATGCTGAATAAACGATCATAAAGGCGAATTTCAGCAGGTAGTGCAAATTTAGCTGAAACCCAATGAATAACACCTTTAATTTTACGCCCATCCTCAGGGTTTTTATTTAGTGTGCTAGGGTCATATGAACAGTAAATCGTGTTAATATTGCCTGCGTTATCTTTTTCAACACGATCAGCTCGAATAACATAAGCATTGCGTAAACGGACTTCTTTACCTAATACTAAACGTTTGTAATTTTTATTCGCCTCTTCGCGAAAATCGGCACGATCGATATATAGTTCTCGAGTAAATGGAACATTACGCGAGCCTAATTCTGGACGATTAGGGTGATTTGGCATCATAAGAATTTCATCTAATGAATCAGAGAAATTTTCAATAATAATTTTAACCGGATCGATTACTGCCATGGCTCTCGGTGCGTTTTCGTTAAGGTCTTCTCGCACACAAAACTCTAACGCGCTCATTTCTACTGTATTTTCTTGTTTCGTAATGCCTATTCGTTGGCAAAACTCACGAATTGACGCAGCTGAATAGCCTCGACGGCGCATGCCTGATACTGTTGGCATCCGAGGGTCATCCCAACCATCAACGATATTTTCTGTTACTAATAAGTTAAGTTTACGCTTTGAGGTTATTGTGTATTCTAAATTGAGACGCGAAAATTCGTATTGATGAGGACGAGAGGAAATCGTAATATTATCAAGGACCCAATCATATAGACGACGATTATCTTGGAACTCTAATGTACACAACGAGTGAGTGATATTTTCAATCGCGTCAGAAATACAATGGGTAAAATCGTACATTGGATAAATACACCATGTATCTGCGGTCTGATGATGATTGGCAAATTTTATTCGATATAAGACAGGATCTCGCATAACAATAAATGGTGAAGCCATATCAATTTTAGCTCGCAAGCAAGCTGTACCTTCAGCTAATTCACCATTTTTCATTTTATTAAATAGCGATAAATTTTCATCGATACTACGATCGCGATACGGGCTATTCTTACCTACTTGCGTTAGTGTTCCACGATACTCTCGGATCTCGTCAGCGGATAACTCATCAACATATGCAAGGCCTTTTTGTATGAGTTCGATAGCATATAGAAATAGTTGTTCAAAATAGTCTGATGAGTAACGAACCTCGCCATCCCACTGAAACCCTAACCATTGAACATCGTTTTTAATCGATTCTACATATTCCACATCTTCTTTAACAGGATTAGTATCATCAAAACGCAAGTTGCATTTACCACGATAATCTTGAGCAATACCAAAATTCAAGCAAATTGCCTTAGCGTGACCTATGTGCAAATACCCGTTTGGTTCTGGAGGAAAGCGCGTTTGAATCGTTTGATATTTACCTTCAGCCAGATCGTTATCAATAATTTGACGAATAAAGTTTGTTGGACGAGCTGCAACTTCGATATCGCTCATAAAATTCCCCTAAATCTCAATTTAAATTGCTTGTTCGTATGTTTAAAACTATAGCGAGTGAATATAACAAATTTTTTACTATTCGTGAATGCTATTAATCACAATTATCTAAGCTAAATAAAGATAAAAATTATATGGTTATAAATCACACTATTTATTGTCTCAAAAATAATACTATTGATATTTCAAACAATTAAATATTATCAATAAGTTAAGTTATAGTTTGTCTGTTAAAAATCATTATAATGAGCAGCGTTTTATCAATTAAGAATAATCTGAGCTCAGCATGTCAAAAAGAAAAGATCATAATTTCAGTCAAGAAGCCGTACCACTATCAGCTAAAAAAAACGTTATTTCATTAACATTTATTATGTTAAGTCTAACGTTTTTTTCTGCTAGCATGTGGGCTGGAGGAACGTTAGGAACAGGTTTAACATTTAGTGACTTCTTTTTAGCCCTTTTTATTGGCAATTTGCTGCTAGGGCTCTATAGCGCAATACTCGGTTACATTGGCGCAAAAACAGGATTTTCGACCCATCTATTAGCTCGATTTTCCTTTGGCAGAAAAGGTTCTTGGCTACCCTCTTTTCTATTAAGTGCGACACAAATTGGTTGGTTTGGTGTTGGATTAGCTATGTTCGCATTCCCTGTAAGCAAAGCAACAGGGCTCAATGAGTATCTGCTTATTGGTTTGTTTGGTATCTTAATGACCATCACCGTCGCGTTTGAAGGGATTAAAGCTTTACTTTATTTATCGATTATTGCGGTTCCTGCTATTGGTGTTTTAGGCTGTTATTCTGTTAGGATTGCAATAATTGATTCTGGAGGAATAAGTGCGTTAATCGATATGGCGCCAAGTAATCCATTATCGTTTTCTACTGCGCTCACCATTGTAGTTGGTTCTTTTATTAGCGCCGGAACACTAACCGCCGATTTTGTTCGGTTTGGTAAAAAAGCTAGACATGTTTTTATTATTATTATCATCTCTTTTTTACTCGGTAATTCATTAATGTTTATTTTCGGTGCTGCAGGAGCGGCATCCGTTGGTCAAGCTGATATATCTGACGTGATGATCGCCCAAGGCTTATTAATTCCGGCAATTATTGTACTGGGACTCAATATTTGGACGACCAATGATAATGCACTGTATGCATCAGGGCTTGGAATGGCCAATATCACGGGTCTATCGAGTAAAACCATGTCAATGATAAATGGTATTATTGGTACACTTTGTGCGGTATGGCTATATAATAATTTTGTCGGTTGGCTAACCTTTTTATCAACCGCAATCCCGCCGATTGGGGGGGTTATTATCGCAGATTATGTTATAAACAAAAAACGCTATCAATCGTTAGTTAATGGGAGTAGAAGAAAAATTAATTGGGTTGCCATCGTAGCTGTTGCAGTTGGCATTTTATGCGCTAAATTATTGCCAGGCATTGTTCCTATTAATTCAGTGCTTGGTAGCGCAATAAGTTATATAATTATCAATCCACTTGCGCGAAGAATTGGAATTTCCAGAGGTCGAAAATGAATTCAAAAATAGCATTTATTATTGGTAATGCTCGCCTACCAAACCGAGATGGTTTATGGCAAATAGAAATAATTAATGGAAAATTTGGTGCAATATCAGAACAGATACAAAAAATGGCGTATGATCTTGATGCGAATGGAGGACTTGTTATACCACCATTTATTGAACCACATATTCATTTAGACACAACACAAACAGCAGGACAACCTGCTTGGAATCAATCAGGAACATTATTCGAAGGGATCGAGCGTTGGACTGAACGTAAAAAAATGCTCAGCCATGATGATGTAAAAAATAGAGCGTTAAAGACATTGCAATGGCAAATCGCTAATGGTATCCAGTATGTGAGAACTCATGTTGATGTATCCGACCCGTCATTGGTAGCCTTAAAAGCAATGCTAGAGGTTAAACAAGAAATTTCCCCTTGGATTGATTTGCAAATAGTTGCGTTCCCACAAGAAGGCATTTTGTCTTATCCCAATGGTAAAGCACTATTGGAAAAAGCGATTGAATTAGGTGCTGATGTTATCGGTGCTATCCCCCATTTTGAATTTACACGTGAATACGGCATTGAGTCATTACATTTTATTTTTGAACTGGCCAAAAAGTATAACCGATTGATAGATGTACACTGCGATGAGATAGATGACGAGCAATCTCGATTTGTCGAAACTGTTGCGGCATTAGCGCATAAATATGAAATGGGCAATCAAGTTACCGCAAGTCATACAACAGCAATGCACTCTTATAATGGAGCCTACGCTTCTCGTTTATTTAGAATATTAAAACTCTCCGGCATTAATTTTGTTGCCAATCCCCTTGTGAATATTCACCTGCAAGGACGTTTTGATACTTACCCTAAACGTAGAGGTATTACACGCGTTAAAGAGCTTTTAGAAGCAGGAATCAATGTCTGTTTTGGCCATGATGATGTCTTTGACCCTTGGTACCCACTTGGTACCGCAAATATGTTACAAGTACTACATATGGGGCTGCATATTTGTCAATTAATGGGCTATGAGCAATTAAATCAAAGCTTAGATCTGATTACCACAAATAGCGCAAAAACATTGAATATTTCCGATAAAAAATATGGTGTTCATACTGGTCATGATGCTAACTTAATTATTCTAGCGGCTAATAGCGGGTTTGATGCAGTTCGCAGGCAAACGCCGATTCTGTATTCTATTCGCCACGGCAAAATTATCTCTAGAACTGAGCCTGCGAAACATTATATTATTGCGGAGCAAGAAAAAGTGGTAACATACAACTGAGCGTAAATATATTATATACGTATAAGTTTTTTATTTTAAATAACCAAAACAGCCACATAAAGGAGCTTTCTGTGGTAACAATTAGTAATATCTTAGGAGTAATTAGTGAACAAACGTATCATTTTTTCGTTAACAATTAGTACCGCTTTAATTATTGCATCGATTCCGGCACAAGCTACGCCAATTTCGGTGGGAATGGGTGCTAGTTGGACTGATTCACCATACAAAGGGTATGGCGCGGTATATTATCCTCTACCTCATATTGCATTTTCCAATGAGGTATTTTTTATTAATAACTTCACTGCGGGTGCTTATGTCTACTCTGATGACAATCAGAAAGTGTCCCTGGGGGTAAGTTATCTTCCATTAGAGTTCAAAACTAAAGATACTGACAACGCTCAAATGAAACAACTCAATAAACGTCGCTCCACTCTTTTGGCTGAAGCACGGTATACACTTTCAACTGGATTTGGTAATTTTGCTACGAGCATTGGTGCAGATATTCTAAACGAAAGTAATAGCGTTTTAATTAATGCGAGTTATGCCTATGTATTCTCAGGTGATAAATGGGCAATAGAACCACGTGTTGGAATTAACTGGGCAAATGATAAAAATAACGACTATTATTATGGTGTCTCCCACAGTGAATCAGTTCGCTCTGGTCTTGCTTATCACGACGCCAAGAGCTCCTTTACACCTTATGTGTCATTAGTTGGAAGTTATGCGTTGACCCAAAATTTTGGAGCATATTTAGGTGCTCGAGTGGATAAGTTAACTGGTGATGTAAAAAATAGTCCAATGATAGCTAACAGTACTGTTCCAAGTATTTTTGCTGGTATCACATATAGTTTTTAGTGTTATTTTACTTTGCAGCAAAGTGAACTCATAATTTACGATGCTCGTTTTAGTTAAAAGCTACGAGCATGTTAAAAAATAATATTTACTAAGGAAGACCTATCAACATGCTTTGGTTTAAAAATGCGATTGTTTATCAACTCAATAAAGATAATCTTCTCGATAAGAAAATCGTCGAACAAGCTATTAATGCTTGTCCGTTCACTCCTTGCGGTAATACTGATAGCACAAAATCAGGTTGGGTTTCGCCTTATGGTGAACATGGCGATAATTCACTAATGATCGATATTAATAACCAATTATTGTTACGCTTAAAGAAAGAAACTAAAATATTACCTTCATCTGTGATTAAGCAAACCTTAGCAGATAAAATAACGGTACAAGAAAATGCGCTAGGCCGTCAATTAAAAAAAACCGAAAAGCAGTCATTAAAAGATGAAGTTTTTATCGATTTACTACCTAGAGCCTTCAGTAAATATCAATTTTTTTGGCTATGGATCGATACCCAAGCAAAAAGAGTAATTGTTGATAGTGCCAGTTTTAAACAAGCAGAAGATATTCTTGCCTTATTAAGAAAAGAAATGGGCAGCCTATCTATTTCACCATTGTCAAGTGAGATACCATTAGATAAAACCATGACTGAATGGGTTCGAGACACAAAACAATACCCACCTATTCAGCTAGGTAATGAGATAGAGCTAAAAGATGTATTAGAAGATAATCAGATTGTCCGCTGTAAAAATCTAGAAATAGATAGTAATGAAGTATTAGTACATATTGATGCTGGCAAGCAAGTTAATAAGTTAAATCTCATTGATGAGAGAGGTGTTTCATTTATCTTAAATAAAGATTACACGTTAAAAAGAATTAAATTTGATAGCACTGTTGCTGATAAAAATGACGATTTCATGCCAGAAGAAAAAGACAAAAAGCTTGAAGCTGACTTTGTTATTATGACAAAAATACTATCTGATACATTTAATGCATTGATTAAAATCACTAATTAGCGTAACATAAAAAAATTTAGTATACTAATTAAAATATGATTCTTCAAAGTAAGATGATGAATTATCTATAGCAATGCAAATGGGACATGGTATACTAAGTAAGTATTTCTATGTATAGTTATAATAAAAGACAGAAAGAAAGCATTATTTTTAGCAGTTTAATGTTGAACTGTTAGAAGTAATTATCAACACAAAATTAAGTTGAGGGACAAAATGAAAAAAACAACTTTAGCGCTAGCAGTGGCAATCGCTAGCCTTACATCAGTAGCTAATGCTGCATTACCAGATGATACTTTCTATACTGGTGCTAAATTAGGCTGGTCAAAATTCTACGACACCCACGCTGATCGTGTAGATGGCGCAACTAAAGCATCATCGAACAATGTTGGTGGCGGTGCATTCGTTGGTTTCCAAGCTAATCCATACCTTGCTTTTGAATTAGGTTATGATTGGTTAGGAAATGTTAAATACAAGACTAGCGGTGAAAAACTAACTGCTCACGGAGCATCTTTTACAGGTAAATTAAGTTACCCGATCTCTTTCATTACTGATGATTTAGATATGTATGCTCGTGCTGGTGCTTTTGTTAGTACTGCTCGTTGGAAAGCTGATGGCGAAAAACACAGCAATACAGACGTATCTCCTGTATATGCATTAGGTTTTGATTATCGTCTAAATCAAGATTTTTCTACTCGTTTAGAATATCAATGGGTTAACCATATCCGTACTGATAGCAATATCAATCCAGATAATGGTATGCTTACACTTGGTGTAACTTATAGTTTAGGTTCTCCTAGTGTACCAAAAGCTTCAGAGTTAGAAGTACGTGAAAACCGTTATGTATTAAACGAAGATATTCTCTTCTCTTATTCAAAAGCAGATATCAAACCTGAAGGTCAAGCTTCATTAGATGAATTAGTTAAAACTTTAGTTAAATTAAATCCATCTGAAAGCGCAATCATCGTTATTGGTTATACTGATCCGATTGGTTCAAATAGCTATAATTTAAAACTGTCTGAACAGCGCGCTAAAGCGGTAATGAACTACTTAGAGTCTAGAGGCGTTCCTGCTGGCTTAATCTCTGCACGTGGTGATGGTAAATCAAATTCTGTGACTGGTGATAAATGTAATGCACTTAAAGGCGCAGAACTTAGAGAGTGTTTCGCTCCAGATCGTCGCGTTGAGATCCAAGTTCAAGCAACAACAATTCAGGAAGTTTTAGTTTCTGAACAAAAGACTAATACTAAATAATAATCTTAGTATTAACTTTTATTTTTTAAATAACCCGGTGAATGCGCCGGGTTTTTATTGATTATTAATACATATGAATTACAATAACCAGTATAATACTCATATCTTATAAAGTTTTGTCTATAAAATAGGTAAAATCAGATAAATTACTTTTTTTATTCACAGTAAGTACTTATTATTCATTTTATCCTGTGGGTAATTAGATATATTCAGAAATATTTGGAGATCCGGTGTCTATAATGGTCTGGCAAAAATGTTTATCTCAATTACAAGAAGAGCTAACAGCAACAGAGTTTAATTTATGGATTAGGCCTCTTCAAGTTGAAAAAGAAGATGATAAGTTTTATCTTTATGCGCCTAATCGTTTTGTCCAAGATTGGGTCAAAAATAAATATCTCGCTAAAATATCACTACTATTAAGCCAACTGCTTGATGTTGAATCGCCAAAAATTTTGATTCAAGTCGGAGCGCCAAAGCGCCAAAATGAAGTGATTCGAAAAATAGAATTAGTAGCAGAGAAAGAAAAACCACTCGCAGCCAGTGAGCCTAAATGGAAAACGAAAAAACACGATGAAAGCATCGTCTATCTTTCTGGCATTAATCCTAGATACACTTTTGATAGTTTCGTTGAAGGAAAATCAAACCAACTTGCAAACGCAGCGGCAAAACAAGTAGCTGAAAATCCGGGGAAAGCATATAACCCACTCTTTATTTATGGCTCAACAGGACTAGGGAAAACACATTTACTTCACTCTGTTGGTAATCAAATTTTACAAAGTAAAAGTAATGCGAAAGTTATTTATATGCATTCAGAACGCTTTGTACAAGATATGGTAAAAGCTTTACAAAACAATGCAATTGAGGACTTCAAAAGTTACTATCGTTCTGTTGATGCATTGTTAATTGATGATATTCAATTTTTTGCTAATAAAGAACGCACACAGGAAGAATTTTTCCATACTTTTAACACGCTTTTAGAAGGCAATCAGCAAATTATTTTAACCTCGGATAGATATCCAAAGGAAATAGATGGCGTAGAAGACCGCTTAAAATCTCGTTTTGGCTGGGGTCTTACTGTCGCAGTAGAACCTCCAGAACTAGAAACGCGAGTGGCAATATTAATGAAAAAAGCCGATGAAAATAATATTCGTCTCACCGAAGAGGTTGCGTTTTTCATTGCTAAGCGACTACGTTCAAATGTTAGAGAACTTGAAGGCGCTTTAAATCGGGTAATAGCTAATGCTAACTTTACTGGCAAATCGATTAGTATCGATTTTGTTAAAGACGCATTAAAAGACTTACTTGCTTTGCAAGAAAAACTCATTACTATTGAAAATATTCAAAAAACTGTGGCAGAATATTATAAAATAAAAGTTTCGGATCTGTTGTCTAAAAGGCGCTCCCGTTCAGTCGCACGTCCAAGACAGGTAGCGATGGCTTTAGCGAAGGAACTTACTAACAAAAGCTTGCCCGAAATTGGTGATGGCTTTGGTGGAAGAGATCATACCACGGTTTTACATGCGTGCCGAAAAATCGCTGAATTGAGAGAAGAAAGTAATGATATTAAA
The DNA here is from genome assembly GCA_036251875.1 of Orbaceae bacterium lpD02. Lineage (NCBI taxonomy): Bacteria > Pseudomonadati > Pseudomonadota > Gammaproteobacteria > Orbales > Orbaceae > Orbus > Orbus sturtevantii. The sequence continues at coordinate 2,186,616 of CP133960.1, read as the reverse complement.
GAAGATTACTCTAATTTAATTCGCACCCTTTCAACATAATTATTCTTTAACTGAAGCAAAATATCATGAAATTTATTATTGACCGTGAAAAATTGATAAAACCGCTGCAACTTGTCAGTGCTCCTCTGAGTAGTCGCCCTACACTACCGATTTTAGGTAACTTGTTGCTACAAGTTAGTGATAACACTTTATCGATGACAGGAACCGATCTTGAAATCGAAATGATTGCCAGGATAGCACTTACTGAAGCAAATGAATCGGGTACCACAACAGTGCCTGCCCGCAAGTTTTTGGATATTTGTCGAAGCCTACCCAACGATGCGCAACTCTCAATTGCTCTAGATGATAGTCGTTTAACTATTCAATCAGGTAGAAGCAAATTCTCCCTATCAATATTGCCCGCTAGCGATTTCCCTAATTTAGAAAATTGGCAATATGACGCTGATTTCTCAATTCCGCAAAAGACGCTAAAACAATTGATCGATTCCGTCCAGTTCTCAATGGCAAATCAAGATGTACGATACTATCTTAATGGAATGTTATTTGAGATTGAAAATGACTCACTAAAAACTGTCGCAACAGATGGACACCGATTAGCTGTGTGTGCATTACCTATTGGGCAAAATATTCCAACAACGACTTCTGTTATTATGCCAAGAAAAGGTGTCCTAGAATTAGCTAAGCTTGTTGGCGATAGCGATGAGCTAATCAATATTCAAATAGGCAACAATAACTTACGCGTTAACTTAGCTGATTTGACTTTTACCTCGAAATTGATTGATGGTCGATTTCCTGATTATAAAAAAGTACTCCCACGTAATCCAGATAAAACGTTGGATGCTTCATGTGAAGAACTTAAAAATGCACTATCTCGTGCAGCTATTTTGTCCAATGAAAAATTTAAAGGAATTCGCCTTTATATTGACAATAACCAAATCAAAATTACTGCAACCAATCCAGAGCAAGAAGAAGCGGAAGAAATGGTAGACGTAGCGTACTGTGCAGAACCGTTAGAAATTGGCTTCAATGTCACATACCTACTTGATATTTTAAATACATTAAAATGTGACACGATACAGATACTACTATCAGACTCAACATCAAGCGTGCAAATTGAAGATATCAATAAACAAGCGGCGACGTATGTCGTAATGCCAATGCGTCTATAAATTAAAATTGACCTATTGGAACATGATGATGCAATAGGTCTAGCAAATAATCATATGACTATCGCTAAACTAAATATTCACGACTTTCGTAATATTCACACTGCTAACATTTCACCATCGCCAAAATTTAATTTTATTATTGGTGATAACGGTAGCGGAAAGACTAGTTTTCTTGAGGCGATTTATATGTTAGGACATGGTCGAGCCTTTCGTCACCAATTATCAAATCGAATCATTCAGCATGACAAACCACAATTAGTATTATTTAGTGAAATTATATCGTCAGTAAATAAGACTCATACTATTGGTTTATCTAAAGCCCGCAATGGTGATAATAAAATAAAAATTGATAATGATGAGGGATTTAAACTAGCTGAACTAGCAAAACTATTGCCGATGCAGTTAATCACACCAGAAGGGTTTGACCTACTTATTGGTGGACCGAAATATCGCAGGGCTTTTATTGATTGGGGCTGCTTTCACCATTATGGTGAATTTATTACTTTCTGGAATAATCTTCGTCGATTACTCAAACAGCGTAATGCCTTACTCAAACGTGCCAACAATTATGAACAATTAAAACCATGGGACAAAGAATTAGTACCAGTTGCAAATCAGATAAGCCTCATTCGCAATGCTTATATTAAACAAATTCATGATGAAATAATAAAAACAAGTCATGACTTTTTACCTGAATATGAATTAGATTGCCAATTCTATCAAGGCTGGGAGTCATCGCTTGATTATGCACAACTATTGGCTGAGAATTTTGAACGAGATAAACTATTTAGCTATACAACAGTCGGACCACATAAAGCCGATCTTAAATTGCGCATAAATAGTACTCCTGTTGAAGTGTTATTCTCGCGAGGACAATTGAAACTATTAATGTGTGCCCTAAGACTTGCACAAGGTGAGTTTTATGCCAAGCATAATAATCAAGCTTGTTTATACTTAATTGATGACTTTGCATCAGAATTAGATCTATCAAAACGAGCCCTGCTTGCTAAGCGTTTAAAATTGACCGACTCGCAAGTTTTTATCAGTGCCGTCGATCAAGAACAAATTCAACCAATGATTGACGAAAATGATAAGATTTTTTACATAAGATCTGGTATAATCTCAGAATAATTTTATGGCTATTTAGTTAAATGATGTTCTAGCGAGAAATACATGTCTAATTCTTATGATTCCTCAAGTATAAAAGTGCTAAAAGGGCTTGATGCTGTCCGTAAACGTCCAGGTATGTATATCGGTGACACTGATGACGGTACTGGTTTACACCACATGGTTTTTGAAGTTGTCGATAATGCTATCGATGAAGCCCTTGCTGGCTATTGCCATGATATTCAAGTCACCATCCATACTGATAATTCAGTATCGGTACGTGATGATGGTCGAGGTATTCCAACAGGAATTCATGAGGAAGAAGGGGTATCTGCTGCCGAAGTCATTATGACGGTACTGCATGCTGGCGGTAAATTTGATGATAACTCTTATAAAGTGTCGGGCGGTTTGCATGGTGTTGGCGTCTCAGTGGTAAATGCCTTATCAGATAAACTGGAGTTAACTATCTACCGCGATAGTAAAATACACCAACAGATTTATAGCCTTGGCGTACCTCAAATGCCATTATCCGTTATTGGTGAGACTACAGAAACTGGAACTTATGTTCGCTTCTGGCCTAGCGCGCAAACATTTACTAATATTGAGTTTATTTATGAGATCCTAGCTAAACGTTTAAGAGAACTCTCGTTTTTAAATTCAGGTGTTTCGATTAAACTATCAGACGAACGCAGTGGTAAGAATGAGCATTATCATTACGAAGGTGGCATACAAGCATTCGTTGAGTACCTCAATAAAAACAAAAACCCAATTCATCCTAAAATTTTCTATTTTAGTGCTGAAAAAGATGATATTGGCGTAGAAGTTGCTCTTCAGTGGAATGATGGTTATCAGGAAAATATTTACTGCTTTACCAATAATATTCCTCAGCGCGATGGGGGAACTCATCTTGCTGGATTTAGAGGTGCAATGACTCGTACTCTAAACACTTACATGGATCATGAGGGATACAGCAAAAAAGCTAAAGTCAGCGCAACAGGCGACGATGCTCGCGAAGGCTTGATTGCGGTTGTATCCGTGAAAGTGCCTGATCCTAAATTTTCGTCACAAACTAAAGATAAACTGGTGTCATCAGAAGTAAAATCAGCGGTAGAATCGATTATGGCTGAAAAGCTATCCGAATATTTACTAGAAAATCCATCTGATGCTAAAATTGTCGTTGGTAAAATTATTGATGCGGCAAGAGCAAGAGAAGCTGCTCGTAAAGCGCGAGAAATGACTCGTCGTAAAGGGGCTTTAGATTTAGGAGGGTTACCTGGAAAACTGGCTGACTGTCAAGAAAAAGACCCTGCTCTATCTGAACTATACTTAGTCGAAGGAGACTCAGCTGGAGGTTCTGCAAAACAGGGGCGTAATCGAAAAAACCAAGCTATTTTGCCATTGAAAGGTAAAATATTAAATGTTGAAAAAGCCCGGTTTGATAAAATGCTCTCTTCACAAGAAGTTGCCACATTAATCACCGCTCTAGGCTGCGGTATTGGTCGTGATGAATATAATCCGGATAAAATGCGTTACCATAGCATCATTATTATGACCGATGCAGACGTAGATGGTTCACATATCCGTACGCTATTATTAACTTTCTTCTATCGTCAAATGCCTGAAATCATTGAGCGAGGGTACGTCTATATTGCACAGCCACCACTTTATAAAGTTAAAAAAGGCAAACAAGAGCAATACATAAAAGATGACGATGCGATGACTGAATACCAAATCGCCTTAGCCCTTGAAGGAGCATCACTACACGTTAATAATCACGCCCCGGCACTCGCTGGAGAGCCATTAGAAAAACTAATCGCTGAATATCAAAAAACAGAGAAATTAATTAATAAAATGGAACGTCGCTATCCTAAAGCGTTACTTTGTGATTTGATTTACCATAAAATTTTAACTCAAGAATTAATGCAAAATCAGTCTTTAACTGAAGTGTGGACTAAAGATCTTATTGATAAACTAACCGCAAAAGAGCAACATGGAAACCTTTATCATTATGAAATTGAATATAATGAAGAAAAAAAATATTATATTCCTGTAATTAAAATCAGAACGCATGGTGTAGATAACCGCTATTATTTGGACCTCGCATTTGCTCATAGTAATGAGTATAAAAATATCTGTCATTTAGGTACTCAATTACAAGGTCTAATTGAAGAAGATGCATTTATACAGCGAGGTGAAAGGAAAGAGGCAATTGCGAGCTTTGAAGGTGCTGTTGACTGGCTAGTAAAAGAGTCACGTAGAGGTCTAACTATCCAGCGCTATAAAGGTCTTGGTGAAATGAACCCTGAACAGCTTTGGGAAACAACCATGGATCCAACTAGTCGAAGAATGTTACAAGTTACAATTAGAGATGCGATTGCAGCCGATCAATTATTCACAACATTGATGGGCGATGAAGTTGAACCAAGACGTGCATTCATCGAAGAGAATGCACTGAAAGCATCAAATTTAGATTTTTAATTAATTTATTTGTCGGATGTCGGCTCCGGAAATTAGTGAAATTGTCGGATCCGGTAATTAATGAAAAAATTCCGGTCAGAGTGAAATAAAATCCGGTAATTACTGAAATATCAAACCAGACAAAATGTCTGGTTTTTTTTAAATAGAATCTTATCTTTTCGTTAAAACTTTTTATGCCCCATCTATAAAATGAGCATATGAATTATAATCCTAATGCGTACTTAATTAATTGCTTTTTAACTAACGGAGTGGCGTTAATAATGTTCATTCCAAGCGCTCTTACTTGCTTTTTAAAAAATGATGAACCATCAAACATGTCTTGAATTATTCGCATTGCACTAAGCATAGCAAGCGTATCCTTGTTACGTGCTAATTGATAATGACAATATAAAGATTTGAGACCAAAATCTTTGCCAGCTAAATAGTTTTCACTTAAAATATCAGTTAATAATTTAGAGTCTTCAAGCCCCAAATTAAAGCCTTGCCCGGCTAATGGGTGGATAGTATGAGCTGCATCCCCAATTAATATTAACCTATTATGTACCGTTTCTGGGCAGAAGCGAGCGATCAAAGGGTATTCTAAACGCTCATTAACAACTTCACATGCTCCGAGTATATTATCTGTCATATCAGTTAATCTACGATTAAATGAGGCATCATTCATTGTTAATAAATTAGAAGCTTCTAAAGGCTTTGCCGACCAAACTAAACAGCTCATGTTATGCTGCCATAATGGTAAAAAAGCAATAATGCCATCCTTATAAAAAATTTGCCTCGCACAAGATTGATGAGCATGCTCAGTTTTTACAGTCGTAATGACGGCATGATGAAGATAAGGGCGTTGCAATAAAGTCATATTTTGTTTTTGTCTTACCAAAGAGCTGGCACCGTCAGCAGCAATAATAAGCTTCGCGGAAATCTGTTTATTGTTTTCGAGTATAACAAATCCACGATCGGTGCTAAAAAAAATATTATTCACTTTATCGTGTAAAAAATGAATATTTGGTTTCGTCGCAGCATGCTTATATAAAACATCTTGAATAACTTGATTTTCAATAATATAACCAAAGTTATCATATTGATAATTTGAATTTTCTGCTGTTAAGTGTGCTTTGCTTTGCCTTTCTCTGACTTCAATAGAATTAAATGCCAGAACTCGGCCTGTTTTTTCAAGTATCTCCCATACGCTCATTTGTGCGAAATATTGTTGGCTTGCTGAATTTATCGCTGAAGCTCTAACTGCAATTTTATTATCAAGGAGTAGTCGATCAAAATAAGTTTTATTTTCAATGATCGCAATATTTATTGAAGTGCTAGATAAAGCACATGCTGTTGCAAGACCAACCATTCCAGCCCCGACAATAACAACGTCAAAATCAATCACACTAGCCTCTACTTATTCGTTAAAATATGTATGAAGCATACCATACTTTAATGTGTTCTCTGTAGGTTTTAAATAGATCGATGAAAATATGTATTGAAAGTAAAATATAAAAAAGCCCACATAAAGTGGGCACAAATGAAAACAAGTAAAGAAGTAAAAACAAATAAAATCACATAAATCTATTGAACTTTAACGCAAAAAAAATATTTTGTCAATTTTTTTGCATAAAAAAAAAAATTTGAATATAAAAAGACATCTTTCATTATTCATCAAGCATAGTTATTAAAATATATTATAAATAGTGATAGTACTAACTGCTTATAAAATAAAAAAATAATCAGTTATCTTTAAATCAACTATAAATTTTTATCAGATCTGCATTTATTGATTTGTAATTAGAAAAAAAAATGATTTATAATATGTGACAAATTTTTATGCACTATAAAAAAGGAAATACTTGTGATAATAAATAAAAGCGTACAAAATTTTAAGAATCGTCTAACCCTCATTATGCAAGGGGACTCAGTTTCCACATTCGCAAAAAAATGTGATATGTCCGAAACCGTAATAAGAGACTATTTATCAGGGAAAACGTATCCTTCATTAAATCGCCTAGCTGCTATCTCAGAAAGATGTAATGTCTCATATAACTGGTTAGCAACAGGGCATAAATTAGAAGAAATTCACGACACTGAAAACGATAATATATATAGTGAATATGTCCACCGCATCCCTGTCTACATCAAGCAATTACCGACCGCTGAAGAAGCAAAAACACAGAAGTATGTAAGAGGTACACCGCCTGTAATGAATTACCCTGTACTAGATGGATGGCTAGGACATCGAGGATTGGATTCTAAAAAATTGATTATATACTGGGCAAAAGGCGATTTAATGGAACCTGAGATTAAACAAAATAATGGAATAATTATCAATACTGATATAAAAGAAGTGGTTGACGGTGCAATCTATTTGCTCGAATACGAAGAAATGACTTTACTCAGACGTATTCGTCTAACTCTAGAAGGTTGGCAATTATTATGTAACAATGACCAGTGTGACACAATTTCCGTTTTACGTAAGGACTTTAAACAATACAAGATCATTGGTAATGTAGTGCAAATTATAAAAGATTTATACTAACTGCCTAATTAAATACAAGGTGCTAAAAGCACCTTGTATTTAATATCGGACTTATCGATTGTGCCTTCTTTGTTTTACTGCTTGAGCTAATATGTCGAGAAGATTAATTGAATCATCCCATCCTATGCATCCATCAGTAATACTTTGTCCATACACTAAAGGTTTATTATTCTCTGGATTTTGAGCTCCTTCTTGTAAGTGGCTCTCAATCATGACCCCAATAATAGCGCTATCGCCATTAGCTATTTGATTAGCAACATTTTTTCCTACATTAATCTGCTCTTTAAACTGTTTGCAGCTGTTAGCATGGCTAAAATCAACCATAATATTACGCGGTAAATGTGATTTATCTAAATCGAGTTTGACTATATTAATATGAGCTTCGCTATAATTTGGCTCTTTACCACCACGCAAAATAATATGACAATCTGGATTCCCCGTGGTCGTCACTATGGCTGAGTGACCAAACTTAGTCACAGATAGAAAGCTATGAGATGCATTTGCCGCATTAATCGCGTCAATAGCGACTTTCATCGTTCCATCTGTACCATTTTTAAATCCAACAGGGCAGGATAATCCCGACGAAAGCTCACGATGAACTTGCGATTCAGTTGTTCTTGCCCCGATCGCTCCCCAACTCATTAAATCAGCGAGGTATTGTGGAGATATCATATCTAAGAACTCACCTGCGGCAGGCACACCTAATTGATTAATATCGACTAACAGCTTTCTCGCAATTCTTAAGCCTTCATTAATATCAAAAGTATTATTGATAAAAGGATCATTAATTAGGCCTTTCCAACCAACGGTCGTTCTTGGCTTTTCAAAATAAACCCGCATTACGATTTCAAGTTCTCTTTGATATTGCGTACGAACATCTTTAAGCTTGTTAGCATACTCTAGCGCAGCTTTCGTATCGTGGATAGAACAAGGACCAATCACAACTAATAAACGGTCATCTTTATGTTCTAAAATTTGATGTATTTTCTGTCTGGTATTAAAGACTAAATCCGATACAACATCCGTTGCCGGGAATTTCTCTAATAATGCTATCGGCGGTAATAATTCGCGAATATCAGCAATACGAACATCATCATTTTTATCGTTCATTGTTATACCTAAAAAATCAAAATAAGATTTTACTAGTATATACCGAACACAATAAAATATGCATGCTTTACTTTATAGTGACTAAACAATACTAGATTTTAATTCTATTCAAAATATACTTATGGTATTAGAGTGTTCGTAAAATTTTTTGAGATCATAAATGAAATTAAACCAACTCCGTTATATTATTGAGGTCGCCCGCAGTGGCTCAATTAATGAAGCGGCTAAAAAACTTTATATTACTCAACCAAGCCTTTCAACAGCAATAAAAGAACTAGAAGATGAATTTGATATTGAGATTTTTATTCGAACATCTAAAGGCGTTTCTTTAACAACAGAGGGAATAGAATTTTTAGGTTATGCCAAGCAAATTCTAGATCAAACGGAATTACTCGTACAGCATTACAATAAAAAAATACCGACTAAACAATTATGCAGTATATCAACTCAGCACTATGCCTTTGCCGTTAATGCATTTGTTAATTTAATTAAAAAAAATCATACAGATGAATATGAGTTTACATTAAGAGAAACACGTACCCATGATATTATTACTGATGTCGCGACATTACGTAGCGAAGTAGGTATTTTATATTTAAATGATTTTAATAAAAAAGTTATTTTACGATTATTGAAAGAAAATAATTTGACCTTTTGCCCTCTGTTTGAAGCCAATCCCCATGTTTTTATCAGTGCAAAACACCCTTTAGCTAAACATAAAGTAATTTCATTAGAAGATCTTGAAGATTTCCCCTATCTTTCATTTGAACAAGGTGAATATAACTCTTTTTATTTTTCAGAAGAGATCCTAAGCACCGTTTACCATAAAAAAAGTATTCATGTTAGCGACCGGGCAACACTGTTTAATCTACTACATGGATTAAATGGCTATACAATTAGCACTGGTGTATTAAGTGTTGATTTAAACGGCTCAGACATCTCATCAATAAGGCTAAAGATAGATGAAAAAATTTTAGTCGGCTGGATAACATCCCAAAAAGTACAATTAAGCCAATCTGCCTTGCGATATATTGATGAACTAAAAATATTGATCCAACAATATGGATTTGAATTGAAGTAATATATTGAAATACATAAAATTAATAGAAATAACAAAGATAATGAAAAGTGCTTATTATTAAAAAATTAATTTAGATAATCTATTATTTCTCAATAAAAATTGCCATACCACAATGGCAATTTTTTATTGGCTAAAATGAAAATTAATCCGCTAAATTGATATCGAAAACTTCAATATTTTCCTTACCGCCATAAATATCGTACCAAGGTCTTGCATGCTGTTTTAATATACGATTGAGGTGCTCGACATTATCTCGTCCCACCGTGTCCAACCACTTATTTAGTCCATCTTTTCCACCTTGAGCATAAGCGGCTACACCATCAAACCATGTCGCTCTTCCACCTAAAATGCCACAGTATTTCGCACCTGATTGCCCAGCAAAAATGAGTTCCTGATGAAAAGTTTTAGTTGGCACGCCGGCACTTAAATAAATGAATGGCTTAGTTGCCGCATCGCTTGCTATTTTAAAATAAGCTGCTGCATCTTTTTGAGAATAAACAGCCGAGTTATTATCATTAAACCCTTCAACATATTTAAACAAAACAGGCACTTCGACTTTTAACACATCAATGTGATAACATTTTTTAGTAAATTCCTCTATCGTCCTAATAACTTTACTTGGCTTTATTTTGGCAAATTCAGGGCTTTTATCATCTAGAATTACATTGTCATAGACTATTGGTTCAACAAAAACGGGGAAATCAGCGGCTCTTGCTTCATCACCTAATCGCTCTAAAAAAGCATGTTTTTTATCTAAAATATCTTGAGGATCATCGGGATTATAATAAACCAAGACTTTTGCCGCATCTGCGCCTTTTTTTATCAATCGTTGAATTGACTCTTCACCTAATATTTCAGGTAAACGCCCTGGCGTATTAACATCATATCCAGTTTTTTCATAAGATAAGATCAACCCAGCTTTATCATTTTTGGCTTTCATGCCTTTAAACCCGTACTCTTCATCTAATAAAATAGCACTAACATAGTTGGTTAAGACTTGAGACACGAGCTCCTTAAACTCATACACCATCTCAATATGATAACGTTCTTTTCCGACGGCGTTTTCTAACATTTTAACCATTGATCCTCTCTGATCAATAGCTAAAGCAGCAATAACGCCATCTTCATTAGATAATTGCTCCATACAATTAAATTTTCTACGCGATATCCTTTTTTTAGTCATTTTAACACCTCTCAAGTCGATGATTATTATTGCTATTCTAAACCGCTTAACAAATCATTCATGATGAAATCGTGCTAATTCAGAAAAAACATCTATATGAATTGATAAAAAATATTTTAAAACCATTCCCTTATCATGCTCAATATTGAAAAAAAACAGTGATTACCCCATAATGAACCAATAATAAAAACCCGGTTATATAAAATGGCTTCTTTAGAAAATTTACTCTCAAAACAACGTCGCTTAAACACACAAGATTATAAAACGTTAGCGCTAGCCGCACTCGGTGGAGCCTTGGAGTTTTATGATTTTATTATTTTCGTATTTTTCTCTTTGGTCATCGGCCATCTATTTTTTCCACCAAACATGCCTATATGGTTAAGCCAAATACAGACATTTGGAATATTTGCGGCTGGTTACTTAATTCGCCCCTTCGGTGGAATTGTAATGGCACATTTTGGCGATCTATTTGGTCGCAAAAAAATGTTTACTCTAAGTATTTTACTGATGGCATTACCTACATTATTAATCGGTTTATTACCAACTTACGCGACGGTTGGCTACGTAGCGCCACTGTTGTTGTTGTTAATGCGGTTATGCCAAGGTTTAGCCGTCGGAGGAGAAGTCCCTGGCGCGTGGACATTTGTTGCCGAGCATGTCCCCAAAAACCGTATAGGCATTGCTTGTGGTATTTTGACTAGCGGCTTAAGCTTAGGCATTTTATTTGGTTCTCTTATTTCAACATTGATAAATAGCTTATTTGTTGGCGAAGCAATGATGACATGGGGGTGGCGAATCCCATTCTTTATTGGTGGTGTATTTGGTTTTTTAGCTATGTACTTACGCCGCTGGCTAAAAGAGACGCCTATTTTTATTGAAATGCAACGACGAAAATCAAAAGAAATGAATAGGCAGCTTCCTGTTTTGAACGTTTTAGCCAATTATTTTCCGCAAACATTGCTATCGATGTTATTAACATGGATTCTATCTGCGGGAATCATGGTTGTTATTTTAATGGCACCGATTTACTTGCAGAAACAGTTTGATTTTTCAGCAAAACAATCTTTACAATCCAATACATTAGCAATTATAGGTCTTATCATTAGCTGCACAATATATGGTGCACTAGTAGATAAATTTTCGATTGGAAAAGTGCTAATAGTTGGTTGTATCATCGCAGTAGCTACAACTGCGTGTTTCTATTTTTCACTTGAAAATTACCGCCATCTATTATTCCTTACTTATCCTCTAGCAGGTTTAGGGGTTGGTGTTGTAGGGATCTTTGCTTATTTTATGGTTAACGTATTCCCGACTGATATACGCTACAGCGGCGTTTCATTTTCATTTAATATGGCTTATGCAATTGCTGGCGGCGCCACGCCATTGTTATTATCAATTTTTACTGATTTTTTTAATAAATTTGCACCTGCATTTTATGTTATTTCACTATTCTCGCTAGGCGCCATAATTGGCATAATACTTTTATTTCGTGCAGATAGCTATTTTACTCAAGATATGCAATAGGATTTTTATCAACACACTGCCACGTTGTTAAACTAACTCTCGTGGCAGGGAAATATCACTCTCGCTCTAATGCATAAATAGGATCGAGTTTAGCAGCTCTCTTCGCAGGAAAATAACCAAAAATAATACCAATAAAACTAGAACAAGCAAACGCTGCAACTATCGCTGATAATGAGAATATCATCGAGAAGGTTGTCACAAAATAGGCAAATATTGCACCAATTAATAAAGACAGCAAAATACCAAGCGTCCCACCAATTAAGCACACTAATACGGCTTCAATTAAAAATTGTTGCAGTATATCACTAGATCTTGCCCCTACGGCCATCCTGACACCAATCTCGCGAGTACGCTCAGTCACCGAAACCAGCATAATATTCATAACACCAATTCCGCCAACAATTAATGAAATTAAGGCAATTGCTGATACTAATAACGTCATCGTAGCGGTAGCTGATTCAATTGTTTGTCGTATGCTATCAGAATTGAAAATAAAAAAATCTTTTACGCCATGGCGTTGAAACATCAAACGCTCAACTGCTTGCTCCGCTACGCCTAAGTCGACATTATCATTAACGCGAACCGTAATACTTCTTAATGTGGTCTGACCAATCATCCGATTAATTACTGTGGAGTAAGGCAGCCAAACATTGAGGCTCTCATTACTACCCCACCCCTGGTTTTTTTGTTTTGCAACCCCAATAACTTTTACGGGTAATTTTCCAACATAAAAAACTTGCCCAATTGGATTTCCTTCTGGAAATAAACGTTTAACTGTATTTTCATCAATAACGGCATCCTGCGCAGAGGTATCGATACTATTAGCGTCAAATGCTTTGCCTTGAGTAATGTTATAACCCTTCACGGCAAAAAACTGCTCACCAACGCCATTAACTGTTCCAGAAAGAGCTTGGTTATCTTTTCTGAAATAAACGCTGGTTGAAACATTCGGCGTGGCACTATGAATATAACTTTGTTTAGAGAGCACATCGGCATCACTAGAACGTAAGGTTGTAATTCGACCAGCATTACGATCGCCAAAACCACTACCGGGGAAAATATCCAAAGTACTGGTTCCCATCGAGCTAATATCGGCTAAAATTTGCTGTCTTGATCCCTCGCCTAATGCAACAACCGAAACGACTGACGCTATCCCAATAATAATTCCTAACATGGTCAAAAAAGTACGTAGCCGTTGTGATAGCATTGATAAAATCGCCATTTTAAATGCATCTTTAAAACGATCAATCTTTGCTGATAATGTATCTTGAGTTTTGATTGTTTCTACATGTTTAACTTCATGAGGTTTATCATTATCCAATGAAAATAAAGGATTTTGTTTGTCTGAAATAATGTTACCATCACTAATTTCAATAATCCGTTGCGCACTCTGCGCAATTTTAGAATCATGAGTAACAATGATAATAGTGTGTCCCTGAGCATGTAACTCGCGCAAAATAGACATTACCTCATGACCACTTTTTTGGTCTAAAGCCCCTGTCGGCTCATCCGCTAATATTATTTGTCCACCATTCATTAATGCACGACCAATACTCACTCGCTGCTGTTGCCCACCTGATAATTGTGTCGGTTTATTATTTATTTTATCAGCCAAACCTAGTCTGGTTAGAATTGATACCGCTTTCTTATGTCTTTGCTCTTTTTTTAGACCTGAATAGATTGCTGGGACCTCAATATTTCCTTCAGCGGTTAGGGCGTTAAGTAAATGATAACGCTGGAAAATAAAACCAAAGTGCTCCCTCCGTAGCTCCGCCAACTCGTCTTGAGATAACTCACTGGTTACCCGACCACTAATTTTATATAAACCTTTAGTCGGTTTATCTAAACAGCCTAATATATTCATTAGCGTCGATTTACCTGATCCAGAAGCACCAATGATGGCAACCATCTCACCAGCATTAATCGTTAGATTGACGCTTTTTAAAACACGAATTGTCGAATCTCCAGCAGGAAATTCACGCGTAATATCATTTAATTGAATTAATGGAGTCTGTTTCATAAATTTAGAATCTAACCCTTGGTGTTCTATTGTTAACTGATGAGCCATCGAAGCTACTAAGAACGATTGTATCGCCTAAATTCAAACCTGATTTCACTTCAACATTGACATTATTATCAACACCTATTTCAATCTCTCTTTCATCAATATTTTGGTCTTTATCCAAAATAAACACGGTTGCTTTACCATTCGCAAAATTCTGCTGTATTGCCGCAGAAGGGATATAGAGAACGTCGTCAGCTTCATCTAATACGATATAGACTTGTGCTGTCATCGAAATGCGTAAAATATGCTCAGGATTATCTACATCAAATAAACCATTATAATAAATCGCCGTACTAGTTGTAGACGTTGTAGATGTTTCATCATTGATTGATGTCGGTGCGGGCTCTATTGCGCGTAAAGTCATACCACTAAATCGCTCATTCGGCCTACCCAAGATAGTAAAATAAACTGGCATATCTTTTTTCACATTAATAACATCAGCCTCAGAAATTTGCGCTTCAATCGTCATTTTATCTAACTGTGCAACTTTAACAATTGTCGGCGCACTTTGTACAGAGTTAACTGTTTGACCTTCTTCTACAGGCGTTGCGACTACAACACCGTTAATCGGTGAGATAATTTTGGTGTAGCCTAAGTTGACTTCAGCAGTATCAACTGCAATTTTAGCCCGCACAATATCTGCATCTAATGATGTTATTTCAGCCTTAACAGCATCTAATTGAGCTTCTGCAGCATCGAGATCAGATTGTGCACCTGCTCCCCTTTTGACCAGTTTTAGTTGACGGTCAAAAGTAAGTTGGTAGTTTTTTAAGTTAGCTTCCTTTGCCTTTCGCTGCGCTTCTAGACTCGCTAATGATGCTTCCGATTGTTTCAAATCATTCTTTTGGGTGAGATCATCGATTTCAGCGATCATATCGCCGACTTTAATTTCATCACCAAGCTGTACGTATAATTTCTGAATTTGCCCTGAAACTTGAGCACCAACATTAACCAGTTTAAAGGCGCTGATTTTACCATCAGCTAAAACCGTTTTTTCTATATTTCCTTGTTCAACTTGAGCTGTAATATAACGAGGTGCTGATTGTGTGGGAAAAAATATTGATTTAACTAGATAAGCTGCAATAAACACAAGCAGTAACAAAATAATATATTTAAATTTTACTTTTTTTAATAACAACATTAATTGTTTCACCTCTAATGAATAAATTCTTTCTAATATATAAAAACAAATAAATATTATTCTCATTTTAATGTAAAATAACCTATTACCGCTACAAATAACTAGCAATAAATTGTAATGATAGTGAAAATAAAATATAAGGTAATAAATATGCCAAATACTTTACGTTTACCGGAGAATGATTTTATACAAATTAGAGTTAGTGGTAGGGTTCAAAATGTTGGCTTTCGCTTTTTTACTTACCAAAAAGCGCGCAAATTAAAATTAACTGGTTACGTCAAAAACTTAATTAATGGAGAGGTTGAGATCATTGCTGGTGGTCCAAAAGTACAGCTTGATTTGTTAATTCAATGGCTAAACGACGGAGGTCCAAACTCTGCTCATATAAAAGAATTTTTAGTTAAAAAGGTTAAAACTGATCAGCAATACACTGATTTTAGCGTGAGATATTAATTTTATAAAAATTGGCGTAAAATAGAAAAATAAATGATTAAGTGTGAAATATTAATTATAAGGGTTTATAAGTATTAAGAATGAAGAAAAAAAACATAATTTATATTTTGCTAATTATTTTGGTGACTAGCGCTTATTATTACCAGCGGGATGAGTCAACATCAAATAACATTGGTATAACGGATTTATCTACGCAACCCATCTATCAAAGTGACCGTATGGAAACAATGGTTTACGATCCTACAGGAAAACTAAATTATAAGATCGTTGCTGACACTGTAAAACGTTTTGATAATACAGGCGAAACCTTATTTGAATCACCTGATTTTACGTTATATAATAGCGATGCAAACAAAACTTGGCATATTTTAGCAAAACACGCGACTTTAACCAAAGACAAGCTATTATATCTAAATAAACAAGTCGTTTTGACAAATTTGTCGCCAGATTCACAATTACATAAAATAATAACAGATAGTGCAAAAATTGACTTAACAACGCAAATCGTAACATCTCGAGACAAAGTTACCATTGAAGGTGCTAACTTTACATCAACGGGGATCGGTTTGCTCGGTAATTTACATGATAAAACTGCTGATATATTAGAAAATGTAAAAACTTATTATAATACCCCAAATATAACAGACAACCTTACTGATAACTGAAAGGCATAATTATATGATTCAATTTGACTCATCTCTTTTTCATAAAGTAAACTATGCGCTAGTCATTATATTAGTAACTCTACTTTGCCCATTAGCTCTTGCGCAAGTATCGCCCAATCCAACAATCAACAACAAGCCTATCGCTATTGATGCCGATAATCAGCAAATCAATTTACAAAAAAATACAATCACATTTACGGGAAACGTTGTAATTACTCAGGATGATTTAAAAATAAAAGCCAATACGGTAATCATTACCGACATGCAAAGTAAAGATAACCAAATAATTACCGCTTATGGTACCCCTGTTTATTTTGAGCAAACTTACCAAAATGACGATAAACAAACTATCACAGGTCACGCGAATCAATTAATTTATCAAGTTAAGCAAAATTCTGTTACCTTGCTAGACAAAGCTGAATTATTACAACAAGACAACCGCATAACTAGTGATAAAATTGTTTATGATGTTGAGCAACAAAAAATTGAGGCACAGCCAGGTAATGGTAATAGAGTCAAAACGATAATTATTCCAAACCAAGTAAAAGAGATCCAACGATAATATGGCAACATTAAAAGCAACAAATTTAGCAAAAATATATCAGCAGCGCAGAGTTGTTGAAAATGTCAGCTTGGAAGTAAATTCGGGAGAAATTGTCGGCTTATTAGGTCCAAATGGCGCAGGTAAAACAACAACATTTTATATGGTAGTTGGTATTGTTTCACTCAATGCTGGTAATATTTATCTTGATGATAAAGATATTAGCTTATTGCCATTACACGAAAGATCGCAAATTGGTATTGGCTATTTACCACAAGAAGCCTCTATTTTTCGCCGTTTATCTGTGTTTGATAATATTATGGCGATTCTTGAAACCCGTAAGCAGTTAACGAAAGACGAGCGAATTGCTAAAGCCGAAAGTTTACTTGAAGAGTTCCATATCACCCATATTAGAGATAGTTTAGGTCAGGCATTATCGGGGGGAGAAAGACGACGAGTTGAAATAGCAAGAGCACTCGCGGCAGATCCTAAATTTATTTTACTCGATGAACCATTTGCTGGTGTTGATCCAATTTCAGTGATCGATATCAAAAATATTATTCGTGCACTAAGAGACCGTGGCCTTGGTGTATTAATTACAGACCATAATGTCCGAGAAACACTTGATGTTTGTGAACGAGCCTATATCGTTAGCAAAGGACACTTGATTGCAGAAGGTAGCCCGCATACAATCCTTAATAATGACCTGGTAAAACAAGTCTACTTAGGTGAAGAATTTAGGTTATGACAAAGCAGAGCTTACAGTTAAAAATTGCACAGCAGCTCGCTATTACCCCCCAATTGCAACAAGCAATTCATTTTTTACAATTATCGACGCAAGAATTATGCCAAGAAATTCAAGTTTTGCTAGAAAAGAATCCACTACTTGAAATTGATGATGATTTCAATGAAATCAGCGTCGATAGTCTCCCAGAATCAGATAATATTGACACATCAAAAATGATGGAAAATCGAGAAATTTCAAGTGATATCTCACTTGACGTTTCTCTAGATGATATGTATAGTGCGGGCTCTCCATCTGGCACTTTTTCAGACTATTGCGACGAAGAATTACTTGTTTATCAAGGAGAAACGCATCAAACATTAAATGAATATTTAATGTGGCAGTTAAATTTGACGCCATTTAGTGAGCAAGATAAAGCGATTGCTATTTCATTAATACAATCAATTGATGACAAAGGATATTTAACGAGTACTACACAAGATATTTTAGAAGAACAAGGTAACGACGAAATTGAACTAGATGAGATTGAAGCCGTACTAAAACGTATTCAACACTTTGATCCTATCGGTATCGGAGCAAGGACACTGCAAGAGTGTTTAATGCTACAAGTTAATCAGCTTTTCCCCATCACGGTTGAAATCAAGTATGCAAAAACAATTATTAATGATCATTTAGAATTACTTGGACAAAAAGACTTCAAAGCATTACAGAAAAAACTCAATGTAGACCTGCAATCACTAAAACTCGCCATTAATATAATCCAACAGTTACAACCTTATCCAGGCTACTCGGTTAATACCGTTATTCCACAGTATATTATTCCCGATGTATCAGTCAAAAAAATAGCAGAGAAATGGTCAGTATTTATTAACAGCGATCCTATACCACGTTTGAAAATCAACCAACATTATGCTGCAATGGAAAAGGTAGCTAATAAAACCGACAGTCAATATATCCATCAAGCATTACAAGAGGCAAATTGGCTAATCAAAAGTATTGAAAATCGTAATGACACACTTGCTAAAGTTTGCCAATTTATTGTGAAACATCAGCAAAGCTTTTTTAATCATGGTGAAGAATATATGAAGCCTATGATTCTATCGGATGTAGCGAATGCAATTAGTATGCACGAGTCTACCGTTTCTCGAATTACTACCTCAAAATATTTACAATGCCCTAGAGGTGTTTTTGAGTTAAAATATTTTTTCTCCAGCCATGTAAATACCAAATCAGGTGGAGAGGCATCTTCAACAGCAATTAGAGCTTTAATCAGAAAATGGATTGAACAAGAGAATTACCAAAAACCATTAAGCGATAATAAAATAGCAAATTTACTCGAAGCACAAGGAATTATTGTCGCTAGGCGCACTATCGCAAAATACAGAGAATCATTATCAATCCCTGCATCAAGCCAACGAAAAATATTGAAATAGATAAAAGGATAAAAAATATGCTTTTAATGATAGTTAGCGGTCGCTCAGGTTCAGGTAAATCAATTGCGTTAAGATCATTGGAGGATATAGGCTTCTACTGTGTCGATAATATCCCAATTATTTTATTACCCGAATTAGCTAAAACGCTAGAAAATAGTAAGACGCCCGTCGCCGTCAGTGTTGACATTAGAAACATGCCAGCAAGCTTTATTCAACTTGGGGAAATTATTGCTCAGTTACCAGAGTCAATCACTCCTCAGATCATTTTTCTTGAGAGTAGTAGGAATACACTGATACGGCGCTATAGTGAAACAAGGCGTAATCATCCGCTATCAATTCAAGGACGCTCATTAGAAGAAGCGATTGATCTTGAAGAGCAATACCTTGAGCCACTAAGAACTCGTGCCGATTTAATAATTAATACTGATAATTTATCTGTTCATGAGCTATCTGATATTTTACGTCAGCGAATTCTTGGCAAAAAAGAGCGTGAGCTAACAATTATTTTTGAATCATTTGGTTTCAAATATGGTTTACCTAGTGAGTCAGACTTTGTTTTTGATGTTAGATTCCTACCTAATCCGCATTGGGATCCAAGCTTACGGCCTTTAACTGGGCTCGATGAACCAGTACAAGAGTATTTGACAAAACACTGGGAAGTCAATAACTTCATTTATCAAACAGCTAATTACATGCAGCAATGGCTGCCATTATTACAAAAAAACAATCGTAGCTATTTAACTATATCTATCGGTTGTACTGGCGGGCAACATCGTTCAGTTTATATTACAGAAAAACTAGCTGAATTATTTAGAATTCATGGCCAACAAGTGCAAACTCGTCATCGTAGTTTGGAAAAAGGGTTACATAAAAAATAAGGTTGAATGGTTGCTCTGAATCAATTAGCCTTCTTTAAAATAATATATTCAAATAAACTCTGCTCTAGCGAAATTTTATACTGCTCAACTAATTGAGATAGATTAATTTTTTCTGGTGTTTGTACTAATGTACTTACTTTTACTAATTCAATATCGACCGGAAGTTGTGCCAGTTTTTCTTTCAATACCCTCACTGTAGCATTATAAGGATGGCCAATAGCAACTGCACTACCATATTTTTGAGCATGCTTAATAGCTAAGTCAAACTGATGGGCAATAGCGGCTTCATTTTGTAAATCATCAAGAAAAACATCTCTGACAACGGTTGAAACTCGATATTTTTTAGCCGCGATAATCGCCTTGCTCGTTGCAATTGTTTTACTATCAAGAAAGAATAATGAATAATGGGATAAGCTTTTCATCACGTTTTCCATTCCAACTGCATCAGATGTCATTAAACTCCCCATATGGTTATTTATACCAATTGCATAAGGAACGTTTTTGACTGCTTGACTCACAATATAATGAATTTCATCTTCACTCATTGAAGGCGTTAGCGTATTAATTTCTAAAGGTTGTTTACTCAAAGGGGCCATAGGTAAATGAATCATAACATCATTACCATTTTGGTGAGCAAATGTCGCAATATTAGTCCTATTGGGCGCATTAGGTAATACTGCAACAGTGATTTGAGGGGATAATAAAATGACTTGCTCCTCATTGCGTTCTCGATAACCAAAGTCATCGATTACTAGTGCAAGCTTTGCTGCATAAACTTCTGAAGCCATAAAATACAAAAATAAGCACACCATCTTGCATAATATTATCTTTCGTTTCATTTTTTTAACCACGCACTTGGGTCAAGTGCTTTTCCATCTCGCCTAACTTCAAAATAGAGTGATGAGTTACCCTGACCACCGGTTGTACCAACTAGCGCAATATCCTGGCCCGCCTCAATTTTATCGCCAACATCGACTAAAACACGCTGATTATAGCCATATAATGTCATATCACCTTTACCATGCTCTATCGCTACAATAAAACCATAGCCTTGCAACCAATTAGCTAAAATGACACGACCATCAGCAATTGCTTTAACTTTAGTCCCTTCCTTCGCCTTAATAACTAGACCTTTCCAACGAAGCTCACCTTCCTGTGGCTCGCCAAATCGGTATAAAACGCTACCCGAGACAGGCCATTTTAATGTCTGATTTGGTTTGCCGATTCCGCTTGTTCTTGCCATTAGGGCGATTTCATCTTTTGTTGGATTGTAGTTATAATTTTGCTGTCTAGATTTTATTTCTTCAGCTTGCTTCGCTTCATCTTCAGCTGTTTTTTTACCTTTACGTTCTGCTTGAATAATTTGTCGTTGCAAAGCGGCTTCGTTTTCTTTGAGTTCATCAAGCTTCTGTTGGTTTAACTGCATTGATTGTTCAAGCACCGAAATTGTTTTTTTTCGTTGCTTTTGATTAACTAGAAGGTTGTCTCGTTGTTCCTTCTGCTTATTTTGCAATGTAAGTTGCGATTGATGTTTTTGCTCTAACAAATTCTTTTTGCTATCTAACTCTTCCTGAATCTTTTTGAGATTATTAATACGATTTTGACGCTCTTTATTAATATAACGGTAGTAAGTAATAATTCGCTCATTTCGCTGACTTTCTTGACCGGTAAACACTAACTCCATACCACTTGTTTTACCAAGTTTAAATGCGCTTTCTAATTGTTTAGCTAAGATTTTTCGCTGGGTTATTTGCTGTTTTTCTAAGCCAGCAATTTGAGGATTAAGTTCGCCGATATCTCGTGATAGCGTTATTAACAATTTATCTGACTTATCTAATGATGTTAATAACCTAGCAATAGCGGTTTCTTGCTGTTGCAAATCAGCCATAAATTTTATTCGTTGCTTTTTTTGTTCTGCAAGTTTCTTTTCTTGTTCAGCAATCGATTGGCGAACGGATTGCAAATCACGCTTATCATCGGCATAACTATAGGGCAAGGTGAAAAGATTCCCACATAATGTCAATAGTAAATAAAAATAAATATGCCGCATGTTAACCGAGTAATAAAGACGAAAATTATATTAATAGTGAGTCAACTATAACTTATTGCCTAATAGCTGACAAATAGAATATCGATAAAGCATTTTATTAAAAAGTACTTTATCGATCGTAAATAGAAAAAACTTATTGATAAATAAATAATGTCTTACCTGTCATTTCTGCCGGAACAGGCATATCCATTAATGTTAGTATGGTTGGCGCTAAATCAGATAATTTACCGCCATCAATCGCTTTAACTGATTTTGGTCCTACATAAACAAGTGGAACGGGCAAATTAGTATGAGCGGTATGTGCTTGACCAGTTTCATCATCTCGCATTTTTTCTGCATTGCCATGATCTGCGGTGATTAATAACTGTCCTGAAATTTTATTCACAGATTCAACAATTCGTCCAATACAGTGATCTAAAGCTTCAACAGCTTTAACTGCTGCTTCAAATACTCCTGTATGCCCCACCATATCGCCATTTGGATAATTACAAATAATTACATCATATTTTTGGCTTTCAATTGCTGCGGTTAGCTTATCGGTTAATTCAGTCGAGCTCATTTCAGGCTGTAAATCATATGTTGCAACTTTTGGTGAGTTAATTAAAATGCGATCCTCATTAGCAAATGGAGTCTCAAGTCCACCATTAAAAAAGAACGTAACGTGTGCATACTTCTCTGTTTCAGATATTCTTAATTGAGTCTTATCATTCTTTGCTAACCATTCGCCAAGTGTATTAGTTAATACCTCAGACGAATAAGCAACTTCCGACTGAATATCAGTTGCATACTCAGTCAACGAAACATAATGAGCAAAATTAATAACTCGATTACGTTTAAAGCCATCAAAATCTTTACTAATAAAAGCGCGAGAAATTTCACGAGCACGATCCGCTCTAAAATTCATAAAAATTAAGCTATCACCATCTTGCATTGCTGCACTTGGTTCTCCTTTTGCCTGAATTACCGTTGGTTTAACAAACTCATCGTTCTCATCTCTGCTATATGCGTCTTGTAATGCTTCTCCTGCATTACAAGAAGTATAGTCACCTTTTGCATCAACCAACAAATTATAAGCATGCTCAACACGATCCCAACGGTTATCTCGATCCATGGCATAATAACGGCCAACTAAAGAAGCTATTCGCCCTTTACCTAATACTTCAAATTTATTAGCAAAAGCTTGTAAACTCAATTGAGCACTTCTTGGTGGTGTATCTCGTCCATCCAAAAAAGCATGGAGATAAATTTTATCAGCCCCTCGAGCAGCGGCTAATTCAACCATGGCCATAATATGCTCTTCGTGACTATGCACGCCACCAGGAGAGACTAATCCCATAATATGAACAGCTTTGTTATTTTGTACTGCATCATCAATAGCCGTCATCAACACTGTATTTTTGTTAAACTCACCATCCATGATCGCTTTAGTTACTCGAGTTAAGTCCTGATAAACAACTCTCCCCGCGCCAATATTAGTGTGTCCTACTTCTGAATTGCCCATTTGACCAAATGGTAAACCAACTTCCATACTTGAAGCATTAATTAATGTGTTTGGCTGAGTTTTAATTAAATGGTCCATCACAGGTTTATGTGCAGCGGCAATGGCATTATCTTTTTGATCTTCTCGGTAACCATAACCATCTAAAATCACTAGGACGATTGTTTTTTTATTTATATTACTCACATTTACTCCTAAAATTATCTCTATATTATTAATTCAAAAACTATTGTCATTTTACTATAAAAGCCTAGTAGGCGGTAGAATAATAATTATAGTGGTTAAGCCTAAAAACTTAAATTAATAGACGCTTAGTATAGTAAAATAAGCAATTATCATGATAGCGATACAATAAATCAATACTATCAGTAATATCATCAAATAAATGTTATTAATCGAGAACTACAATCAAGATCACCAACCATGGTTTACATTAGTTTTTAGCTAGTAATTAAAACAGTTATTGAATTGATAAATCAGAGTTACTAACTAAAAAAGGTATTGCTGATTTAGCACCGCTAATCACTCCTTTTATAACTAATTAGATTCAGCACAAAATTTTAAATTAGTAAATCGTTTAGTTTATAAGTCAGTGCTCACTTACAAATTAGAGGTAAATCCCAGCCTTGCTAGAGTATTTAAATAACAATTTAATAAATAATTAAGCCTATATTTAGGCAAAAAAAAACCAGCAATCGCTGGTTTTTTTTCGAATTAAATAAATACTATTTAATTTTAGCTTCTTTATAAATTACATGCTGACGAACAACGGGATCATATTTTTTGATCTCCATTTTTTCAGGCATAGTTCTTTTATTTTTGCTAGTGGTATAAAAATGACCTGTCCCAGCAGAAGAAACTAATCTGATTTTTTCACGTGCACCTTTAGCCATGATAATTTTCCTTTATATATAGTTTCTTAGTATTTTTCACCGCGGGCACGAAGTTCTGCAAGAACTGCATCAATACCCTTTTTATCGATAGTACGCATACCTTTCGCTGATACACGTAATTTTACAAAACGCTTTTCGCTCTCAACCCAAAAACGGTGAGATTGAAGATTTGGCAGAAAACGACGTTTAGTAGCATTCATCGCATGTGAACGATTATTTCCTACTAGTGGTTTTTTGCCTGTTACTTGGCATACTCGTGACATGTCAATAATTCTCCGAAATTTCAATGCTTAGGCCTTGGACATAATATGTTAATGGAACATTAACCTCGTCAGGCTTTAGTCTTCGATTAGGTTGTTGAGATAAGTCTTAACAGCTAATAAACCGACTACCCATACCACATCCATAATAATTAAGGTAGCGAAGTATACGCTGTTATGCAAAAATTCTCAAGTACTATTACAATCTTCACTATCAAAAAAACGTCTTTTCACTTTAATAGCATTAAATTTGGGTAACAAAATTGGATAAGTCACAATATATATTACGACAAATTATTCCTTTACTAAAAAGTATATATTTTTACATTAACTAGTAATTGCAGTTGTTAGATCTGGTTATATCATGATTTTTGTCGGAGATGGTGCTATGTTTTTTTGCTGATTTTTGCTATCATGGGTTACATGAAAAATTAATATTCTGAGTTGTTTAAATTATGTCAAAATGGACAATGTCTTTGTGGACTAAGGCTTGTTTTTGGGTAATAAGTATTCCAGTCAAACTGTTCGTAAAAACTAAATCGATTCCCACCGATCCCATTGAAGAAATAAATATAGATAGGAATAAACCTATTTTATATGTATTACCTTACAACTCAAAAATTGATTTGATGGTTGTTCGTTCACTAGCAGAAAAATATCAACTACCCGATCCATTAAATGGAGTTCAAACTAAATCTAAACTATTGCCGGCTTTTCTTTACATAGACAAAGGTCCAGGTATTTTTACCTCAAAAGAACAGAAAAAAAAATCTATTGATATTATCACTGACTATATTACTGCTCATCAACAAGATCACGAACTTGACGTACAAATGCTCCCCGTTTCGGTTATGTTTAGCAGGGCCCCTGACAAGGAAGGGAAGAAGAAACTTTCGCTACAAGTATTGGGTGGCACACGAAAATTTATTAAAATGATATTTTCTGGCCGAGATTGTTATACACGCTATTCAAACACCGTATCATTTAAAAATATTACCGCATCAGTGAAAACAGATCAAAGTAGAGATTTAGCACGCAAACTATCAAGAGTCGCGCGTATTCATTTTTCAAAGCAACGCACGGCTTCGGTTGGTCCTACACTACCAATAAGACAGCAGATGCTCAACAAGTTACTTAATGGCCAAGCGCTTACCGATGCGATAATTGAAGAAACGAAAAGTAAAAATATTTCACAAGAAAAAGCCAGAAAAAATGCATTATCAATGCTTAACGAAATTGCCGCCAATTTTACGTATCAAGCATTAAAAATAACTGATTATGTCTTGACGTGGGCTTGGAGTAGATTATATCAAGGTCTGAAAGTTACCAATGCCGACCCTATTCGTGAATTGGCTCAAAATGGGCATGAAATTGTTTATGCCCCGTGTCACCGTAGTCACATGGATTATTTATTACTCTCATATGTTCTTTATCGACAAGGTCTTGTTCCTCCTCATATTGCAGCGGGTATTAATCTTAACTTTTGGCCAGCAGGCCCAATATTTCGACGTTTAGGTGCATTTTTTATTAGACGCTCTTTTAAAGGAAATAAACTATATACGGCTGTATTTCGTGAGTATCTAGCTGAATTATTTATACGTGGCTACTCTGTTGAATATTTTATTGAAGGGGGACGTTCTCGAACTGGTCGCCTACTTGACCCCAAAACCGGTATGTTAATGATGACACTGCAAACACTTTTACGTGGTGATTTAAGACCCATCTCTATCGTGCCTGTATACATCGGTTATGAGCATGTATTAGAGGTAGCCACCTACGCAAATGAATTACGTGGAGCTGCAAAAAAGAAAGAAAGTTTATGGCAAACAACTAAGGCCTTTTTCAAGCTTAAGAAGCTAGGCTTGGGCTATGTCAATTTTGGTCAGCCAATTCCATTAAATCAATTCCTAAACCAAAATATACCCGAGTGGCGAGATGCCATAGATCCGACGGGTAGTGCTCGACCTAATTGGCTTACACCAACAACAAATTTACTCGCTAAAAATGTTATGGAAAAAATAAATGCCTCTGCAGCCGTTAATGCGATGAATTTATGTTGTTCTATTCTGCTGGCATCTCAACAGCGTGCGCTTAGTCAAAAAAGACTAATTGAATATATTGATGCCACAATGACATTATTAAAAAATGTACCATATTCAGACTTAATTACAATTCCGAACAAAACAGCGGAAGAGCTTTTCGAACATGCAAAGGCAATGGGGAAATTTATTATTACAGCAGATGACGCTGGCGAGATTGTAAGCTTAAGTCAAGAACAAGCTATCTTGATGACTTATTATCGTAATAATATTCAACATTTAATTATTATTCCAGCCATGATTGCCAGAATCATACTAAAGCAAAATCGAATTTCTGAGCAACAATTAATTGAGCAAATTCTAAGGCTATATCCACTCATTAAAGCTGAATTATTTATCTATTATGATGAAAAAGAGCTACTAGATTATGTAAGTAAACTAATTAAAAATTTTGCGGAATCAAATCTAATTAGCTATACAGCTGAACGCATTACACTTAATTACTTAAAAATAGCATCACTTCAACTGATTGCATCTGCTTCGAATGACACTTTACAGCGCTATGCTGTCGCTTTTTCTTTATTACAGAAAAACCCATCGATTAGCCGTGCTACTCTTGAAAAAGAGAGTAGGCTCATTGCCGAAAGACTCTCTGTATTGCACGGCATTAATGCCCCTGAATTTTTCGATAAAGGTGTTTTTTCTACCTTAGTATCTACATTAAGAGAACAAGGATACCTAGATGATAAAGACGAAGGTAATTTAGATAAAATAAAATTAATGAGTGATACTCTTCGCCCCTTAATTAGTAGCCGAGTAATGCAGACGATTGAGGAAATAGACTAAACAGTACTAAAAAATAATCCGATAAAGATAGCTAGACCGACATAATTATTATTGAGAAATGCTTTAAAACAAAGCTTTCTCTGTCTGTCGGTAATTAATGTTTGTTGGTAAACAAATAGAGCGGCAACAACGCCTAAACTAGCATAAAAAATCAGTGCTAACTGATTATATAAGCCGATAATAACGAGCAGAAATAACATCGTAAACTGTAAGATACCTATAATTAACTTATCATTTTTACCAAACAAAATAGCCGTCGATTTTATACCTATTTTTAAATCATCATCACGATCTACCATTGCATATTGGGTATCATAAGCAATCGTCCAACAAATATTAGCTAGACATAAAAGCCAACAACTTAAAGGTAGTGCATCTATAGATGCAATATATGCCATCGGAATGCCCCAGCTAAATGCAATCCCTAGAATAACTTGAGGCAAGTGAGTAAAACGCTTCATAAAGGGATAAATCAATGTGGTCAAAAAAGCAAAACAAGCAAATAACCAAACCAGTGGAGGTAAAATCAACAATAATAAAATAGAAAGAAAAATTAATAGTATAAATAAAATTAATGCCTGCCTTGCATTAATTTTGCCACTTGCTATAGGTCGTGCTTTTGTCCTTTCGACATAACTATCAAATCGTCTATCAGCAAAATCATTAATAACACAACCAGCCGCACGCATCAAAAATACACCTAGTATAAATATGAAGAATAAAGCTAATGTAGGAGCCCCTGCCAACCATAAGCCCCACAATGTTGGCCAAAGCAGAAGTAAAGTGCCAATTGGTTTATCTAAGCGCATAAGTTGAAAATAAGCAAAAACAGTGCTGTTCATATAAATAACTACCATTAACCCGATAAACTTGCTTAAATTATAGATGAATATTAACTGCTTGTGAAATTAATCGTAAGCCATAGCAGGAACCTTATGTTATCGGTGGAAGTAGTATAAGAAAGAACTGCTAAAATAATAAGGTAAGCGATCATTATAAAGTTAAAAAATTAGAACAATATTTACTGTTGTTATTTCCAAAAAAAAAGATACATTGCTCTGTTTTTCAGATAGAATTATCGAGCCTTTTCTCGCTGATGACTGGAGATAGAATGAAAATAGCAAAAAATAGTGTTGTGAGCTTAGCTTACCAAGTAAAAACAAAAGATGGTGTACTCGTAGATGAAGCAACAGCCGTTGCCCCGCTTGAGTATTTACATGGTGCCGGCAACTTAATTAAGGGATTAGAAGATGCCTTAGTTGGCCATCAAGCGGGCGATAAGTTCGATGTAGAAGTCAGCTCAAACAATGCTTATGGTGATTATAATGATAATCTTGTGCAACAAGTACCACGAGACGTATTTGTAGGTGTTGATGAGCTAGAAGTCGGAATGCGATTTTTAGCTGATACTGAACATGGCCCTGTTCCAGTTGAAATTACAGCAATTGATGGAAATAATATCACCGTTGATGGTAATCATATGCTAGCCGGACAAGATTTAAAATTTAACGTTGAAGTTATTAATGTTCGTGAAGCAACTGATGAGGAATTAACTCATGGGCATGTTCATGGAGAACATGGACATCATCATGGTTGCTGTGGCGATGATGGCAGTGATGACAATGACGGCTGTTGTGGTGGCGGTCATGGTGGTTGTGGCTGTAAGCACTAAATAGTAATCCATACAAAGGCACTCTTGATGAGTGCTTTTTTTATGGAAAGCATATTTTTTGTGAAATAACTCTCAAGCATATACTTTTATATTTGGTTAATATCACCTTTTCGCCAAAATAGCATTTTAGACTATCGCGTTAATTTGAGGACAAGCCGAATATGATGCCAAGAGAAAAACTCTTACAATTTGGAGCAGATTCACTGTCTGATCATGAGTTGCTTGCTATCTTCCTAAGAACTGGAACCAGAGGCATGCATGTACTTAAATTATCACAAAGCTTATTAGATGAATTCGGTTCTCTATATCACCTAATGAGTGCAACCCAGAGTGATTTTTGCCAAAAATTAGGCTTAGGGATAACAAAATATACACAACTTAAAGCAGTAATAGAACTATCTTACCGATATTTACAGGTAAAAATGACTCAAGATAGCTCACTTACCTCCCCTAATTTGACGCACCATTATCTTGCGAGTCGACTAGCTGACAAAGAACGTGAAATATTTTTAGTTATTTTTCTTAATAACCAAAATAACGTAATTTATACTGAAGAAATGTTTGTTGGCACTTACAATGCAGTAGAAGTTCATCCTAGAGAAATTGTTCGCAAAGCGCTAAAATGCAATGCAGTAGCACTGATTCTTGCCCATAATCACCCATCAGGAGCGGCAGAACCGAGTGAAGCGGATCGAATAATGACGAAGCAAATTGAACAAGTCTGTAATTTAGTCGATATTCGGATTATCGATCATTTTGTCATTGGTAAAGGGGAGTATGTATCTTTTGCCGAAAGAGGTTGGTTATAAATAATGGAATAATAACCTATTTTAAAACTCAAATTGATCCCAATTACTAATCAATCAGGCTTAATCTTGCTGTGTTAGATCTCATTTAATTACGTTATAATAGTATATAATTAATTGGGAAAAAGATTATGAATAAGCAACAAGAATATAGACTAGAACAGCTAGAAACTAAAATTAGTTTTCAAGAAATAACCATTGAGGAGCTAAATAAAATAACGATTCAGTTGCAAGCTGAAATAGCGAGATTAAAAGAACAATTATCTTTGCTATCGAAAAAACTACAAGCGTCACAACCATCAAATATAGCTAATATATCAGAGGAAGTTCCTCCACCACATTACTAATCTAATATGCTGAAAACCATTCATGACTAAAATACAAACTGTACCTACAAGATTAGTTAGTATAATTAATTAATTAATTAATAAATTAATATAAATCAAAGTAAAAAAACAAGTTTTCATACTTCAATGGCTAACTTTAAATAAAAAAAGCCGACATAATATCGGCTTTTTGATAACACTATATATTTACTCAGCTGCCGCTGGTTCAGCATCTATCGCTGGTCGATCAACCAACTCAATATAAGCCATTGGTGCATTGTCGCCAGCACGGAAACCACATTTTAAAATGCGAATATAACCCCCTGGACGATCAGCAAAACGCGGACCTAAATCAGCAAATAATTTTTTCACTGTATCTGTATTACGGATACGAGCGAAAGCCAAACGACGATTAGCCTCGCAATCACTTTTGGCTAATGTTATTAAAGGTTCAACTACTCGACGCAGCTCTTTAGCCTTAGGTAAAGTTGTCTTGATAATTTCGTGTTCAACAAGAGAACTTGTCATATTACGAAACATTGCCTGACGATGGCTGCTATTACGATTCAGTTGACGACCACTTTTACGATGGCGCATAACTTTATCCTTCTTATATAAACTTTAGATTAGTCTTCAACAATACTTGCTGGCGGCCAGTTCTCTAAGCGCATGCCAAGAGATAAACCACGAGAAGCGAGCACATCCTTAATTTCAGTAAGCGATTTCTTACCAAGGTTAGGGGTTTTTAATAACTCAACTTCAGTACGTTGTACTAAATCACCAATGTAATGAACTGCTTCTGCTTTTAAACAGTTTGCAGAACGAACAGTTAATTCCAAATCATCTACAGGTCGTAGCAGAATTGGATCAAATTCTGGTTTATCTTCTTTTATCTCTGGTTGACGAATATCTCTTAAGTCAACAAAAGCTTCAAGTTGTTCAGCCAAAATTGTAGAGGCACGTCTAATTGACTCTTCAGGATCAATAGTTCCATTAGTTTCCATATCGATAACTAATTTATCTAAATCCGTACGCTGTTCAACACGGGCAGCTTCTACAGAATATGCAATCCTGTCAATAGGACTAAAACAAGCATCAACCAATAAACGACCAATCGGGCGTTCATCATCTTCAGCTCGAACGCGAGCGGAAGCGGGAACATACCCACGGCCTCTTTGCACACGAATACGCATACTAATTGAAGCATTAGCGTCAGTAAGATGACAGATCACAAGATCAGAATTGACGATTTCAACATCACCATCATGAATAATATCAGCAGCAGTAACAACACCTGCACCTGTTTTATTCACAGTAAGCATTACATCATCTTTATTGTGCACTTTAATCGCCAATTTTTTCAAATTGAGAAGAATATCAAGCACATCTTCCTGAACGCCTTCTTTAGTACTGTATTCATGCAACACGCCATCGATCTCAACTTCCGTTACAGCACATCCCGGCATTGATGATAATAAAATACGGCGCAGTGCATTGCCTAGTGTATGACCAAACCCGCGCTCCAGTGGCTCTAAAGTCACTTTAGCGTGTGTATGATTATATTGAACAACATCAACTAGGTGAGGTTTTAAAAACTCTGTTACAGAACCCTGCATTGTGTCCTCTCTTAAGTACTAAACTTTACTTAGAGTAAAGTTCAACGATCAAATGTTCATTGATGTCCGCTGATAAATCTGAGCGTTCAGGCATACGTTTAAATGTCCCTTCCATTTTACTGGCATCAACTTCTAACCAAGTCGGCTTCTCACGTTGTTCAGCTAATTCTAATGCTGCTTTAACTCGTGATTGCTTTTTAGCTTTCTCACGAACACTAACCACATCTTCAGGTAAAACCTTGTAAGAGGCGATATTTACAACATGACCATTAACTAATACCGCTTTATGGCTTACTAACTGACGAGCTTCAGCACGAGTTGCGCCAAATCCCATACGATAAACAACGTTATCTAGTCGAGATTCTAAAAGATTTAATAGGTTTTCACCTGTATTACCTTTAATTCGAGCTGCTTCTTTATAATAATTACGAAATTGTTTTTCTAAAATTCCATAAATACGACGAACTTTCTGTTTTTCTCGTAACTGAACACCATAGTCAGATAAACGCGGTTTACGCGCACCATGCTGACCAGGGGCTTGTTCTAGCTTACATTTACTCTCTACCGCGCGAACACCTGATTTTAAAAATAAATCAGTACCTTCACGACGACTTAATTTGAGTTTTGGTCCCAAATATCTTGCCATTTTCTTTCTCCAATAATCCTAAAACGCCAAGTAATTAAATACGACGTTTCTTTGGTGGACGACAACCGTTATGAGGAATCGGAGTGACATCAGTAATATTAGTGATGCGATAACCCGCAGCATTTAACGCTCGGATTGTTGACTCACGACCAGGACCAGGTCCTTTTACCATAACTTCCAGATTCTTAATTCCGTACTCTTTAACAGCTTCAGCACAGCGTTCTGCTGCAACTTGTGCCGCAAACGGAGTTGACTTACGAGAGCCTCGGAATCCTGAACCACCAGCGGTTGCCCAACCTAACGCATTACCTTGACGATCGGTAATAGTGACGATTGTATTGTTAAAAGATGCATGAATATAAGCTATACCATCAGAAACTTGTTTTTTTACACGTTTACGTGCACGAACAGGTGTCTTTGCCATTGTTAATTACCCCGATTATTTCTTGATAGGCTTACGCGGGCCCTTACGGGTACGAGCGTTAGTCTTTGTACGTTGACCACGAACTGGAAGTCCACGGCGATGACGTATACCACGATAACAACCAAGGTCTAATAAACGCTTGATACTCATAGTCACTTCACGACGCAAATCACCTTCAACTGTGAATTTTGCGACTTGTTCACGTAACTTTTCAATCTGATCTTCAGATAGTTCTCTGATCTTAACATGCTCATCAATACCCGCTTCTTTACAAATTAACTTTGCACGAGTATTTCCGATACCATAGATCGCTTGTAAAGCAATTACAGTATGCTGTTGATCAGGAATGTTAATGCCTGCGATACGGGCCACTATGCACTCCTATTTGTTAATATAAATATAATTAGTCACCTTTATGCTGAAAAGCCCGTTTTCAGGATACTCAAATAAAGGGACCTCAAAAAATTATAGGCTGGCTATTCTAGCCAGCTTTACTATACTTTGGCAAGTAAAATATGCAAAAGCGCCAAAATCAAAGGTCAAAAAATTAACCTTGACGTTGTTTATGTTTACCTTCAATACAGATGACACGAATAACGCCATCACGCTTGATGATTTTACAATTTCTGCATAACTTCTTGACTGAAGCACGAACTTTCATTTTATTTCTCCGTAACTTCTGCTTGCTTATCGGCCATAGCCTTTAAGGTTCGCTTTCTTTAAAACTGACTCATAACGATTTGGCATCATTAGAGTCTGTACTTGTGCCATAAAATCCATGATTACCACAACAACAATTAATAAAGATGTCCCACCAAACTGAACTGGGATCTTCATTGCCGAAGTCATAAACATAGGAACTAGACAAACAAACGTAATATAGAGAGCTCCAACAAGCGTTAAGCGCGTCATGACTTTATCTATATATTTTGCTGTTTGTTCACCTGGGCGAATTCCTGGAATAAATGCACCTGATTTTTTTAGTTGATCAGCAGTTTCACGTGGATTAAATACTAATGCTGTATAAAAGAAACAGAAAAAGATAATCGCAGCAGCATACAGAATTAAATATAGCGGCTGGTCATGAGACAAATACTGCCCTAGAACAACAAAAATATAACGCCAACCTTCTCCATCACCTTGCAACCATGATGCCATCATTGCTGGTAACATGATGATTGTTGAAGCAAAAATAGCCGGAATAACACCAGCCATATTTATCTTCAAAGGCAAATGAGTGCTTTGAGCAGCATAAACTCGGCGACCTTGTTGACGCTGTGCATAGTTAACAACAATACGTCGTTGACCACGCTCAATAAATACAACAAAGTAAGTAATACCGATAACAAGCACTGCCACAACTAACAACAACAGAGAGTGCAATTCGCCTAAACGAGCTTTTGCAATAGTCTCACCGATAGCATGAGGAAGACCAGCAACAATACCTGCAAAGATAATAATTGAGATACCGTTACCGACTCCTCTTTCGGTAATTTGTTCACCTAGCCACATTAGAAACATAGTGCCAGTGACTAAACTTACTGAGGCGATAAAGTAAAAAGCGAAACCAGGATTAATGACGACTTGACCAAATCCTGGAATCTGAGGCAAACCAGTTGCAATTCCTACAGCCTGAACAATCGCAAGCACTAACGTACCATAACGAGTGTACTGACTAATTTTTTTACGACCTGATTCACCTTCTTTTTTCAACTCTGCAAGTTTAGGATTAATTGCCGTCAATAACTGCACTATAATAGATGCAGAAATATATGGCATGATACCTAATGCAAAAATTGAAGCTCGGCTTAACGCACCACCTGAGAACATATTGAACATGCCAATAATGCCGTTATTACTTGCAGCTTGTGAAAGCAAGTTGGTCAACGCCTCAGTATCGATACCAGGAACGGGAATAAAAGAACCAATACGGAAAACAATAAGAGCTACAAGAACGAATAATAATCGCCTTTTTAACTCTCCGCTACCGCCTCTTGTGCTTTGAAAATCTAATCCTGGTTGCTTTGCCATCTTTCTAACTATTCCTCGATTTTTCCACCAGCAGCTTCAACTGCAGCTCTCGCACCTTTACTAATACGAATACCACGAATTGTTACTGGTTTGCTAATCTCACCTGCTAACATAATTTTTGCAAATTCAATCTGTGAGCTAATCACATTTGCGGCTTTAAGTGAATTTAGGTCTACAACGTCTCCTTCAACTTTCATTAAATCTGAAAGACGAATTTCTGTTGTAACTAAGGATTTACGCGAAGTAAAACCAAACTTAGGTAGACGACGATACAATGGCATTTGACCACCCTCAAAACCACGACGAACACCGCCGCCCGAACGAGAGTTTTGGCCTTTAACACCACGACCACCTGTTTTACCTAGCCCAGAACCAATTCCTCGTCCTAGACGCTTACCTACAGGCTTAGAGCCTTCAGCAGGAGATAAAGTATTTAAACGCATTACCCATTACTCCTCTACTTTAACCATGTAATAAACTTGGTTAACCATACCGCGCATTGCAGGAGTATCCTCTCGCTCTACAGTATGACCAATTCCACGTAATCCTAATCCACGTAACGTTGCTTTATGCTTAGGCAAACGTCCTATTGAACTACGCGTTTGTGTGATTTTTATCGTTTTTGCCATGGCTAATTACCCCAAAATGTCTTCGACGGTTTTACCACGTTTTGCTGCAATCATTTCTGGTGAATTCATATTTTCCAATCCATCAATAGTTGCACGCACCACGTTAATCGGGTTTGTAGAACCATATGCTTTAGCAAGAACGTTACGAACACCAGCCACTTCAAGTACAGCACGCATTGCACCACCGGCAATAATTCCTGTACCTTCTGATGCTGGTTGCATATAAACACGCGAACCTGTATGAGCTCCTTTTACTGGATGCTGTAACGTGTCATTGTTTAATGCTACGTTAATCATGTTACGACGTGCTTTTTCCATTGCTTTTTGGATAGCAGCAGGAACTTCACGCGCTTTACCATAACCAAAACCGACACGACCATTTCCATCACCAACGACTGTCAGTGCAGAAAAACTAAAAATACGGCCACCTTTTACGGTTTTTGAAACACGGTTTACTGCGATTAATTTTTCCTGCAGTTCACCAGCTTGTTTTTCGATGTTTGACATCTTTAACTCCTACCTTAGAACTGTAGGCCAGCTTCGCGAGCAGCATCTGCTAGCGCCTGAACTCGACCATGATATTGAAAACCAGAACGGTCGAAAGAAATCTCTTTAATATCTTTCGCCAATGCACGCTCAGCAATAGCTTTACCGACTGCTGCTGCAGCGTCTTTGTTTCCGGTGTATTTTAAATTTTCACTGATAGCTTTTTCTAGTGTAGAAGCGGCTGCCAGTACTTCAGATCCGTTTGGTGCAATAATTTGCGCATAGATATGACGTGGAGTACGGTGAACCACAAGGCGAGTAGCCAGTAGTTCTCGCATCTTTGCTCGCGCTTTTGTTGCACGACGGATTCGAGCTGATTTCTTATCCATAGTGTTACCTTACTTCTTCTTAGCTTCTTTAGTACGCACGACTTCGTCTGCGTAACGAACACCTTTACCTTTATAAGGCTCAGGACGACGATAAGCACGGATATCTGCTGCAACTTGTCCAATCAACTGCTTATCAGCACTTTTCAGGATGATTTCAGTTTGAGAAGGACACTCAGCAGTTACACCTGCGGGTAATTGGTGCTCAATTGGATGTGAAAACCCAAGAGATAAGCCAATTGCATTACCTTTAAGCTGTGCACGATAACCAACACCAACTAACTGAAGTTTTTTAGTGAATCCGTCAGTAACACCAACTACCATTGAATAAACCAAAGCTCTAGCGGTTCCTGCTTGAGCCCAAGCATCTGGTTCGCCTTCACGTGGAGAGAATTTAACCGCTCCATCTTCTTGGTTAAGAACAACAGCATTATTAATTGAGCGAGATAACTCGCCATTCTTACCTTTAATCGTAATTACCTGACCGTTGAGTTTTACCTCTACGCCAGCAGGAATAACGACAGGTGCTTTAGCAACACGAGACATTTTTTTCTCCCTTACGCTACGTAGCAGATAATTTCACCACCAAGACCTGCTTGGCGTGCTGCACGATCAGTCATAACACCCTTAGAAGTAGAAATAACTGCGATACCTAATCCTGCCATTACTTTTGGTAATTCATCTTTACGTTTATAAATACGTAAACCAGGACGGCTAACACGTTTAATACTTTCTACAACAGCCTTACCTTGGAAATATTTTAATGTAATTTCCAATTCAGGTTTGATGTCACCTATAATTTTGTAGTCCTCTATATAACCTTCTTCTTTTAGTACGTTGGCAATAGCCAATTTTAACTTAGAGGAAGGCATAATGACCGCAACTTTGTTCGCAGCTTGACCGTTACGAACTCGAGTCAACATGTCTGCGATAGGATCTTGCATGCTCATCTATAACACTCCTCTGATTACCAACTTGCCTTTCTAAGACCTGGAATCTCGCCACGCATGGCAGTTTCACGGACCTTAATACGGCTTAGACCAAACTTACGAAGGACGCCATGAGGACGGCCCGTTTGACGACAACGATTACGTTGACGTGATGGACTAGAATCTCGAGGAAGCGTTTGCAATTTAAGCACTGCATTCCAACGATCTTCATCTGTTGAATTTAAATCAGAGATGATCGCTTTTAATTCTTGACGCTTTGCAAAGTATCTATTTGCTAGCTTTACGCGTTTTTTATCACGCTCAATCATTGATTGTTTAGCCATTAGTTTACCCTACCTTTACTTACGAAATGGGAAGTTAAAGGCTGATAGTAATGCTCGGCCTTCTTCATCTGATTGTGCAGTAGTTGTGATAGTAATATCTAAACCACGGACACGATCGACTTTATCATAATCGATTTCAGGGAAAACGATCTGCTCACGAATACCCATACTGTAGTTACCACGACCATCAAAAGATTTCGTACTTAAGCCACGAAAATCTCGGGTACGAGGTAATGCAATATAAACAAAACGCTCAAAGAACTCCCACATACGCTCGCCGCGTAGAGTTACTTTACAACCAATAGGATATCCTTGACGGATTTTAAAACCAGCAACTGATTTACGCGCCTTAGTGACTAGTGGTTTTTGACCACTGATTGCAGCTAAATCTGCAACCGCATTATCTAATAATTTCTTATCAGTTATTGCTTCACCAACACCCATATTCAAGGTGATCTTTTCTATCCGAGGGACTTGCATGACAGATTTGTAGCCAAACTGTTCTTTCAGTTTATTTACTACCTGTGCATTGTAGTGATCATGCAGTTTCGCCATCGTACACTCCAAATTACTTAATTGTTTCATTAGTAGACTTATAAAAACGGACTTTTTTACCGTCTTCAATTCTAAAGCCTACGCGATCTGCTTTGCCCGTAGCATTATTGTAAATTGCTACGTTAGAAACGTTAATTGCCGCTTCTTTTTCAACAATCCCACCATCTTGGTTTAATGCCGGTACTGGTTTTTGGTGTTTTTTCACCAAATTAATACCTTCAACAACCACTTTGCCAGTAGACAAAACACTTTTTACCTTACCGCGTTTACCTTTATCTTTACCAGTTAACACGATAACTTCATCTTCTCGACGGATTTTCGCTGCCATTACCCGCTCCTTACAGTACTTCTGGTGCTAGTGAAATGATCTTCATAAACTTCTCAGAACGAAGTTCACGAGTGACCGGTCCAAAAATACGCGTACCAATCGGTTGCTCACTGTTATTATTTAAAATAACACAAGCGTTACGATCAAAACGAATAACAGATCCATCAGGACGACGAACACCTTTTCTAGTACGCACCACAACTGCTTTAAGGACATCACCTTTTTTAACTTTACCACGTGGAATTGCTTCTTTAATAGTAACTTTAATGATATCGCCTACTGCAGCATATCGACGGTGCGATCCGCCCAGAACCTTGATACACATTACGCTACGTGCGCCTGAATTATCAGCTACATCAAGCCTAGTCTGTTCTTGGATCATTATAATGCTCCGTATTATTAAATTATTGCCTAATCTACCTTCATCCACCTCAACTACCATGGATAAGAATAGACAACCAAAAAATCCCATTTATATGAGGGTGCACAGTATAACACCACTAAAATAAAATGGGTAGTACAAAATAAACGGCTATAATAGCCGTTTATTTTATTGTGTACAGTTTTTAATCAATTAATTAAATAACTGCTTTTTCAACAACTCGAACCAGAGTCCAAGACTTAGTCTTCGATAATGGACGACACTCTTTTATCTCAACAGTATCACCAATACCACACTCATTATTCTCATCATGTACATGCAATTTTGTCGTACGTTTAATGAACTTACCATATAATGGGTGTTTCACTTTACGCTCAATAGCAACAGTAATAGACTTATCCATTTTATCGCTAATGACACGACCTTGCTGAGTACGAATATTATCAGTCATTACGCACCCGCCTTTTCAGTTAATAAAGTTTTAACTCGTGCAATATTACGACGCACTTGTTTAACTAAATGAGTTTGTTGTAACTGACCACCCGCTAACTGCATACGTAAATTAAATTGTTCACGTAGTAAGTTTAGAAGTTCAGTATTTAACTCTTCAACGCTTTTTTCGCGTAGCTCTTTTGCTTTCATTTACATCACCGTTTTAATTACAAAGGTGGTTTTAATCGGCAGTTTTGCTGCTGCCAACGCAAATGCTTCACGAGCAACTTCTTCCGGTACACCATCCATTTCATAAAGGACTTTACCTGGTTGAATTAGTGCAACCCAATATTCAACGTTACCCTTACCTTTACCCATACGCACTTCAAGTGGTTTTTCAGTAATTGGTTTATCAGGAAACACGCGAATCCAGATTTTACCTTGACGTTTAACTGCACGAGTCATTGCACGACGTGCCGCTTCGATCTGGCGCGCAGTCAAACGACCACGACCTACAGCCTTAAGACCGAAAGTACCGAAACTAATATCGGCGCCTGCAGCAAGACCGCGATTACGACCTTTATGCATTTTACGGAATTTTGTACGCTTTGGTTGTAACATCAGCGAAGCTCCTTATTGTTTCCGGCCTTTACGCTGCTTTTTAGGTTGAGCAGCAGGTTTCTCTACTTGTTCAACGGCAGCCATTCCACCAAGGATCTCACCTTTGAAGATCCACACTTTAACACCAATAATACCATAAGTTGTGAGTGCTTCGGAAAGCCCATAATCGATGTCGGCACGTAATGTATGTAAAGGTACACGACCTTCACGATACCACTCGCTACGAGCAATTTCTGCACCGCCTAAACGACCACTTACTTCAACTTTAATACCTTTGGCCCCTGCTTTCATTGCATTTTGTACAGCACGTTTCATTGCACGACGGAACATAACTCGACGCTCTAATTGTGCAGTGATGCTATCAGCAACTAATTTTGCGTCGATTTCAGGTTTACGAACTTCGGCAATATTAATCTGTGCAGGTACGCCAGCTATGTTAGCTACGGCATTACGTATTTTTTCAACGTCTTCACCTTTTTTACCGATCACGATACCAGGACGAGCAGTGTGAATAGTCACACGAATACTCTTAGCCGGACGCTCGATCACAATCTTCGAGATTGACGCTTGCGCTAACTCTTTATTTAAGAATTGGCGAACTTTAAAATCGCCATCTAAGTTATCAGCGAATTCTTTTGTATCTGCATACCAGGTAGATGTCCAAGGTTTGACAATACCTAATCGGATACCATTTGGATTTACTTTTTGACCCATTGCTATTCTCCAGACCTATCGATCAGACACGATCACAGTAATGTGACTCGTACGCTTCAAAATTCGATCTGCACGACCTTTAGCACGAGGCATAATACGCTTCATACTTGGGCCTTCATCTACGAAAATTTTCGCAACTTTCAGATCATCAATATCAGCACCATCGTTATGCTCTGCATTAGCAATAGCAGACTCTAATACTTTTTTAACAAGTACAGCCGCTTTTTTATTGGTGTACGTTAAAATATCAAGTGCCTGTGACACTCTCTTACCGCGAATAAGATCTACAACTAAGCGAACTTTTTGCGCAGAAGAACGAGCGTGGCGATATTTTGCAATTGTTTCCATCTCTTTCTCCTACTTATTTCTTCTTAGCTTTCTTATCTGCTGCATGACCGCGATAAGTACGAGTCGGCGCGAATTCACCAAGTTTATGACCAACCATTTCATCGGTTACATAAACAGGTACGTGCTGACGACCATTATGGACAGCGATGGTCAAACCGATCATGTTAGGAAAGACCGTTGAACGACGGGACCAAGTGCGCAAAGGCTTCTTGTCACCGCTTTCCACCGCTTTCTCTACCTTCTTCAGCAAGTGTAGGTCAATAAAAGGACCCTTCTTGAGAGAACGTGGCATAGCTAATCCTCTATTTAATTATTTTTTATTGCGATGACGAACAATGTACTTATCAGTACGCTTGTTGCTACGCGTTTTCAATCCTTTGGCTTTTTGACCCCATGGAGACACAGGATGTTTACCAAAGTTACGACCTTCACCACCACCATGTGGGTGATCCACTGGGTTCATCGCCGTACCACGAACAGTAGGACGAACACCACGCCAACGGCTTGCACCAGCTTTACCTAATACACGAAGCATATGTTCTGAGTTACCAACTTCACCAATAGTGGCACGGCAATCAGCTAACACTTTGCGCATTTCGCCAGAACGAAGACGAAGAGTGACGTACGAACCGTCACGTGCAACAATTTGGATATAACTACCAGCAGAGCGAGCAAGTTGACCGCCTTTACCTGGTTTCATTTCTACATTGTGCACAGTGGAACCAACTGGAATATTGCGCATTGGTAAACAGTTGCCTGTTTTAATCGATGCATCAACGCCTGATTGGATTTGATCTCCTGCTTTTAAGCCTTTTGGAGCTAAAATATAACGACGTTCACCGTCTTTATATAAAACTAAAGCAATATTCGCGCTACGGTTTGGATCATACTCCAAACGCTCAACTACTGCAGGAATACTATCTTTATTTCGTTTAAAGTCTACAAGTCGATAATGTTGTTTATGCCCACCACCAATATGGCGAGTGGTAATACGACCATTATTATTGCGACCACCAGTTTTGCTTTTTGATTCAAGCAACGGTGCATAAGGTTTGCCTTTATGCAACTCTGGGTTAACCACTTTAACAACGTGGCGACGACCCGGAGATGTAGGTTTACACTTAACAACTGCCATTGTTACTCCTCCGAATTACTCAGTGACGCCCGCAAGGTCTAAATTTTGACCTTCCGCTAAAGTGACGTAAGCTTTTTTCCAGTCGCTTCGACGACCGATTTGTTGACCACGACGTTTAACTTTACCTTTTACGATTAAAGTATTGACATCGTTAACCTTAACTTCAAATAGTTGTTCAACTGCGGCCTTGATCTCTTTCTTAGTAGCATCTTTAGCAACTTTTAACACTAACGTGTTCGCTTTCTCCATTGAAAGAGATGCTTTTTCAGAAACATGTGGTGCACGCAGGACTTTTAGCAGACGCTCTTCACGAATCATGCTACTTTCTCCTCTGCTAACATTGCCTCAACTTGTTTCACTGCATCAACAGTCATGAGTACTTTATCAAATGCTATTAAGCTAACTGGGTCAATACCTGCCACATCACGAACATCTACTTTATAGATATTGCGTGAAGCTAAGAAAAGATTTTCATCAACTTCTGAAGTAATAATCAACACGTCATTAAGATCCATTGATTTTAATTTTTCAGTTAATAATTTTGTCTTAGGTGCTTCTACAGTGAACTTCTCAACCACGATTAAACGATCTTGACGCACTAATTCAGAAAAAATACTTTTTAATGCACCACGATACATTTTGCGGTTAACTTTTTGACTATGATCCTGATTCTTAGCAGCAAATGTTACACCACCGCTACGCCAGATTGGGCTCTTGATAGAACCTGAACGAGCACGACCAGTACCTTTTTGACGCCATGGTTTCTTGCCTGAACCAGCTACTTCTGCACGAGTTTTTTGACCACGAGTTCCTTGGCGAGCTCCTGATGCATATGCAACAACAACTTGGTGAACTAATGCTTCATTAAAATCACGTCCGAAGGTAGTTTCTGAAACAGAAAGCGCTTGCGCGTCTTTAACTACTAATTCCATTTCTATCTCCTTGACGTTAAGCTTTAATCGCTGGTTTAACAATTACGTCACTATTGATTGAGCCAGGCACAGCACCTTTAATTAATAAAAGGTTACGCTCTGCATCGACACGAACAATATCTAAGTTTTGAACAGTTACGCGTTCATTACCTAAGTGACCTGCCATCTTACGACCTTTGAACACTTTACCTGGCGTTTGGTTTTGACCAATAGAGCCATGGCCACGGTGTGCCAAAGAGTTACCATGCGTAGCATCTTGAGTACGGAAGTTCCAACGTTTTGTAACGCCAGCAAAACCTTTACCTTTAGATGTACCAGTAACGTCAACTTTTTTAACGTCTGTAAAAATATCAACATTAATGCTTTGACCTGCTACGAAATCGCCA
This sequence comes from Orbaceae bacterium lpD02, assembly GCA_036251875.1. Taxonomy (NCBI): domain Bacteria; kingdom Pseudomonadati; phylum Pseudomonadota; class Gammaproteobacteria; order Orbales; family Orbaceae; genus Orbus; species Orbus sturtevantii. The sequence goes on along the minus strand of CP133960.1, from coordinate 2,142,802 downwards.
TCTTCAAAACGGAACTCCCACAGACCACGGCCAGCTTCAACGCCAGCTTTAGCAAAATGTCCTGCATCAGGCTTACTTACGCGGCTAGCTTTTTTGCTACCAGTAGTAATCTGTACAGCTTTATAACCATCGTTCTCAATTGTCTTAACTTGTGTAACGCGGTTTGCTTCAACTTCAATTACGGTGACAGGAATCGAAACACCTTCTTCTGTGAAGATTCGTGTCATTCCTACTTTTCGACCGACTAAACCAATCATTGTTTCAACCTCTCAATCCTTACCAGCCTAGGACTAACCTAAACTGATCTGCACGTCAACACCGGCAGCAAGATCTAGACGCATCAATGCATCAACTGTTTTTTCAGTTGGTTCAACGATATCAACTAGACGTTTATGAGTGCGAATCTCATATTGATCTCGCGCATCTTTATTAACATGCGGTGAAATCAATACAGTGAAACGCTCTTTGCGCGTCGGTAATGGAATAGGACCACGAACTTGCGCACCTGTGCGCTTCGCAGTTTCAACGATTTCCGCAGTAGATTGATCGATCAAACGATGATCAAATGCTTTTAGACGGATTCGGATTCTTTGGTTCTGCATGAGACCAGAGCTCCATTATAAAAAGTTATAACAAAAGACTACTTCTCAAGTCCTGTTTCGATTGACAGGAGAGCGTAATCCGTTCTTTATCGTAACCCCCAAATCGGGAGTATTGTATTGGCGTTAATAAGTGCTATCTACGCCGATAACATTGCCTAATAAGGGCAAAGTGGAGTTATTATACGCAAAATATTTATTGGCGCAAGCACAATTCTTAATAAAGAAGCTAAAAGTAAAACGGTAAAGGTAGCTTAATATGTAAAAAAATTGAAATCTGTATAAACCTAGCATATCCAATATTGGATTTTCATTTCGATTAGTATATTATCCTTCGCTGTCATTTTGGATATCGATTTATAAAAAAATTAATGGGATAAATAATGAAGTATCAGGATATTTTAAAAAAAACCACTATCATTTTTGGCTCTGCTCTTATCTTGCTAATAAGTGAGTATATTTATAGAAATTATTTTAGCATTCCAACAATTCGTAATTTGTTTGAAGCGTATGCAATAAATTTATCTTTTGTCCTGTGCATGGTTTTTGCTAAATATCGATTTACAAAAATAATCATTTGGCTCATTTTTACTATAAGCATTATTGCAAACAATATTCACTATGAAATTTATAAAAGCTGGATAAACTCAACAAATTATCTTCTAATGTTTATTGAGTTGGATGAAGTTAGCAGTGCCGGTAGTAATATGATTGGAAAACTATTAGTCCCATCTGTATGGGGAATAGCTGAATCAATATTCTTTGCCTCTTTACCATTTATTCTTAAACCGAAGAAAAGTTACAAATTAGTCGATACTTTTTTCATATTATTACTAGTTTTCATTTGTGTTCGTTCATTCCATACAACACAGCAACATGGAATTTCCCCCAACCCCGATTATAGCCGTTTAAAAGCTAATTATTTTACACTTGGTCATTTTATTGGTCGTGTTATACCTTATTATTATGGAGGTCTAAGTGATACACCTCCTTATTCAGCAAAAGAGCCTAAGATCACATCAGCACCATTAGCTAAAAATATTATTTTTGTGGTTGGAGAGAGCCAAAATACTAATAACATGGGGGTTTTTGGATATGATAGAGATACAACACCATTTCTTTCTTATCTAGCTAAAAACAATAACCAAGCTATCATCAAACCAACGATTTCAGGAGCTTTAATGACAGCAGTTGCTCTTCCTACTCTATTTAATGCAATAGAAAAGCCGAATGGTTCGCTGCAAATTTCAAAAGGAACAACTAACTTATTCTATCTTGCAAAAAAACAAGGCTATAACACTCAATTTTATTCAGCACAAGCTGAAAATCAAATGATGATTATGAATATTATTGGCCTACGTTGGATTGATCGAATGGTATTCCCAACAGAACTCGGCTATAAAAAATCAGAAAATATGCCGGATAGTTACTTACTCGATTATTTAAAAAAAGTAGACCTTAATAGTGCTCAACCTAATTTTGTCATTTTGCATCAACGAGGCTCACACGTACCTTATGGCTCATTACTGAATGACGAAGATCATGTTTTCGGTACAGAAACTATTATTGATAAATATGACAACACTATTCATAAAACAGATCAGTTATTACAATCTATATATGACTACCTAAATAGTAGCGGAAAAGATGACTGGATCTTAGTATTTACCTCTGATCATGGCCAAAATGTTAGCAATGAAACATTTAATCATGGGCAATTTACCACTTCAAGTTATACGGTTCCTGCTTTAGTATATTCACCAAACAATCAAATCCAATCTGATATAAAAGAACAATTTGATCCATGTAATACCCTTTTTCATCAACAAATTTCAACGTTACTGATATCGCTAATGGGATATGATTTACCTATTTCGAATTGCAAAATCGGCTACGTTAATGGTAACTTGCTTACTGGCGATAGTGGCTACCTTGAAATTAATCAGGAAACACATGAAATCAAAAAAATAAAATAATTAATGATGAATAATTATTCAATTTTCATGTACTAAAAATAGCAAGCTACAATAATATTTGGATTGTCAGGTAGACTAATTTTTCAGGTTTTTATTACTAGAAACCTAATGATTCGTACTGAGGTTGTGGCTGTTTTTATTTCTATAGTGATTTGTATCGCGACTGGTTGGTTCAGCAATCTATGTAAAAACGAATGATGCATGCCTTAATAACTGATTTATTACGAGTCAAAGTATTCTCTCCTTTTCAAAACCTCTATTAAAGCGACTTAACTGAATAAATTTAATTATAAAAAGTACATCATTATCAAGAGTCAAAGGGCAACAAAATAATATATACTACACAAAGTGAATTATCAGTAATAATACTATCTTCTATAGCTTGTGATTAAAGGTAACAATATGATAGAAAAAAACTCCACTACTTCCCTAAAGATTATCTTCGCAGGAACGCCTGATTTCGCAGCAAAACATTTACAGTCTTTAATTGAATCTGAGCATGAGGTGATCGCAGTATTTACCCAGCCAGATAGGCCTGCGGGTCGAGGCAATAAAATCACTGCAAGTCCGGTAAAACAGCTTGCAGTCGAAAACAATATTGCGGTTTATCAACCTGTAACCTTAAAAAAAGTAGAAAACCAACAAATTATTAGTGCACTTAATGCTGATATTATGATTGTTGTCGCTTATGGTCTAATTTTACCTCAAGCCGTGCTTGATATGCCAAGACTCGGCTGCTTAAATGTTCATGGTTCGTTGCTACCTCGCTGGCGAGGAGCTGCACCGATTCAACGCGCTTGTTGGGCTGGCGATCTTGAAACTGGAGTAACAATTATGCAGATGGATGCTGGACTTGATACTGGCGACATGCTATTTAAAGCTAAATGCTCAATTACCCCTGATGACACTAGCGCCTCACTTTACGATAAATTAGCGCTATTGGGACCTAATAGCTTACTTAAAACATTAGCACTTATTTTATCTGGTGAAGCCATAGCTGAAAAACAAGATGAATCACAAGTAACCTATGCTGAAAAACTATCCAAACAAGAGGCCAAACTAAACTGGCAATTACCTGCTAGACAATTAGAACGCTGTATAAGAGCCTTTAACCCTTGGCCTGTCAGCTATTTCGAAATAAATGACGAACTTATTAAAGTTTGGCAAGCCAATGTAATTGAGCAAAATAGCAAACAAATTGCGGGGACAATTTTACAGGCGGACAAAAATGGCATACAAATTGCGACCGCTGAAGGAATTATTAATCTGACTCAACTACAACCAGCAGGTAAAAAATCGATGTCAGCTGCGGATATATTAAACTCACGCCAAGCATGGTTTAGTATAGGTAAACAACTTTAGCTGCAGCACTTAGTCATTATTTTTTTATTATAACAAAATTACTTTACAGGCAGACTAATTACGCTATGCTTACCAATAACTATTATTAAGATCCTTATTAAAATGGCATTACCAACGAAAGCACAAGCTGAAAACTATAATTTACGGGCTTTTTGTGCACAAATTATTTTTGATGTACTTGAAAAAGGCAATTCACTTAGCTCACTATTAATCAATTATAACAATAAAGTTAATGATAAAGATCGCGCCTTAATGCAAGAAATTAGCTTCGGTATAATGCGAGTGTTGCCAGAACTAGAATTTTACGTGCAAGCATTGATGGATAAAATTTTTACAGGTAAAAATCGCATCATCCATTACCTATTATTAGTCGGGCTTTATCAGCTTATTTACACGCGTATTCCACCGCATGCTGCAGCAAGTGAAACGGTAAATGGAGTAATAAGCTTAAAAAAACCATCATTAAAAGGGGTGGTAAATGGTGTACTACGTACTTTTTTACGCCAACAAAATGAATTAAAAAAGCAATTTATGCTAAATGGCAACTCGTCACTTCATCCTGCTTGGTTGCTAAAACGGATTAAACTAGCCTATCCGGAAAATTGGTCTGATATTATTACCGCAAATAATCAACGTCCCCCGATGTGGCTACGTATAAATAGCTTGCAATTTAGCGCGATACAATATCAACAGTTGTTAAATGATTATGACATTGGCTCAATCAAAGATAACCATGTAAAAAGTGCATTACGATTACTATCACCTTCTCCTGTTAATAAATTGCCACTATTCGAGCAAGGTGCGGTAACCATACAAGATTTATCTGCGCAGCATGCAGCTTACCTACTTGCACCTGAAAATGGGGAGACAATATTAGATCTCTGCGCGGCGCCAGGCGGCAAAACGACCCATATTTTAGAACTTGCACCGCAAGCAAACGTCATTGCTGTTGATATTGATAGTGAACGAGTTAAGCGCATTGAACAAAATTTAGCGCGTTTAAAATTAAAAGCACAAGTTAAAGTTGGTGATGGTTTAACCCCTGAAAAATGGAGTGATGACCAACAATTTGACCGTATTTTGCTTGATGCGCCTTGCTCAGCTACTGGCATTATTCGTCGTCACCCAGATATAAAATGGTTAAGGCGTGACAGTGACATAATAGAACTCGCTGAGTTACAATATCAAATATTAACAAAGATTTGGCCTTATTTAAAAGTCAATGGCATTTTAATTTATGCGACTTGTTCTATTTTACCTGATGAAAATAGCCAACAAATATCCCGTTTTTTGATGCAACATAATAATGCCAAACAATTACAACCCGTACAGCAATATCTACCGATAGAAAATGGTGGCGATGGCTTTTTCTATGCAAAATTACAAAAAATTTAAACAATTATTGGTTTCAATATAATGTAATATTTTTATATTAATGTATATTAATCAAATGAATGGTAATATTTGTTATTAAAGCAGCTTAGGCATAGTAAATATGAGTCTGACAATCCATCACAGTAAAAATAGCTTGGATGTATTTTACCTACATTACTTGTGGACTACAGTTACCCGATATATAGCTAAAACCAGTAGGTAAAGTAGACCTAACCGCTATGATTCAATTTATATACATAATATTAATCAGCTCAGTATTATCAATGCTAACTGGGTGTTCTATTTTTTTCGGCTATTCAGCCAATCTTGATCAATATGAACAGCAGCTAATTAATAACAATTGTGACTATACAATTATTGAAGAGCAAATAAATAGTGATCCGCTGCTTTGGACATTGAACGGCGGATCATTAGCGCGTCAATGCCATGACTATAAGAAAAGTATTGAATATTTAGATCTAGCAGAAACAATCTTTAAACAACAAGAACTAGCACTCGCAGTGAGCTCTGTAGGCAATTCTATTGGATCTGTTCTTATCAATAATAATATCAACGACTATCAAGGTGAGAACTACGAAAAAATCATGATGAATGTCTATAAAGGTTTAAACTTTATGTCGCTTGATGATTTTAGTAATGCTAGGGTTGAATTTAATCGCGCATTGGATAGGCAACGTAGAGCAAGTGAATTCTTCGCAAAAGAGATTAATGAAGCTTATACCAAATATAATCGTTCACCATATATGCAAGAAATTCGCGAGCCAATCAACCCAAACGAAAAAATTCAAGCTTATCGCGGCGATATTACACCTGATATCATTTATCCGAATTTTATTAACCCCTTTGCTACCTATATTAGCGGATTGTTTTTCTATCTTGATGGTGATTATAGTAAAGCCCGTGATTTGTTCAAACAAACGGCCCGCATGTTACCCAAGCAACAACAGATTAAAGCAGATTTAGCATTAACAGAGCAAAGATCACTACGTCAACAACATTATGCTTGGCTAATTTATGAAAATGGTCAAAGTATGATTAAACGCTCGTTTACTTATCATTTTCCTTCTTACTTATTTACCGATAAAATTGTGACCAGTGATGTTAATTTACCGACAATCTATAAACGTTCATCCTCATACCCTTATTTACTGCTTAATCAACAAAAAACAACTGAGATAGCAAGCATGGATAATATTATCCAAATTGAGTTTAATAAAAAACTACCAGCAATTATTACTGAGGCAATGTTAAATATGATTGCTAAATCAGTTCTGCAATACTCGCTAGAAAAAAATTTGGAACAATATGGTGGTAAATGGTGGGGGCTTTTATATCAATTAGCAACTGATACGGCTGATGTCAGACAATGGCGAGCGATGCCAAAAAATTTCCAGATCGCACGAACGGTAATTAAAGACCAAAACTTAACAATATATCAACCCAATGGTACAGTATTGGCTAAAATAGATTCACTACAAACTGACCGTGATGCGATTATTTACATTAAATCTGATATAGTGGATCACTATACTATCGATTTAATACAAAAAAGCACTATACATAACAATTAATGAGGCTCTATATGATTAATTTATGCAAAATCTTTCACACCTATACTACAGCCCTTATACTTGGACTGGTCTTAGTATTAACAGGATGTTCATCTAACGTCGAATACGTTACTGCTGATAATGCCGATGACGCAATTAGTTTAGGATTAGATAGCCAAGACTTTGAGAGCGCAGCTCAAGAAGCATTAAATTCACTATTAGCAAGTAATGCTTTAAATAAACCTGGTGGTGGGCGTTATGTGGTTGCAATTGGTAAAGTCATTAACGACACAACATTACGAATTGATACCGATATGCTAGTTAAAAAAATTCGAATTGGTATGCTTCAATCAGGTAAAGCCGTTATTACTAGTGCGATTGCTGGTAACAGCAACAACGTTGATGACTTAATTTATGATGTTCGTGAATTACGTGGTAATGATGAATTTAAGCAAGATACCATTGCTGGTAAAGGAACACTTTACGCGCCAGATTTTTCATTAACGGGTAAAATCTTACAACGAATTTCTCGTACGGGAAAAAACAAGCAGCTAGTAGAATATTATTTACAGTTAACACTGACCGATATTAAAAGCGGTCTCGCTTATTGGGAAAATGAAAGCATAGTACGTAAATTAGGCAGTAATAAATCAACTGCTTGGTAATGAGGAATCCACTATGAAGATATTAACAAGATTAAACATTACCTTAGCCTCTATTTTATTATTATCTGCTTGTAGTTCAAAAATAGACAATAAACCAATAGTAGAAGCAACGTCTTCAATTGAAACGGCTTCAACTACAGATATAAATGATGAAACTCGTTATGAAAATGGTTTAGGTCAGACACAAATCGAACGTTATAAAATAGTCGTATTACCGACCTTGGTTGATTTAGCTACCCAAAATACCTTTCCCGTTTCGCCAAGCAGCTTATCGAATACGCTATCACATGAGATCATAACTGCTCTGTATGAAACACACCGATTTGATATTTTAGCTAATGATAATCCCTCAGATGAAGAAGATAATAGCGATGCGCCACAATTTGAAGACGCTAATTTTTATCTGCAAAGTACGCTAAATCAGCTTGATACCCAAGAAACCGTACGTATTTTAAAAGCAACAGGCCAAGGGGTTGAAGAAAAAACAGTTATTGCAACGATACTTTACCAAATTGTTGATGCTAAAACCCATAAAGTTGTTTTTAGTCATTCATTAAACTATCAATTAAAAAGCACTACAAATAATGAAACTTTTGGTACAACAATTAATAATACATTAAAATCAATGGCGAACTTAATAAAAAATGAAATCATTAATGAAATCTACCCAATTAGAATTTTAACAGTACAACGTAATGATGTTACTTTAGATTATCCGCTTCCTACTGATTCACAGTGCCAAGTGATGAGATTAGGTAAAAAAATTAAGGATAGCTATACCGACAGTTTACTTGGTTATGAACAAAGCATTGTTGGTAAATTACTCATTACCAGAGTAACGAGCGTACTATCCTATGCTGAAGTAATAGATGGCGAAGCCAGTAAAGGGGATATCTGTAAACCCATACAAACAAGTATTATCTCTGCACCAGAATTGGTAAAACAAACACCGCAAGGTGGCGTGATTTTACCTTTTGATTAACTGATTTTAATGAAAAAAGTGTTAAATATGAAAAAAATAGGTTTGATATTCATAGCGTTGATTTTTACAAATATCAGTTACAGCTATGCAAATGACCAAGTAGAGCTCGCCTCATATTTATCATATTTACCTAAAGGCACTGATTTATCAATTTTAGTTGAAACGGTTGAAAAAAAACCTACCACTCTTATTTCCTATCAAAGTGACCAATTTAAGCAGCCGGCAAGCGTACAAAAATTAATTACGGCACTTGCAGCAGAGCTTGAGCTTGGCGCAGATTTTCGTTTTGTTACTCGCTTACAAACAAACGGAAAAATAAACAATAAGCAACTTAAAGGCGATCTCATTATCCAAATGAGTGGCGATCCGACCTTTACTCGTAGAAATCTTAATGAAATGTTGACGGTATTAAAGCTCAAAGGTATTGATAAAATAACCGGTAATATTATTATTGATAGCTCAGTATTTATGGGTCATGACAAGGCATCAGGATGGTCATGGAATAACCTAACATCCTGCTATAATACCGCGCCTTCTGCAATTATTATCGATGGGAATTGTTTTTATGCGGGAATTTTACCCGCACAAAAAATCGGTGAAAAAGCGACAACATCCGTTTCGCCTATTTATCCGGTCAATCTTACTAGTAATATTATAACCATCAGAAATAAATCGGAATCATTAGTCGATAAATACTGCGAACTAAACGTGGTAGCAAGCGAGAAAAATAAATATCACTTAACTGGCTGCGTTAAATACAGTAAGCAAAAAAGCTACCTAAAGTTTGCCGTAATAGACGGATTTGATTATTTATCATCAATATTAAAAACAGAGCTTGCCCAAAAAAAAATTAACTTTACAGGTCGAATTTTTGAAACAAAAGAACCAATAACGAAATCACTGGTGCCCTTAGCAATCAATCAATCAGCTCCATTATCAGAATTACTGACAACAATGCTAAAAAAGTCTCATAACTTAATTGCAGATACTGTTTATCGCACCATCGGTGCTCACTATTTTGATGTTCCAGGTACATGGCAAAACTCAAGTGATGCGATAAAAGCAATATTACTGCAAAAAGCTAATATTGATTTAGCTAATGCTGTTATTGTCGATGGTTCAGGCCTCTCTAGATTAAACCTTATTGATGCAGATAAGCTGATGCAAGTCCTGCAATATATTGCAGCAAATAACGATACCTTGAAAATCGTTGAAATGTTGCCTATCGCCGGTATTGATGGCACATTACAATATAGAAGAAGTTTTTCAAATAATGAATTAAAATCAATAATTTATGCTAAAACAGGATACTTAGAGGGTAACTATAACCTCGCTGGTTTCCTGAAAACTAATCAGAATCAGTATATTGCCTTTATCCAGTTTATTTCTGGTTATAATCATCTTAATAATGAAAATGAGCCTAAAAATAGCGCAATTGTTAAATTTGAAAAAGAATTTTATCGAAATTTGTTGAAAGAAAATAAAACAGATTAAATACCAAGAGCAACTTTTACGCCTAAAACAATAAGAATAACGCCTAATAGTTTATCTATGATAAATTGAATTTTTGCATAACGTCGTTGTACTAATTGAGACTGAAATATAATAACAACCATCGGCCACCAAATGACGGCTTCAATAAAGATGATCGCAGCAACCAGAAACTTATCAAACAATGATGAGCTAATGTCAATTACCTGAGTAAAGATCGCCAGAAAAAATAGCGTCGCTTTTGGGTTAAGTAAATTGCAAAGGTATCCCTGTATAAAAACTTTCTTATAGCTAATGTAAGGTTGTATCGCCCCCTTTCCAACATAGAGTGTGGCAGACCCCTTTGCAAACAGGGCTTTTATCCCAATCCAAATTAAATAAGCGGCGCCGACATAGCGTAAAAAGGTAAACAACCAAGGCGTTGTTTTAATAATAACAGCGATGCCGGCAACACAATAGCTCATATGTGTAAGTAGCCCCATTAGTATACCAAAAGCCGTTATAAGGGCATATTTACGAGGATAACTTAAGCTATTTTTTACCACCAAAAAAAAGTCTGGTCCAGGTGACACCATACCAAAAAAACTAATCGTTGCCACCACTAAAAATATATCCCATGTCATCTACTGGGTACCTGCCGAACGATTAATCGTTGCTATAGCGGATTTATGATCAATAATAAACTGCTTTTTATCGATTGTGTGATCTAAATAATCAGTTAAGAAGCGCGCATTCGTTTTGATTCCTGCGCCATCTAAAATAATACGAGGTAGATCGATTTGATAAATGGTACTTTTTACATCCATCGCAAGATCTGTTGAATTAGCATTTGTCAATAAATACAAAAAACGCTCTCGTTGCGATAAATTAGCAATAGTTTGTGTCCCCGCTCCCATCATTAAGTGATCAGGAAAAATATAAAATACAGTGTTTTTTAGCATGCCTTGCTTATCCAAATATTCAATAAACCGATTTAAATTATAATCGAGTGAAGCCGCTGCAAATGACATACTATTGTCTTTCTTACTTATCAACGGCTCCATTCGCGCATCATGGAAACCATCGGGTGCATGCGTTGAAATCGTCGAAATAAAAAGTGCAAATGGTTTATCGCTTGCCGCTAACTCGTTAATTTGTCGCTTTGCTATATCAAAGGTATCTCTATCATAGAGACCAAATGGCGCATCAGGATATTGATCTGGGTAGTTTTTTTCACAAATAACATCAATTCCAAATAGAGAGATAATATGGCCAATCCCTGCAAAGGTAGGACTACCTATAATATAACGGGCTTGATAACCACCTTTATTTAATACATCCCCCAAACTGACTAAGTTTGTTTTTGTTATATCACTTAACGGTGTAGTATTAGATCCACCAACGAGCAACGGCATGCCCGTCATATAAGTATACATAGAGGCAGTGGTCCATGAGCTCCCCATTCCCATTGGGATATTAGGATAAAATGAATATTTCTGCGTCAATTTATTCAAATTCGGCGTGATATCGTTAAAATCTAAAAAACCCTGCTCAAACGATTCTAATGAAATAACAATAATATTTTTACCAGACAAGGCTTCAATTTGTTCTTTAGTAGGGTAATCAGTGATATTTAGCTTTTCTAATGATTGAGTGAATGTTAATTTAGGTGAGCTAGTAACCTGATATATTTCAAATAATTTTTCGACAGGTCCATGCTCATAGTTAAGGGATAATATTGCAACGACTAAGATCGCTAAACGAAGAAATATTTTACATTTTTGTAACACTACAGCCAATTTGAACTGAACAAAAAGAAAAACAAAAAAAGCAACAATGGCAAAAGCTGCCTGTAGCTTAAAAATAGCTAACCCTTCAATAATATCATTGGCATTAAGATTGACATAGAACTGATAGTCAACAAATCCGCCACTAAAATAAATTGAGATCAATTCGGTAACCAATAGCAAAGTCATTAAAATAATAATCAGTAATTTTGCTCTTTTGCCGTGAACAAAGGAAGCCAACGAAATAGAGATAAGTAATAAAGGAAGCGAGATCCAAGCATTAATCGGCAATAAGGCTAGCATGTTATCTAATAATCATAATTCTAAATGTTACACAGTATACTACAAATCCAATAAGATGCATTTGTTTAGATTATAAGATAGTTTGATATATAATACTTTACATTGTTATAGATGAGTTAATCACGCGGTTAAACGAACTTATTTCAGCTTTGCTTGTCACATTTATATCAACAAAATAATCAATTCTGATATGATAACAACATTGATAGAGATATCATCGATAAATAGCAAGGAAATATGATGAAAATCCTATTTGGAATTCAAGGTACGGGAAATGGACATATCAGCCGCTGTCGGACCTTAGCTAAAGCGCTAAGTATTGCAAAAGCTGAGGTCGATTATATTTTTAGTGGTAGAGATGCCAAAGATTACTTTGATATGGATGCATTTGGTGACTATAAAATCTATGAAGGAATGAGTTTTGCAACCCAAAATGGCAAAATAAACCTACATAAAACAATTAAACGCATACGAGGTTTTCGCCTGATCAAAGATGTCCGCGATCTCGATTTATCACAATATGATATGATTATTAGTGACTTCGAGCCCGTTAGCGCTTGGGCTGCTCATCACCGGGGACGAGAAAGCTTAGGGATTAGCAATCAGGCTGTTTGTCAATACTTTAAGCCTAAAGAGTATGGGCTCATTGCGAATACTATCATGAAGTTTTATGCCCCTGTAACTAAACCTATTGGCCTACACTGGTTTCACTTTGGTCATGCCTTAGTACCCCCTATAATCGATCCATTAATTTGTCAGCACGAAAATGGCAAAATTATTGTTTATCTACCCTTCGAATCAATTGAAGATATTATTAGTTTTTTACTACCATTTAGTCAGCGCTATGAGTTTGAATGCTACCACCCAAATATAAAACAAGAAGCAATAAATAACGCAATTAATCTTAAACCCTTAAGCCGTGACACATTTACTAATGCTGTATCCGCCTGTTCGGGAATTATTGCTAACACTGGGTTTGCTCTCATTTCAGAAGCACTCGTTTTAGGTAAAAAAGTGTTGACTAAACCTGTTTCAGGTCAATTTGAACAAATTTATAATGCCGAGTGTTTAGCAAAACTTGATCTGGCAACTGTTATGAATTTTCTTGATCAAAAAGTGCTAGAAAAATGGCTAACCAAGCCATCGCCCTCACCGATTGTCTACCCCGATGTAGCAACCCATTTAGCTAATTGGATCGTCAGCGGACAACAAGAATCACTGGCCGAATTAAGTAATCGATTATGGCAAAAAACTGAATTCCCCCCTCATGTTCAGCAAAAAATTAGGGCGCTGGGCTATGCAATATAATGAATAAATTTAAAATAAGGCTAAATTATGATTTTAAGTATTATTGTAGCAATGGCAAATCAGCGTGTTATTGGACTAGATAATCAAATGCCGTGGCATTTACCCGCAGATTTAGCATGGTTTAAAAAAAATACACTGAATAAGCCGATTATTATGGGACGAAAAACGTTTGAATCAATAGGTAGACCACTGCCAAATCGGCATAATATTATTATTAGTCGAACACCGCAATTAAGTACTAATCCACAAATTAGTTGGGTTACGAGTTTAGAAGAAGCAATCAATATTGCTAAAAAGAATGAAGAAGTATTTATTATTGGTGGTGGAAATATTTATCAGCAAGCTCTAGCTTATGCCGACCGTCTCTACTTAACTCACATTAATGCTGAGTTAAAAGGTGACACCTGCTTTCCAGACTACAGCTCGAGTCAATGGCAGCAAATTTTCCAAGAAACACACCATGCTGATGATAAAAATCCGTATGATTATACGTTTGAAATTTTAGAAAAAGCACAAATAAAAAATTCATTATAATTTTATCGACGTTCCGCCTTATAACCAAAAAGGTTATTTTAGCGGCAGCATGATGAAATCGATAATCACAGCTAGCATACTTCACCGCTACCAGACAAACCATGCTAATACCGGGGCAAATCTGAAAAAAATAGCTAATTATTAGATAACCGCCTAGCCTCAATTACATCAGGTAGCTGTACAAGTTTATTGAGTACGCGATTAAGCGACTCTTGATCAGACACCTCCATATCCATATCAATTGTTGCTATTTGCTGCTTAATATCGCTGCGACTTGAAACTCCCAGTACATTCACTTTTTCATTGGCCAAAATAGTAGTGATATCACGCAATAAACCGCTACGGTCACTTGCAATAACCCGCATCACCATCGTGTAACTGCCAAAACGCTGATTATTCCACAAGGCCTCAACTATTCGTTCTGGTGCATGCTCTTTCAATTCTAATAATTGTTCACAATCAGCACGGTGAATCGATACTCCTCGCCCTAGCGTAACAAAGCCTATAATATCATCGCCAGGAATCGGTCGGCAGCACTTTGCCATGGTCATCATCAAGTTTCCGACACCCTCAATAATAATTTCACTACTATTTTTCTTACTGTTTTTGGTTTGAGTATTTGATTTTTGTGTCAGCAGTTTTAAAGCAGCCTCGTCTTCTTCCTCCGCGGTTGGCTTATTAAACTGCGCATTGAGATAATTAACTAGTTGATTAATACGAATATCGCCGCTACCAATTCCGGCCAATACTTCATCAAAGCTATGTGCGTTATAACGATTGATTAATAGTTTTTCAACATCTTTTATCACTAATTCTAATTGCACCAGTTCACTCTCAAGGAGCTCTTTACCTGCCGCAATATTTTTTTCGCGATCTTGTTTCTTAAACCATGCTTGAATTTTTGCTCTCGCCCTGCTGCTATTAACAAAGCCAGCATTTGGGTTCAACCAATCACGGCTTGGGTTTAGCTGTTTTTGAGTAATAATTTCAACCACGTCTCCCATCTTTAACTGATGGGTAAAAGGTACGATGCGCCCAGCAATTTTTGCGCCAATACAGCGATGCCCAACATCACTATGGATATGATACGCAAAATCAAGTGGTGTTGAGCCTGCAGGTAAATCAACTACGTCGCCTTTGGGCGTAAAAACGTAGACTCTATCATCAAATACCTGACTGCGCACTTGCTCTTGAATTTCACCACTTTCCGACATCTCTTGCTGCCACGCAAGTAACTTCCGAAGCCAGCTAATACGCTGGTCATAAGCGGTCATCTTATCGGTGCTACCTTCTTTATATTTCCAGTGAGCGGCAATCCCTAACTCAGCGTCATTATGCATCTGCTCGGTACGGATTTGAATTTCAATCGTATTATCTTGCGGGCCATAAACCACCGTATGAATCGATTGGTAACCATTCGGTTTAGGGTTTGCCACATAATCATCAAACTCTTTGGCTATATGTTTATACTGGCTATGAACAATACTTAAAGCGGCATAACAATCTTCAACGCGTTCACAAATAATTCGCACTGCGCGAATATCATAAAGAGCATCAAACGTTAAGTTTTTCCGTTCCATTTTTCGCCAAATACTATAAATATGTTTTGGTCGACCATATACTTCAGCTTTAATCTTATCTTGATTGATTATATTTTGTAAATTAGCCACAAAATCATTAATATATCGTTCTCGATCCATCCGTTTTTCATGTAACTGATTAGCAATCAAACGATATTCATCAGGTTGCAGATAACGGAAACAAAAATCTTCTATTTCCCACTTTAATTGACCAATACCTAAACGATTAGCAAGCGGCGCATAAATATTAAAACACTCTTTTGCGGCAAGAACTTGTTTTTCCCTTGGTGCATCAATTAAGTCTCGCAAGTAGGTGATTCGCTCAGCTAGCTTAATCACAACACTACGAAAATCATTCACCATTGCAAGTAACATTCGCCGAATACTGTCAATTTGTTCTGAGGTCGCAGTCCCGTTACGGATAGCGCGTAACTGACGGATCTCTTTCATACGAATAATACTGGTCACCAAGTGCAATATTTCACGGTCAAATACGTCGCTAATATCTTCTCGGCGAATAATTTTAGCATCAAGAAAAGGACACAATAATGCAGCACATAAACTATCGATATCCATATTTAACATCGATAGAATTTCAACCATCTCAATAGCATTAGCAAAACAATGATGTTGCTCAGCCGCTCCTGCGCTATTTTCAAAACAAAAATCCCAGACTGTTTTAAACTTATTATAAGATTTTGAATTATTTAAAGATAATATATGTTTTGCCCACTGTTCAACATCAAACTGTTCTAATGAGTAATGTTCATTACTGTGCTGATGTGCTTCTCTTATTGATACCATCTTATTTTGTTCCTAATTTAATAAACAATAACATTGATTCAATATGTTTAGTCTGCGGAAACATATCTAAAATTGATATATTTGCGATCTGATAGCCAGCTTGTAATAATATTTTACTATCGCGTACTAATGTTGCTGGATTACATGAAATATAGACCACATGTGTCGGACTATATTGTATTATTTTAGCAATGACCTTATTAGCACCAGGCCTTGCCGGATCAAGCAAGACTTTATTAATGCTAGCGGTAAACCAAACGGAGTTTTCATCAATGTGATCTAAGTTGCTAACAAAAAACTCACTGTCTCCGAGTAAATATTGTCGATTAAATATCGCATTAAATTTTGCCTTATCAACTAAAGCATCAACCCCTTCAACGCCGAAAACATTAGCGCATTTCATTGCAATTGGTAAGGTAAAATTACCCATACCACAAAATAGATCTAACACATGATCTTGCGGAATTAATTCGAGCCAGTCAATTGCTTGCTCGATCATAAGCAAATTAACGCCTTCATTCACCTGAATAAAATCAAGCGGACTAAACATTAATTTTAATGGGCCAATGCAATAATAATGCTCTTTATTGCCAACTAAATGGACAAGCTCATCGCCATGTAAATAAAAGCTTATTTTTTGCTGTAATGCAAAATCAACGAGCTGCTTAGTATCTTGCTCACTAAAAGCGCGAACATGTCTTAATACTACAATTGTACCGCTATCGGTATGAATAAGGTCAAGATGCCCCAAGGCTTTTCTATCTTTTAACCCATTCAAACAGCCTTTTAATGGTACGAGCTGTAGCTCTAGTTGCTCGACTAAAACAGGGCAAACGGTAATATCGACAATTTGCTTTGATTCTAATTGTCTGAAACCGATGACTAACTGGTTATTTTCATACATTATGGCCAGACGAGCGCGCCGCCGGTAATGATAAGGAGTGGAAGTAATCATCTTAACATCAGTAGCATCTATCTTATAGCCCGTCTCTTTTTCAATTAACCCGAGCAAAGCGCCTGCTTTGACGTGATGCTGCATCGCTATTGCCATATGCTGCATTTCGCAGCCGCCACAAATACGATAATGGCGACAATTCGGAGCGATACGTTGTTCGCTTTTAACTAAATATTTTAATACTTTTGCTTTTGCGTACTGCCTCTTATCTTCAGTTAATCGAACTTCAACTTGTTCACCGGGTAACGCATTTTTAATAAATACCGTTTTCCCGAGATAATGAGCGATTCCTTGACCAAAACCATCAAGCGCATGTACGGTCAATTTAATCGCTTTTGGCGTTGATGGCGCTTTTTTAGGCGGAGAATAAAATAAAACCATGATTAATAGATACTAGCCAATGCGTTGTAATAATGCGACTTCAACATGCTTAGGTACTAATATTGAAATATCGCCGTCATGTAGTGCAACATCTTTAACTATTGTTGATGAAATAAAACTTGTTGCAATCGATGGCATTAAAAAAATAGTATCTAAATCATTTTTTAAACTACGATTCATTTCGGCTAATTGCCTTTCATACTCAAAATCATAGGTCGTACGCACACCGCGAATCAAAACCGTAGCCAAATGCTCTTTAGCAAAATCAGCCATTAAATTACTATAGCCAATCACTTCAACATTTAATAAATGCTCCAATGCCGTTGAAACAAGGTCAACACGTTCATCTAATGAGAATAAGGTTTTTTTATTTGGGTTATCGGCAACAGCCACAATTAAGCGAGGAAAGAGTAGTGATGCTCTCAAAATCAGATCAACATGACCATTAGTAATGGGATCAAATGTGCCAGGAAAAATAGCAGTAAGCATTTTTTTCATCTGAAAACCTGTGTATGATATAGAAATATTGTGAATAATATCATACCGAAATTTAGCTTAAATTGTTAGCAAATATGTAGCTTATTTATCCGAAGCTTCAATAATATTGACAATGCTTTTTTTCAAAACGAAGTAAATTTTTGGATTACACTATGCGACCTAAATCTGTATCTTTAATCGTCACAACCTATAACTGGCCAAAAGCGCTTGAGCTGGTATTACTATCAATTAAAACCCAATCAGTATTACCTAATGAGGTGATTATTGCCGATGATGGTTCAAAACAAGAGACCCGGGAATTAATTGCGCGCTATCAAAAGTCATTTCCTATTCCACTTATTCACAGCTGGCAAGAGGATTTAGGCTTTAGGTTAGCTCGTTCACGTAATTTAGCTATAGCTAAAAGTGAAAGCGATTATATTATTATGATTGATGGCGATATGATATTGCACCGCCATTTTATTCGCGACCATAAACTAATAGCTAAACCAAACTACTTTGTACAAGGGCGGCGAGTAATATTATCTGAATTATTTACTCAGATGCTTTTTGAAAATAATAAAACAAAAATTTCATTATTTAATACTGGCGTACAAAATAAGCTAAATGCTATTAGCTGCCGGCTGCTTGCACCAATAGCAACAAAATTTTTGTCTAAAAATGATTACTCGTCAGTTAGAGGATGTAATATGGCTTATTGGCGGAATGACGTTATTTCTATTAACGGTTATAATGAAGACTTTGTCGGCTGGGGTAGAGAAGATAGCGAGTTTGTGGTGAGGCTGCTGAATAACCATATTATACGCCAAGATCTACGTTTTGGAGGTGTCGCTTATCACCTCTATCATCATGAAAACTCAAGACATAATCTTGATGATAATGATCAATTACTTAAGTTAGCTGTTAAAAATAGTGTCCATAACTGTGAGCATGGCCTGAATCAATATTTAATAAAAAATAAACAATCAGAGGTGATAAATGATTGAATTGTCCGTCGTCATCATTGCAAAAAATGAACAACACAACATTGTTGACTGTATTAAAAGTTGCCAATTTGCTAAAGAGATTATTGTAATTGATGATTATAGCACCGATGATACCGTGAAAATAGCCACCGAATTAGGAGCCAAGGTAACTCAACGGGCACTTGCTGGCGATTGGGGGGGACAACAAACCTTTGCGATTAAACAAGCAAGTTATGATTGGATTTTCTTAATTGATGCCGATGAGCGAGTGTCGCCAGAGCTTGAACAGCAAATCAAAGATATGGTAACGGCTAATGAACAAATTGCTTACTGGGTGCATAGACAAAATAAATTTCATCACAATAAAGCCACTCATGGCGTATTAAGGCCTGATTTTGTTTGTCGTTTAATGCCTAAAAAAGGGTCCTATGTTGAAGGCTTTGTCCACCCACAAATTATCACACCTTATCCATCAAAAAAACTATCGGCTTATTTGTATCACTACACTTATGACAATTGGGAGCAATATTTTAATAAATTTAATAAATACACCACCCTATCTGCTGAAAAATATAGAAAAAATAACAAAAAATGTGGTTTCTTTAAAGATATTGTCTTAAGACCATTTTGGGCATTTATTAAAATGTATTTGATTCAAGGTGGGTTTTTAGATGGCAAAATGGGCTGGATTTTATCGGTTAATCACTATTTTTATACCATGAATAAATACGTCAAACTTTACTATTTATATAAATCAAATGGTAAACTTTAGTATTATCTCATTTGCTTACTGTGCAGCGCTACACTGCACAGTAACATAACAAACTCGTTAATCAATATTGCTCCCTCGTATGATAACACCATAATAAGAACATATTGTGGCTCATAAAAAGATGATTAAGTCTGCTATAAATTTACGGCAGCATTCCCGCTCATAACTGATTCCATAAAATACATAACATCTTGATTGAGAGATTAATGCATTAAAATACTGATAAAATTCCGTCAGTTTATATCTGGCAAATACCTATTTTTAAGCAAAGGAAGGTATTTCATTCAGAGGTGATTATGCAAATTTATTATTTAAACTACTTGACAAAAAATCAATGAACTAGTTTAATGATACAACATAATTTGGATGAATATTAAAAAATGAAAAACTTAATCTCTGTTATATTTTCTTGGTGGCGTATTACTTATCTTGGGTAATGTGCTTTTTTTGCTATATAAAGAAAATTCACTAGCCCGCAATCGCGGGCTTTTTAATACGATTAAATAAGATTTAATATACATTAGGGAATAATCAAATGCCTAAATTACAACAATTTAAACAGTTAATTTGCTACCATAATGACCCGACCAAAATATTCAATCAACTCTGTGCCAACCGCCCTGCAACACTACTATTAGAATCGGCGGAAATCGATAACAAGCAAGGCATCAAAAGCGTCATGATCATTGATAGTGCGCTACGTATTAACGCTTTAAACACCCAAGTGACGGTTAGCGCTTTAACTGAAAATGGCTTAGCTTTGTTACCTTTACTGGCGGAATCTTTTCCACCGCAAGCCACTAAACAGCTTACGCACAACACATTAACGATTAATTTTCCTGTTATTGATAATTTGCAAGATGAAGATTCAAGGCTTAAAGCATTATCGATTTTTGATACGCTACGCAATATTTTAACCTTAGTCACCCTTCCTGATGATGCCGAAAATGATGCAATATTCTTAGGCGGCTTATTTGGTTATGATTTAGTCACCGGATTTGAAAATTTACCTAAGTTACCTACTCAGCAACGCTGCCCTGATTACTGCTTTTACTTGGCTGAAACACTGCTTGAAATGAACCATAAAACACAAACTGCCACGTTAAAATCGAGTCTATTTGTCCAGAATAATCAAGAAGCACAGCGCTTACGTCATCGACTAGCATCGCTTGAGCAACAACTTAACCAGCCGATTAAAGCGATCAAACGCCAATCTTTAGCTGATGCCATTGTCACTTGTAACTTAAATGATGATGACTTCAATACCATCGTAAAAAAAATGCAAGATGCGATACAACAAGGTGAAATATTTCAAGCCGTGCCATCAAGGCGCTTTAAGCTACCCTGCCCTGAGCCATTATCGGCTTATCATACTTTAAAACAGAGTAATCCAAGCCCTTATATGTTCTATATGCAAGATGAGGATTTCACCCTATTTGGTGCATCACCGGAAAGCGCGCTCAAATACACCAAACAAACTAATCAAGTTGAAATTTATCCGATTGCCGGAACTCGCCCACGCGGATTAAATGCCCATGGTGAGGTCGATTATGATCTTGATAGCCGACTTGAACTAGAAATGCGCACCGATAAAAAAGAGCTGGCAGAGCATTTAATGTTAGTTGATTTAGCGCGCAATGACTTGGCGCGCATCTGTGTACCCGGCAGCCGCTATACCAAAGAGTTACTAAAAGTGGATCGTTATTCGTTTGTCATGCATTTAGTCTCGCGTGTTATTGGTCAACTGCGCCCAGATTTAGATGCCCTACACGCTTATCAAGCAACGATGAATATGGGCACCTTAACCGGCGCGCCAAAAGTACGGGCGATGCAACTGATTGCTGAATCTGAAAAAACACGCCGAGGCAGTTATGGCGGTGCAATTGGCTACCTTACCGCGAATGGTGATTTAGATACCTGTATCGTTATCCGTAGCGTTTATGTCGAAGATGGCATTGCAACCGTACAAGCGGGTGGCGGCGTGGTGCTTGATTCTGATCCGCAATCCGAAGCTGATGAAACGCGAAATAAAGCGCGCGCCGTTATCCGCGCGATTATTAAAGCACACAATGTAGAAGGAACATTCTAATGGCGAATATTCTATTTTTAGATAATATTGACTCGTTTACCTATAACTTAGTCGATCAGCTTCGATATAGTGGGCATCATGTGACGATCTATCGCAATACTCTGCCTGCAGATTTGATTATTGAAAAATTATCCCAGCTACAAAATCCGATCCTATTTTTATCACCAGGTCCTGGCGCACCAAGCCAAGCGGGCTGTATGCCTGAGTTATTACAGCGCTTAAAAGGTCAGTTACCAATTATTGGTATCTGCCTTGGTCACCAAGCGATTGTCGAATCTTATGGCGGCAGCATTGTACCTGCGGGCGACATTTTACACGGCAAAGCATCACTGATTAAACATGATGGCAAACTGATGTTTAACGGTTTACCAAACCCATTACCCGTTGCGCGTTACCATTCACTTAAAGGCGAAAATATCCCTGCTTCGCTGACCATTAATGCGATGTTCGATAATGTCGTAATGGCGGTTAGGAATGATCATGACCGTGTCTATGGCTTCCAATTTCACCCAGAATCGATCTTAACCATCAATGGTGTTCAACTATTAAACCAAACAATTGAGTGTGCATTAGCTGCGCCCCATGCATCAAAAACAGAGCCATCATTAGCCGAAGCAGAAAAAACCGCCGCGCAAACTAGCGAAAAAATCATTCAACCAATTTTAGATAAACTTTACCAAGGAAAAGTCCTTGCGCAAGACGAAAGCCAAATCTTATTTAGCCAAATTATTAACGGTAAGCTACAACCGACCACTCTTGCAACAGCAATAATTAGTATGAAAGTGCGTGGCGAGCAGCCGCAAGAGATCGCTGGCGCCGCAACCGCACTGCTTAATAATGCCGATAGCTTTGCAACGCCTGATTATGATTTTACTGATATTGTTGGTACGGGTGGCGATGGCACGAATAGTATTAATATCTCAACCGCGAGCGCCTTTGTTGCTGCGAGTATGGGCTTTAAAATTGCCAAACATGGCAATCGCGGTGTATCGAGTAAGTCAGGCTCATCTGATGTGCTTGCGGCATTAGGGATTAAACTCAACATGTCAGCCGATATTGCAAGGCAAGCGCTTGATGAATTAGGAATTTGCTTTTTATTTGCTCAGCAGTATCACTCAGGTTTTCGTCATGCTGCGCCCATTCGCCAACAGCTAAAAACTCGCACTATTTTTAATATTTTGGGGCCGTTAATTAATCCGGCTAAACCTAAACGTATTTTACTTGGTGTTTATCATCGTGATTTATTGAAGCCTATTGCCCAAACCCTTGCTATGTTAGGCTATGAACATGCTATTGTGGTGCATGGTGATGGCATGGATGAAGTAGCTATTCATGGCACAACCGATGTCGCCGAGGTGATTAATAGCAATATTAATTATTTTAGTGTTAACCCACAAGACTTTGGGGTTAATTGTTACACATTAAAAGATATTGAAGGTGGTACACCGGAGCAAAACCGCGATAGTTTAATTGCTATCTTACAAGGTAATGGTCAGGACGCACATAGTGCGGCCATCGCAGTGAATGTGGCGATGCTAATGAAGTTATTTGGCCATAATGATTTACACGCGAATACACAGCAAGCGTTAAATATGATACATAGTGGCAAGCCTTATCAATTATTATCCGCACTAGCGCAACGAGGTTAATTATGGCAATTGAATCATTAATTGAAAATGTTGAGATGGCAACGGTATTGAAGAAAATTGTTACCGACAAAGCTATTTGGTTAGCGGATCGCAAAGTACGGCAACCACTATCCACTTTTAAAGATAACCTAGCACCAAGCGATCGCAATTTTTATCATGCATTAACTGATAGTAAAAGTGTGTTTATTTTAGAGTGTAAAAAGGCATCGCCATCAAAGGGATTAATTTGTCATGATTTTAATCCAGAGGAGATCGCTAAAATATATGGCCATCATGCTAATGCAATCTCGGTATTAACCGATGAAAAATACTTTCAAGGTAGCTTTGATTTTTTACCGATCGTTAAACAGCACACTCACCAGCCGATATTATGTAAAGATTTTATCATTGATGAGTACCAAGTCTATTTAGCGCGTTATTATCAAGCCGATGCTATTTTACTTATGCTCTCAGTGCTAAATGATGATGAATATTTAGTGCTTAGCGAACTCGCCCACAGCCTAAATATGGGCGTATTAACCGAAGCCAGTACTCAGCACGAAGTTGAGCGAGCAATACAACTTAACGCCAAAGTGATTGGTATTAATAACCGTAACCTACGTGATTTGACAGTCGATCTTGATCGCGTTAAACAGCTAGCGCCGCAAATTCCGGAGGATCGCATTGTGATCAGTGAATCAGGAATTTACACCCATGCGCAAGTGCTCGAATTAAGTCACTATGCAGATGGTTTTTTAATTGGTAGTGCGCTGATGTCGGAAGATGATTTAGAGCTTGCTATACGCAAAGTAATGTTAGGTGAAAATAAAGTGTGCGGCTTAACCCGAAAAGAGGATGCGTTTGCCGCTTATCAGGCTGGCAGTGTCTACGGTGGGCTGATTTTTGTGCAGTCATCACCTCGTTATATTGAGCCGATTAAAGCGCGAACCGTAATGTCAGGGGCCAAACTAAATTGGGTCGGTGTATTTAAAAATGAACCATTAGCTAATGTGGTAAATATCGCAACCTCACTTAATTTATTTGCCGTGCAGTTACATGGTGATGAAGACGCCAGTTATATTGCAGACTTGCGAGATAAGCTACCAAAACCGTGCCAAATTTGGCAAGCAATCAGCATTAAAGCGGTAATTCCAACGCACAATAACCCATTGGTTAACCGTTACCTATTTGATCAGGGTAACGGTGGCACAGGTAAACCATTTGATTGGCAGCTGCTCGTTAACCAACCATTAGATAATGTGATGCTGGCAGGCGGCGTTAATCCTCAAAATGCCAAGCAAGCAATACAAACCGGCGTTATCGGCCTTGATATTAATTCTGGTGTAGAAACCTCATCGGGAATAAAAGATCACGATAAAATTAAACAGTTATTCTCAATATTAAGCAATTATCCGTATTAAAAAAGGGAATGTATCATGTCAAAATTAGATCCTTACTTCGGTGAATTTGGTGGTCAATATGTGCCGCAGATTCTCATCCCCGTACTTGATGAACTTGAGCAGGCTTTTCTTGATGCGAAAGCTGATCCCGCGTTTCAACAAGAGTTTCATGACCTATTAAAAAATTATGCTGGTAGGCCAACTGCATTAACCCTTTGCCGTAATTTAACCGCTGGTAGCAAAACTAAACTTTACCTAAAACGTGAAGATTTAGTGCACGGCGGCGCCCACAAAACCAACCAAGTTCTAGGTCAAGCACTGCTGGCTAAGCGTATGGGTAAAACTGAAATTATTGCCGAAACTGGCGCAGGTCAACATGGCGTCGCCTCGGCGCTTGCTTGTGCATTATTAGGATTAAAATGCCGAATTTATATGGGCGCCAAAGATGTTGAGCGTCAGGCACCAAACGTATTTAGAATGCGTCTAATGGGCGCGACGGTAATTCCAGTTACGACCGGTAGTGCAACCTTAAAAGATGCGTGTAATGAGGCTCTACGGGACTGGTCGGGTAGTTATGAAAAAGCGCACTATATGCTAGGCACAGCGGCAGGACCACATCCATTTCCAACGATAGTGAGAGAGTTTCAACAAATGATTAGTGCCGAAGCTAAGCAACAAATCCTTGCTCGCGAAGGTCGTTTACCTGATGCGGTAATTGCTTGCGTTGGTGGAGGTTCAAATGCGATTGGTATGTTTGCTAACTTTATCGATGACAAAGACGTGCAGTTAATTGGTGTTGAACCTGGCGGCCATGGCATTGAGACAGGCCAACATGGCGCGTCATTAAAACATGGTAAATTGGGTATTTATTTCGGCATGAAATCGCCAATGATGCAAACCGAAGAAGGCCAAATCGAGGAGTCTTACTCAATTTCCGCCGGGCTTGATTTCCCCTCTGTTGGGCCGCAGCATGCTTATCTTGATAGCATTGGTAGGGCGCAGTATGTTTCTATCACCGATAATGAGGCGCTAGAGGCATTTAAAGCATTATCACTACACGAAGGGATTATTCCCGCGTTAGAATCGTCTCACGCGCTCGCTTATGCACTAAAATTAATTAAACAAGATCCAGATAAAGAGCAACTATTAATTGTCAATTTATCAGGTCGCGGCGATAAAGATATTTTTACCGTTTACGATATTTTAAAAGCAAGAGGAGAAGTCGCATGAGTCAGTTAATAAAGCCTAATCGATATGAGGTGCTATTTTCGCAGCTTGCTAAACAAAACCGTGGTGCCTTTGTCCCCTTTGTCGCCGTCGGTGACCCAACGCCGGCGTTATCACTACAAATTATTGATACCTTAGTCACTGCTGGCGCTGATGCATTAGAACTGGGGATCCCATTTTCTGATCCGTTAGCCGATGGACCAACCATTCAAGAGGCAAATTTGCGCGCCTTTGCCGGCGGCATAAATGTAGCCAAATGTTTTGAAGTATTAGCTCAAGTACGCCAAAAACACCCAACAACCCCAATCGGCTTACTGATTTACGCTAATTTAGTGTTTAAAGGCGGTATTGATGACTTTTATGCCCGCTGCGCTCAAGCAGGTGTTGATTCCGTATTAGTAGCAGATGTGCCATTATCAGAATCGGCACCATTTAAAGCAGCGGCATTAAAACATGGCATTGCGCCAATATTTATCTGCCCACCGAATGCCAATGATGATGTGCTAAAGGGTATTGCGGATAATGGACAAGGTTATACTTATTTAGTTTCGCGAGCAGGCGTTACAGGCACTGAGAATAAAGCGAATAAACCGCTAACTCATTTAATTAAAAAACTTAATGAGTTTAATGCGCCACCAGCTATTCAAGGTTTTGGTATTTCAACCCCAGAACAAGTTAGTGAAGCGATTAAAGGCGGAGCGGCTGGCGCGATATCAGGTTCAGCAACGGTTAAAATTATTGCTGATAATCAAAATAACCCCACCGTAATGTTAGATAAACTAACACGCTTTGTTAAAGTGATGAAAGCAGCGACAAGTAAATAACCCTAGTTATTGAATTCAATATTATATTCGTTATTTTTTGTTGCAAAAACTCAATATGGAATAAAGATTTAGTTAATAGCTAAATCTTTATTATTGCTAGCATAAACTAATGGTTTAATAATATGATTATTTTTTATATTACCTAAATAGGCAAATATGAGTAAAATAAACTGGATAAAATCAGGTTAATTATCCAATTTCGGCGTAGTTCATCGATAATATTAGGAAATATAAAAGGAAATATCATGATCAAAACACTCTTTACCGCATTAATCACCGCTTTACTCGCTGCTACTTTAGTTTGGTTAAGTAGTTACCTTAACCTGCCATTTTGGTATTGCCTGCTGAGTAGCGCACTCTTTTTTGCCGCACCGCAATCAAATTTAATGGGGCTGGTGATTACCCTCTTTACCGCATTACTGGGTATTTTATTTGGAGTAATTTATCTGCAAGTCAGCCCATACATCACTAATATGCCATATAAAACCGAAGTTATCGTCGGGATTGTGGTCTTTTTACTGTTTGCAATCACCCAACTACAACACTTGAAATACTTTGCTTGCTCACTAATTACGTTGTCATTGTTAGTTTTACAAAATGGTAATTGGATCATGATTTGCCAAGCCGCCGTCGTTGGTATTTTATTTGGTTTTGTTGCCAGATCAATAAGTTTGCTGATTAGTGGCAAAAGCCTTAATTAAGCAAATGTGGTGCTGATGTGCTACTATAGCAATCATCTTTATTCATACAATTATCATTAATTATGCTCATTGCCAAAATTGTGCTGCCTATTCGGCTACATCAAACGTTTGATTATATTGTGCCAGATAAACTAGCCAATTTAGCTACGCTAGGCATACGAGTTAAAATTCCATTTGGTAACCGCCATGCTATCGGAATTATCTCGGCACTCAGTAGCCAGAGTGAATACGATATCCACAAGCTAAAAACTATTAGTGAGTTTATCGATCCACAACCATTATTCTCAGATAAACTGTGGCAGTTTTTATTGTGGGCAGCTGATTACTATCACTATCCACTTGGCGAAGTACTATTTCACGCTATCCCGATTTTATTAAGACAAGGTAAAGCCGCAACCAAATCGGAAACGCTAATCTGGCAACTGACTGAGCAAGGTAAAATTATTGATAGCTGCACGCTAGCTCGTTCGGTCAAACAGCAAGCATTGTTGAGTTTGATGCAAGCGGGTAGCGAAATTGAATCAAACCGCTTTTCACCTGCTGTATACAAAGCATTAAGCGATAAAGCGCTGATCGAAAAAATCGCGCTAATACCTGATGCCTACTGTTGGCAAAAAAATATTTCATCTAATCCAAGCCCTTTTGTACTTAATGCTCAACAAATAAGTGCCATTGATAGCATCAATCAGCAGTGCGATCGGTTTGGCGTATTTTTACTTGAGGGCGTAACCGGCTCGGGTAAAACGGAAGTATACCTACAAGCGATTGAAGCGGTTATTTTGCAAGGTAAGCAAGCCCTGATATTAGTACCTGAGATTGGTTTAACGCCGCAAACGATTAAGCGATTCCAGCAGCGCTTTAATGTGCCGATTGTCATGCTGCATTCTGCGATGAGCGAAAAGGAAAGACTATCGACTTGGTTGCAGTGCAAGCAAGGTGATATTGCCATTGTAATTGGTACTAGATCGGCGCTATTTACACCATTTAAACAACTAGGTATGATTATTATCGATGAAGAGCATGATTCGTCATATAAACAGCAAGAAGGTTGGCGCTATCACGCTCGTGATTTAGCGATTGTTCGAGCAAAAATAGAAAATATTCCAATTATTTTAGGCTCCGCAACCCCCTCGCTTGAAACACTCAATAATGCAAAGGCGCATCGCTACCAACATTTACATTTAACTGAACGTGCAGGTAATGCCGAGCTTGCTCAGCAAGTTGTGTTAGATATAAAAGGATTAGTGCTATCAGCGGGATTATCACAGCCGCTAATTGATAAAATTAAAAAACATTTGGCGAATGACAATCAGGTGATTTTATTTTTAAACCGTCGCGGATTCTCACCACTATTAATTTGCCATGATTGTGGTTGGATTGCGGAGTGCCCTCGCTGTGATAAGCCTTATACTTATCATCAAAAACAGCACAAATTGATTTGCCATCATTGTGACAGCCACCGCGCTATTCCTAACCAATGCCCTAAATGTGGATCGACTCACTTAGTACCGATTGGTTTTGGGACTGAGCAATTGGAACTACAATTAAATCAACTTTTCCCTGATGTTTCGGTGAGCAGGATTGATCGTGACTCTACCGCTAAAAAAGGCGCCTTAGATGAATATCTAAAACAAGTAAATTTGGGCGGTAAGCATATACTTGTTGGCACACAAATTTTAGCTAAAGGTCATCACTTTCCTGACGTAACATTAGTCGGCATTATCGATGTTGATGGCGCGCTATTTTCGAGTGATTTTAGGGCTACAGAGCGCTTTGCGCAGCTTTATACTCAAGTTTCAGGTCGTGCAGGCCGTGAAAATAAAGCGGGTGAAGTTATTTTACAAACTTATCATCCCGAGCACCCCCTGCTTAATCTATTATTGCAACAAGGTTATCAAGCTTTTGCAAACCAGATGCTGTTAGATCGGCAAATCACTCGCTTGCCGCCATTTAGCTATCAAGCACTATTTCATGCCGCAGATCGTAATAACCAATATGCACCACAATTTTTGCAAAAAGTCGCCGATTGGCTTAGCAAGCAGTTTAATGATGATATGCTCTGGTTGCTTGGTCCTTCTCCAGCAAATCAACCAAAAAGAGCGGGCTATAATCGTTGGCAGCTGCTATTACAACATACCGAGCGTCACAAATTACAGCTAGTATTAAGCCAGCTAGTTAGAGAAATTGAGCAATGGCCCGAGATTAAAAACCTACGCTGGAGTATTGATGTGGATCCGATTGAGGGATGGTAACACTTTTTATCACTACCTAAAATCGGTGATAAAAAAACCGTAACATTGTACATGCTACGGTTCAATTGAAAAGCTAATTTAAAAAATTATAATACGTCAATCGCATTAAGCTCTTTAAACGCTAACTCTAAACGAGCGATCATCGATTCTTCACCTTTACGTAACCAAACACGAGGATCGTAGTATTTTTTATTTGGTGAATCAACACCTTCCGGATTGCCTAATTGACCTTGTAGATAAGCTTCGTTAGCTTTATAGTAATTTAAGATGCCTTCCCAGTTCGCCCATTGAGTATCGGTATCGATATTCATTTTAACCACACCATAGCTGACTGCTTCAGCAATTTCTTCAGCGGTTGAGCCTGAACCGCCATGGAAGACAAAGTTTAATGATTTCTCAGGCAAACCAAATTTTTCAGATACATATTTCTGTGAATTATCTAAAATTTTTGGCGTTAGTTTTACATTACCTGGTTTATAAACGCCATGAACATTACCAAATGACGCCGCGATAGTAAAACGAGGACTGATAGCATTTAGCCTTTCATAAGCATAAGCAATGTCTTCTGGTTGTGTGTAAAGTGCTGAACTATCCATATGGCTATTATCAACACCATCTTCTTCCCCACCTGTACAACCAAGTTCAAGCTCTAAAGTCATACCTAAAGACTTCATGCGAGCTAGATATTGGCAGCATAAATCGATATTATCTTTTAGGCTTTCTTCAGATAAGTCAATCATATGAGATGAGAATAACGGTTTGCCTGTACGTGCAAAATGAGCTTCACCAGCATCTAATAGGCCATCAACCCATGGTAGTAACTTTTTCGCGCAATGGTCAGTATGAACAATAACTGGAACACCGTATTTTTCAGCGACTAAATGCACGTGTTTAGCTCCAGATACCGCGCCAAGAACAGCAGCACCTTGGCCTTCTAATTTTAGACCTTTACCTGCAATAAATTGTGCCCCACCATTTGAGAATTGCACAACAACTGGCGCACGAACTTTAGCAGCAGTTTCAATTACCGCGTTGATAGTATCAGTATTCACACAGTTTACAGCCGGTAGTGCAAATTTATTGTCACGCGCAATTTGAAATATTTTTTGAACATCATCGCCAGTTACAACACCAGGTTTTATTACATCTGAAATCTTAGTAGCCATTATTTTTACCTATAGATTTTATTATAAAATGCAGAAAAAAGGATGAAGTGGCACTCCATCCTTAATTGGAAATTACTTGCCTCTAGCTTCTAGCATAGCGACAGCGGGAAGCGTTTTACCTTCAACAAACTCAAGGAATGCCCCTCCGCCCGTTGAAATATAAGAAATTTTATCTTCAATGCCAAATAAATCGATAGCAGCTAATGTATCACCGCCTCCCGCGATAGAAAAACCGGCACTATCTGCAATTGCTTTAGCAACAATCTCGGTACCACGACGAAAGTTAGGGAACTCAAAAACACCAACCGGACCATTCCATAAAATAGTCTTAGCATTTTTAATAATTTTCGCTAACTCCTCAGCTGAAGCATCACCAATATCAAGAATTTGTTCATTTTCTTTAACATCTTTAACCGATTTTAATGCCGCTGTAGCGTTTTCGCTAAATTCTGTTGCAACACGGACATCAGTTGGTACTGGTATTTCACAATTAGCCATTAGTTTTTTAGCTTCTGGAATTAAATCAGCTTCATAAAGAGATTTACCAACATTATAGCCTTCTGCTGCAATAAACGTATTTGCAATACCACCGCCCACAATAATTTGATCAGCAATTTTCGATAAGGAATCAAGTACCGTCAGTTTAGTTGAGACTTTAGAACCGGCTACAATTGCAATCATCGGACGAGCAGGGTTATCTAACGCTTTACCTAAGGCATCAAGTTCTTGTGCTAGTAGAGGTCCTGCACAAGCTACTGGAGCAAATTTACCTGCACCATGTGTTGATGCTTGTGCACGGTGAGCAGTACCAAAAGCGTCCATGACATAAATATCACATAATGCAGCATATTTTTTCGATAATATTTCGTCGTCTTTTCCTTCGCCTTTATTAAAGCGAACATTTTCAAGTACAACTAATTCACCTTCTTTGACATCCACTCCATCAAGATAATCTTTGACTAAGCGCACAGGGAAATTAACATGTGCATTTAAATAGTCGACTACAGGTTGCAGAGAATATTCAGGGTTATATTCACCTTCAGTTGGACGACCGATATGCGAGGTAACCATTACTTTTGCGCCTTGTTTAATAGCAAGTTCAATAGTTGGTAGCGATGCACGAATACGAGCATCTGATGTCACTTTA
This sequence comes from Orbaceae bacterium lpD02, assembly GCA_036251875.1. Lineage (NCBI taxonomy): Bacteria > Pseudomonadati > Pseudomonadota > Gammaproteobacteria > Orbales > Orbaceae > Orbus > Orbus sturtevantii. The sequence continues at coordinate 2,110,482 of CP133960.1, read as the reverse complement.
CCATCTTTAACGGGAACATTAAGATCTGAACGGATAAAAAGACGTTTACCTTTAAGTTCAAGATCTGTCATCTTAACAATAGCCATGAAATTTCCTCTTTCTAATAATATTTAATTCAAAAAATTTAGCCTATTTTAACACAAAATTTTTAAGGCTGATCAATTTAAAAAATGATTTATCTAAAATTTCTTATTGACAAAACGGCTCAAATAAGGCATATTTCGTCGCCTTAATGATAATTATATTTATTAGTTCATCTAATTTGGGAGTTGACCTTGGCTAATATCAAATCAGCTAAGAAGCGTGCAGTTCAATCTGAAAAACGCCGTAAACACAATGCAAGTCGTCGTTCGATGATGCGTACTTATATCAAAAAAGTATATGCAGCTATCGCAGCTGGTGATAAAGAATCAGCGCAAGTAGCATATAAAGATATGCAGGAAATCGTTGATCGTCAAGCGGCTCGTGGTTTAATCCACAAAAATAAAGCAGCACGCCATAAAGCAAGTTTAATTAAGCAAATCAATGCTATTGCATAATAGCTTAATTAGAGAATAATAATACCTAGTTTAGGTATGTGTTATTATTTTATAAAAAGTGGTGAAAGCCGCTTTTTTTATTTGTATACTAATCACAATTAAAACAGAATTGGAGAGAGTATATTGTGGCACAACGTGATTATGTCAAAAAGAAATCAAAAGCAAAAAATAGTTCACGTGTTATTCCTAATCTAATGATGGCAATTGCTATTTTATTAGTTATTTTGTTTGCCGCAATTTTATATTTTGTATCAAAAAATAATCCCCATCGACCCGTTTCTACACCACAAAATATTACCGAAAAACCACAAGTAACGCTACCGGATAAACCAGAAGAACGTTGGACTTATTTAAAAGAATTAGAAAATCCCAATGGTAATAATAAGGCGGTTATTCCTCCGCTAACAAAATCAATACAAGACAAAGAACGTCAGCAAATTTTAAGTAGTTTTATCAATGATAAACAGTCATCATCCGCAAGTAGTAACCAAGCGACAACAAATACAGCTCCACCAACCCAAATACAGCAAAAAACAACAGTTGAAACAGGACATTGGCTATTACAGTGTGGTGCATTCAAAGACAGAGGGAATGCTGAATCCCTGCAGGCTAAATTAACAATACTTGGCATGACAAGTTTTGTACAGAGTGAAAAATTTCATCGTGTACTTGTTGGACCCTATCAATTGAAATCCGATACAGAAAAAGCAATAGCAATATTAAAAGCTAATGGTATAAATAGCTGTATTGCGACCTTAAAATAGTGAATTGTTGATAGGTAGACTAATGAAACTAAAAAAATTTAATTTTAGAGCAAATACTCATAGTGTTAAACGTTTTATCATTATTTTATGGCAACATATCAACCATGATCGTTTGACAACATCCGCGGCGAGCCTTGCATATACCTCAATTTTAGCATTAGTACCGTTAATTACGGTCATTTTTTCTCTTTTATCTGCTTTTCCTATTTTTAATGAAGCAAGCCTATCGCTGCGGCAATTAGTTTATGATAATTTAGCGCCAGCTGCCAGTGATACCATTCAACAATACCTAGACCAATTTATTGCGAATACCAATAGAATGACCGCGTTTGGTATCATTGGTTTAGTTGTAACGTCTTTGTTATTAATTAGTTCAATTGATAGCGCCTTAAATTTTATTTGGCGAACAAAACGTAGACGTTCCTTTACCTATAAGCTAACGATGTACTGGACGATACTAACACTAGGCCCAATATTAATTGGGGCGAGCATCGCGATAAGTTCATATATATTTTCAACCAAGTGGTTATCTGATACAACCATTAGCCATGTATCTATCGGCTTTTTACCTTTTGTGATTTCTATTATTGGTTTTTGGCTGCTTTATTGCATAGTCCCAACGGAACCTGTGCCGACCAAAGAATCAATAGCAGGAGCAATAATTGCCGCGATATTATTTGAGCTAGGAAAAAAATTATTTACTTTATATGTGACATCTTTTCCGACTTATCAATTGATATATGGGGTATTATCCTCAATACCTTTATTGCTGATTTGGATTTATTTCTCGTGGTGTATTATTTTATTTGGTGCTGAATTTGCTGCTGCGTTAGCTGATTATAATAAACAGAAGATGACGCATGTCGCTGCTGGTGATAATAAAAAATGATAGCATTAATACAACGTGTTAAGCATGCTAGCGTTTTAGTTAATGACCAGACTGTTGGTAAAATAGACCGCGGTTTATTAGTCTTATTAGGTGTTGAAAAAGAAGACACCGAGCAAAAAGCAGCTCGACTTTGTGAAAAAGTATTAGGTTATCGTATCTTTAGCGACAATGAAGATAGAATGAACCTTAATATTAAGCAAGCTGGCGGCAGTATTTTAGTTGTCTCCCAATTTACACTTGTCGCTGATACTCAAAAAGGTATGCGTCCAAGTTTTACTAAAGGTGCTTTACCTGATGAAGCGAAAGCACTATATGAATATTTTACCAACCAATGCCAACAACAAATAGATACTCAAGCCGGCATTTTTGCTGCCGATATGCAAGTTTCACTCGTTAACGATGGTCCAGTGACTTTTTGGTTACAGGTTTAACCTATTGGTGCATAAAAAGCAGGCACTGTTTTTCACTAAGACGCACTACGAGAGTAGTGATAGCTATGATCAGCGCCGAACGAATCATCTGCTGATAACGCTGTTTATAGATTGAAGACTTTATACTATCAACAATTCCTGCTTCATTTGGTATTATTTTTTGGCTAATAATCTGAGGAGGTAATGTCATATCATGCAGCAAGCTTATTGGGCCGAGAATTTCGTCATCAACAAAAGTATAAACAGTCTCATCATCAAGTTCTAATTCATCAACAATGGCCATAATTAGCTCGATATCTTCATATTCCTCTCGACTAATAACGCCCAAAGCATAAAGTAACTTTAGCCTTACTGATAGCTCATTAAGCGGCCCACGATTACCCACCAAAGAGGGAATAACAAATTTAATCGCATGCTTATCCTTACGAAAAGCTTTCATTATTAGCTGATCTACATTCTGACCAATAATATCCATTGCAGTAACCAACAGCCCATGAATATCGAGCTGTTGATTTAGCCGTTCGAGAATATCGTCTTCTTGTAAACTTTCTAGCATGATTATATTTTAAAAGCTAAAAGCCCTTAGTTTGCATAAGCTCATAAATACTCTCAACTTTCTTAATTACTGGGTTATTAATCTCAATAGTTGATATTTGGCTAAATGCTTTATCAATCCCTTGTTGCGCAATGATATCGGCGAGTTCAATTGCCTGCTCATCATCATTGTTACGGTAATTAAGTGCGGCAGCAATACCAATAAGTAAATTATCGTTGCATAATTGATATTCAAACGTACCTAATAGCGGTTTGACTAATCGATCTGTTGGGCTTAATTTTCTTAATGGCTGACGACCTACTCTTGCCGTATCATCATGTAAATAAGGGTTTTCAAAACGGGCTAAAATTTTCTCAATATAGGCAATATGCTTAACATCATCAAACCGATAACGATTAATAAGCACTAACCCACTCTCTTCCATCGCACCACGTGCAATTAATCGGATTCGTTCATCAAGAATAGCATCACGAATAGTCGTTAAACCGTAATAATGACCTAAATAAGCAGTAATTGCATGCCCAGTATTGAGAGTAAATAGTTTTCGCTCAACAAAAGCCATTAGATTATCGGTAGGCTCCATACCAGAAATTATCGGAATAGGCCCTTTAAATTGAGTTTCATCAACAATCCATTCCGAAAAGGTCTCAACAGTAACTTCAAGAATATCACCTGTTTTTGATGTGGCTGGTGGAACAATACGATCAACGGCAGAATCAACAAAACCAATATTTTGATTAACCCAATTATGATATTGAGCCGGTAACACAGCAAAAATATGTTCTTTAAATTGGCTTGTACCTCGTACCATATTTTCACAGGCGATAATATTTAATGGCTGAGTGTTGTTACACTCAAAACGAGCTATCAGCCCTTTTGCCACCGCATCAGCAATACGTGGTAATATTTGCGGACCAACAGCTGTTGTAACTAGATCAACGTTAGCAATTTTATTAATAACTCCAGCAGATTGGCTATTAACCGCATCAACGCCAATTACCACTTCTGTCGTTGCACATTCACCAACGACATTGACTGGGTACTGATGTCTTACGTTCAATTCATCTACAATCGCTTGATTTACATCGGCAAAAGTGACTTTAATCCCTGCATCAGCTAATAGTTTACCAATAAAACCTCTACCAATATTACCTGCACCAAAATGTAAAACTTGCATAGTTTCAACCTTAATTATTTTATCTCGTTATCTATTAATAGTAATTTAATGGCAAAATGAAGATAATATTTGCCATTAAGCTAATACAGCGAGTACTTCATTTATATCATCTGTATTGACTAATTTGTCTATAATTGAGGAATCATCAAGCGCACTAGTGAGTTTAGCAATAACATCTAGGTGCTCATTATTTCGTGCTGCAATCGCTATAACTAAACGTGCTTTATCATCCTCGGTGTCACCAAACACGACGCCTTGAGGATATTGACAAAATACAATTCCCGTCTTAAGTACTTTATCTTTCGCATCAATAGTCCCGTGTGGCACTGCGATTGATTCACCTAGGTAAGTGCTTGTTAGCGCCTCTCGCGCAAACATCGCATCAATATAATCTTCTTCAACATAACCTAATTTGACTAATTGCTCTCCAGCAAAACGAATAGCCTCTTCTTTTGTCGTGGCATTAAGCCCTAAAAATATGTCATTTTGCGTTAATCGAAATATTGGCGCATCATCTTGCTTTATTTGAGATTGGGCCTCAACTCTGATAGCGGTATTTTGTTTTTCTTTTAATGACTCAACAAGTTGACTGTACAAATCACTATCAAGGAAATTAATTAATGAAATATGGTGTGCATTTGGCGCATGCTGCTTCGCGCGCTCGGTCAAATCACGGTGAGTAATCACTATATCAACATCAGTCGGTAAGTTATTAATCGCCAAATTAGTCACTGAAATATTTAAACCTGCATCTTTTACTTTTTTATTAAGAACGCCTGCGCCCATTGCACTTGAACCCATACCCGCATCGCAAGCAACGATAATTTTTTTCACTAATGCTAGGTCAAAAGTATTAGCATCATCTAAGCCTTTTGCCTGACTTTTCATTTTCTTAATGTTTGCTTGTGCATCATCAAGGCTTTTATCAATATTTTTAGTTGTTTTTAAAAGTATCGCTGATGCAACAAAAGTCACGACTGCAGCAGCAATAACAGACGCAATAACACCAACTAGTGAACTTTTTGGTGCGACGGCAAGAACAGCAATAATTGATCCAGGCGAAGCGGGTGAACTTAAGCCAGCATTAAATAGTGTTAGGGTAAAAATGCCAGTCATTCCACCTAAAATCATCGCTATGATTAAACGTGGATTCATTAATACGTATGGGAAGTAGATCTCATGGATCCCGCCGAAGAATTGAATGATAGCTGCGCCACCTGCTGAACTTTTTGCTGCACCTTTACCAAATACCATATAAGCCAGTAAAAGTCCGAGTCCTGGACCAGGATTGGCTTCAATTAAAAAGAAAATCGATTTAGAATGTTCAGCAACTTGCTGAATTCCTAAAGGCGAAAAAATACCGTGATTAATGGCATTATTTAAGAATAAAATTTTCGCAGGTTCAACGATGATCGATGTTAATGGTAATAAGTTTGCCTGTACCATAAAATCGACACCATAAGACAATACGTTTGATGCATGAACAACTGCAGGACCAATCGCAAAAAAGGCAAGTAACGCAAGGATCATACCAAGAATGCCAGAAGAGAAGTTATTAACTAGCATCTCAAAACCGCTTTTAACTTTACCTTCAACAATCTGATCAAATTTCTTAATGACCCAACCACCAAGTGGTCCAACAATCATCGCGCCTAAGAACATTGGAATTTCTGAACCGACAATTACACCCATGGTTGTGATAGCACCAACCACTCCACCACGTTCGCCATAGACTAACTTACCACCCGTATAACCAATTAATAATGGTAACAAATATGTAATCATTGGTCCAACTAACCTAGCTACCATCTCATTGGGCCACCAACCTGTTGGAATAAAAATAGCAGTAATAAAACCCCAAGCAATAAAGGCGCCAATATTTGGCATCACCATATTACTTAGGAAACGCCCGAAATTTTGGACTTTCAATTTAATATTTGATTTAGACATAGTTTATCTCATTTGTGAGGATCAATATGCGCATATTGTACGCATTAACTTACGTGTAGTTCATTAATATTTAGCCATAAATGTGATCTAAATCACATTTATAAAAAAAACAAAAAAACAAAAATGTGATTTAAATCACAAATTTTACGTAACCGATGATAGTAAACAAAGCGTACCGTTGAATCAGTAAAAGTATTTACAACTATTTATTATTAGCGTATTCTCCTAAGCGAAATCAACCAGACAATCGCTGCTTTGTTGTCGTCCTTAGGGAAACAGACAAAGGGGAGGAAAGTCCGGGCTCCATAGGGCAGAGTGCCAGGTAACACCTGGGGAGCTTTTACGAGAGTGAAAGTTCACGACAAGTGCAACAGAGAGTATACCGCCGATGGCTCATTTATGAGATCAGGTAAGGGTGAAAGGGTGCGGTAAGAGCGCACCGCGCAACTGGTAACAGGTGTGGCAAGGTAAACTCCACTCGGAGCAAGGTCAAATAGGGATTCATCGGCGTGGCCCGCGCTGAATCCGGGTAGACTGCTTGAGCTAATGTGCGAACACTAGCCTAGATGAATGATTGTCCTCGACAGAACCCGGCTTATCGGTTGATTTCACTTTTTCTTTTTTGTAGGTTTATTCTTTGTAGCAAGCTTGCGCTTTATGAGCAGCCAAATAGAAGCAACCAATCCAAGTACCAGTAAGAATACTGGTATGAGCATAAGAAATGTCATAAATTGCTTTTCATACATTTTAAATAATGGTGAAAGACCAAACAAATATCCTAAAGCTGTAATTAAAAAAATCCATAATGTTGCACTAATCCAGTTATAAACGTGAAACCGTTTGCTATGTAGCCCAGATAGGCCTGCCATAATAGGTAATGCAGTACGAACAAACGCGATAAAACGCCCGATAAATAGAGCCTGTAAACCATATTTATGGAATAAAGTTAGTGTACGAGCATGATATTTTTCAGGTAAATGTGCCATCCAGCTTTTAACTATCTTAGTATTACCTAACCAACGACCTTGGATATAACCAAGCCATGTCCCTAATGCTGCACCAGCAATTAATACTAAATTAATTAACCCAAAGTGAAAAATATCCAAACTAATTAATACACCCGTTAAAAAAAGTAGACTATCTCCTGGTAAGAATGCCGCAGGTAGAACACCATTTTCTAAGAATAAAATAACAAATAACATCAGATAAAGAGTCCCTAATACTTTAGGATCTCTTAAAACTTCAAGATTCATTGCCAAAAAAGCATCGTAGAGTGTAACTATCGTTTCCATGTATATTTTATCCTGTCAATATAAATTATCAGCGACTCACTGTGCCACCAACGGTTAAACTATCAACCTTTAATGTTGGTTGCCCAACACCGACTGGCACACTTTGTCCTGCTTTACCGCATACACCGACACCAATATCAAGCGCCATATCATCGGCAACCATAGAAATTTTTTGCATCGCTTCAATACCAGAACCAATGAGAGTTGCACCTTTTACTGGTTTAGTTATTTTCCCTTTTTCGATTAAATAAGCTTCAGACGTCGAAAAAACAAACTGTCCTGAAGTAATATCAACTTGACCTCCAGCAAAACCTGGTGCATATAAGCCATATTCAACACTGCTAATAATATTATCAAATGTTGAGTTACCACCAAGCATGTACGTGTTAGTCATTCTAGGCATTGGTAAATAAGAGTAACTCTCCCTTCTTCCATTGCCTGTCGATTCAGTTGACATCAATTTAGCATTTAATTTATCAAACATATAGCCTTTTAAAACGCCATTTTCAATAAGAACTGTGCGCTGCCCTACAACGCCCTCATCATCGATGGTCAACGAACCTCGTCGCTCTTTAAGCGTTGCATCATCAACAATCGTACATAATTCAGAAGTAACTAATTCACCAATTTTACCTGAAAAAACTGACGAATTTTTACGATTGAAGTCACCTTCAAGTCCATGTCCTACCGCTTCATGTAAAAGCACTGCTGGCCAGCCAGCACCTAATACTACCGGCATAGAGCCAGCTGGCGCTGCAGATGCCGATAATGCAACTAATGCTAACCGCACCGCTTCTCTTGTATAACTATCAGCTTGACTTTCACCTGTTAGTGGATTGGTAGTAAAGAAATAATCATAGCTAAAACGACCTCCACCACCACTACTTCCTCTTTCTCTTACACCACTTTCTTCAACTAAAACTGAGACAGATAATCTAACTAATGGTCGAGTATCTGCGGCAAATGTACCATCGGTTGCCGCAATTAAGATATCTTCATAACTACCAGAGAGGCTTGCGGTGACATCAATAACTCTTTTATCTAACGAACGAGCCAATCTATCTACATGCTGTAACAATAAAATTTTCACTTCCTGCTGTATACTACTAATCGGATTAATACTTGAGTAAATAGCAAGTTGTTGACTTGATTTTAATGGTGTAACAAGCAATGGGGATCGACTATGAACAATACTTTGTGCTGCAACTGCACTTTGCTCAAGCTTAACAAATGAAATTTGATCAGTATAAGCAAAACCTGTTTTATCACCCGTTATCGCGCGAATGCCTACACCCTGGTCCCGATGAAAAGAGGCATTTTTGATAATTTTATCATCCAAAGTCCAACTCTCATAATAACCAGATAAAAAATACACATCTCCATAATCAATTTGCCTAGCGGACAATATATCAAGCAGATGGGTAAGATCACCATATCTTAAATTATTTGCAGTAAGTACTCGCTCACTGACCTCGGTTAATAGCATAAATTCCTTATAAAGATATCAAATATAATTCTTTAATAGCAACAGTATCCATTACATCAATACAACGTCATATTGTTCTTGGATATATAATGGTTCAATTTTTACTTCAACCCGCTTACCAACAAATAGCTCAACTTCAGCTAAAGTATGAGATTCATCGGCAGTTAGTGCATTCGCTACTACAGTTGATGCATACACTAAAAAATATTCACTATGGTGCGCCTTGTATACTCGTACGATTTCTCGCAAAATTTCATTGCAGACCGTTTCAACGGATTTTACCATACCCCGGCCATGGCACGATGAGCACTCTTCACATAAGATATGCTCAATACTCTCTCTGGTACGCTTACGCGTCATTTCGACTAAGCCTAAGGCCGAAAAACTGTTAACTGTGGTTTTGGCGCGATCTTTAGTTAAAAAATCGTGTAAAGACTGTAACACTCGCTCTCGATGAATCTCTTCTTGCATATCAATAAAATCAATAATGACAATACCGCCTAAGTTACGTAAACGTAGTTGCCTTGCAATTGCAATAGTTGCTTCGATATTCGTATTAAAAATTGTTTCTTCAAGATTGCGGTGACCAACAAAAGCACCTGTATTAATATCAATTGTAGTCATTGCCTCTGTTTGATCGATAATCAAATAACCGCCAGATTTTAACTTTACTTTCCGGTCTAATGCTCTTTGAATTTCATTCTCAATATCATACAAATCGAAAATAGGGATGTTTCCCTTATAATGCACTAATTTATTAGTTATTTCAGGCATAAATTCTTGAGTAAATTCGGTCAACAAATCAAATATTAACTTTGAGTCAACTAAAATTCTTTCAATTGGATCTCCGACAAAGTCTCTTAAAATTCGCTGAGATAAGTCTAACTCGCCATAAAGTAAATTTTTACTGACGGGTCTCGACATCCTTTCTTGAATCTTCTTCCATAGACGATGCAAAAATGCAATATCTTGTTCTAATTCATTTTGACTCGCGCCTTCTGCTGCGGTCCTAACAATAAAGCCACCATCATCTGTAATATATTTTTCTATGATCAGTTTTAATCGCTCACGCTCTTGTTCGCTTTCAATACGCTGCGACGTTGCGACATGGGCAGAGTTTGGGCCTGGCATAAAGACTAAATAACGAGAGGGTAAAGTAATATCAGTGGTAAGTCTTGCTCCTTTGGTCCCAATAGGATCTTTTACTACTTGCACCATAAGATCTTGCCCCTGACGAACAAGCTCTGAAATATCTTTGACTTGAAATTGCTCTTGTTCACTATCAGAAACACATTCGGTATGTGGCATAATATCGGAAGCATGCAAAAATGCAGCTTTTTCAAGACCAATATCAACAAATGCAGCTTGCATACCAGGTAAAATTCGGATAACTTTGCCTTTATAAATATTACCGACGATCCCTCTTTTGGATTCTCTATCAACATGAATTTCTTGTAAAATCCCCTCTTCAACATAAGCCACCCGAGTTTCAGATGGTGTAACATTCATCAATAATTCAACAGACATCATGCCCTCATTTATTCTATTGCAAAGTTATGCCTAATTTGTTGTAACAGCAAAAATATCCATATCCACAAAATTCCATCGACAAACATCGATAAGAAAATAAGCGGGGAAAAAGTTATCATTTGGTATATGGCAATTTCGAATATGAATAGCAATAAATCATAAATAAAAGATAACGCAAAGATAATAAACGACTGTTGCCACAATGCTAAGTTTCTAACTAGTTGAACTCTAAAAAGTACGAGATAAGCTATCAAGGAGAAAATAAAGGCGTGTACGCCAAGCACTGTACCTAAAAATAAATCTAATATAATACCGACCAAGAATGCGGTTCCAATTCCTATTCGATGCGGTAAAACTAATATCCAATAAACCAAAACTAACATTAACCAGTGCGGTTTTAAAACATAAATTGACGATGTCCATGGCATGATTTGCAATAATAAGCCAACAAATAAGGTCAAGCAAATTACCCAATAACAGCGAGCTGAATTATTCATTATTTAGTACCTCTTGGGTCTCTTTCGCATTCGCTGATTTGTTTTTATCATTCCATAATAATAATAGATAACGCAATCGTTTCAAATCTGCAGTTGGCGTGGCGGATATGATTGGTGTTGAGCCATGAATATCAAGTTTAACTGAACTCACAGTCGCAACAGGATAACCTTCAGGAAACCGACCATCAAGGCCTGAAGTAACTAGTACGTCACCGACTTGAATATCAACATTATTAGGCAAAAAATCGAGCAAAAGGTCATTATTACAACCATTGCCAACTGCAACCATTCTCATATCATTTCTTAGTATTTGAACCGGCACCGCGTGTTGATAATCGCAGACTAAAATAGCACGGCTCGTGCTATAAGCGGTTTTATAAATTTGTCCAACAATACCTTTCTCATCAAGTACTGGTTGCCCAACAAAAACTTCATCTTTTGTACCTTTATTTAATACTATTTGATATAAATAAGGATCGGTATCGGCAAGCAGAACTTGAGCAACTTTTTTAAACTCATCGTGCTGCAAAGGTGAACCTAACAAATCTCGAAGCCTATTATTTTCTTTCTTTAAATAAGCCAATTGTAACAATTCACTTTGCTGGCTTTTCAATTCATACTTCAAATCCATATTTTCAGCGGAAATTTCTAGTCTTGTTTTAGACATTTCCGCTAATGAATCAAAAGTTACACGTGGCGAATTAGAAATATAATATAAAGGAGAAATAATTGTATCTAAATAATAACGGACAATAGAAAAAGCTCGGGATTTAACATCATATACAATTAAAAAAATAGCTAACGTCAAAACGACAAACAATTGAAAACCGAGCGGTGTTCCCTTAGTAAATATTCGTTTCATAAAGAAAGCCACCGTTCATGAATAAAAAAATACTCTTTCAATTCCACATAAAAACTAATCTTCACTAAATAGATCGCCACCGTGCATGTCTACCATTTCAAGCGCTTTACCACCGCCTCTTGCTACACAAGTTAATGGATCTTCGGCAACAACAACATGAATTCCAGTCTCTGCAGAAAGTAATTTATCAATATTACGCAATAATGCACCGCCGCCAGTAAGCACCATGCCATGCTCAGAAATATCTGATGCAAGCTCTGGTGGACACTGTTCCAATGCAACTTTAACTGCGCTGACAATACCCGTTAACGGTTCTTGCAATGCTTCTAAAATTTCGTTTGAGTTTAACGTAAAGCTACGTGGTACGCCCTCTGCTAAATTACGGCCCCTAACTTCAATTTCAAGGACCTCATTACCCGGGTAAGCACTACCAATAGTATGTTTAATTCGTTCAGCCGTTACTTCACCGATTAATGCGCCATAATTACGTCTGACATAATTTATGATTGCTTCATCAAAACGATCTCCGCCAATACGTGCTGAAGCTGAGTAAACAACTCCATTTAGTGATATCACCGCTACTTCTGTTGTCCCGCCACCAATATCAACCACCATAGACCCCGTTGGTTCTGATACTGGTAGATCAGCGCCAATCGCTGCTGCCATTGGCTCTTCAATCAAATAAACTTCTCTCGCTCCAGCGCCTAATGCTGATTCACGAATAGCTCGGCGTTCAACCTGAGTAGCACCAACTGGTACACACACAAGTACTCTGGGACTTGGCCTTAAAAAACTATGGCTATGAACTTGCCTGATAAAATACTGTAACATTTTTTCTGTCACAGAAAAATCAGCAATCACACCATCTTTCATTGGTCGAATCGCTGCAATATTTCCAGGTGTTCTTCCTAACATCTGTTTAGCGGCATGCCCGACTGCAGCAACGCTTTTTGGTGCACCACTACGATCTTGGCGAATAGCAACAACTGATGGCTCATTAAGGACTATACCTTGACCTTTAACATAAATAAGCGTATTTGCAGTACCTAAATCGATAGAGAGGTCATTAGAAAAAATACCACGAATTTTTTTAAACATAATAAAAGCTCTTCCTGAATTGATAATATAGAGGCTATTTCAATTAGCACACCTACCTTATGATATAGTGCAACCTTACGCAGCCCACAGCAAGTTAAAAATTGTACACGAAATTGTATCATTGTACCGCAATTATACCTCAACGCATAGTTAGAAATAACCATAAATTTAAATATTTAAGTATGTTAGTTGTAATTTTTCGCTTAAAAAAACGTCTAAATTTGATATATATAATGACAAATACTTTTTAACAGTGTATTCTTCCCCGTTAATACAATTTAGCGCAAAATCGATAATATTTTCGGCTAACTTCTGCAAAATTAGACTATAATGGTTTAATTGGCATATGAAATAGAACAAAACGAATGATAATGAACTCATTAGTTATCATTTTATTTTATGAACAAATAATACGGTGTTATTCATGGATATACGCAAAATAAAGAAATTAATTGAATTAGTTGAAGAGTCTGGTATTTCTGAGTTAGAAATTTCAGAAGGTGAAGAATCAGTAAGAATTAGTCGAGCTCTACCTCCTGCCGCTTACCCAGTCCAAAACATTCATGTTGCCCAACCAGCACCCAATTTCGTTAATACTATAACAGAAACTACACCAACAGTCGTGCCAAGTAATGACCAGTGCGCGATGACAGGTCAAACAATCAAATCGCCAATGGTTGGTACGTTTTACCGTACCCCAAGCCCTGATTCTAAATCTTTTGTAGAAGTTGGTCAAACTGTTAGCGTCGGCGATGTGTTATGTATCGTTGAAGCAATGAAAATGATGAATCAAATAGAATCAGAAAAAGCAGGTACTATTAAAGCGATTTTAGTTGAAAACGGACAACCAGTTGAATTTGATCAACCATTATTTGTAATCGAATAATATTGACTGATTTAATGTATTTTCGAACAAAGTCCGTGTATAAAAATTCGCTTAGAGGTTAATATGCTTGATAAAATTTTAATTGCGAACCGAGGCGAAATCGCCTTGCGTATCTTAAGGGCATGCAAAGAGCTTGGAATTCATACCGTTGCAGTACACTCAACGGCTGATAAAGATCTAAAACATGTCTTACTTGCTGATGAAACCGTCTGTATTGGCCCTGCACCATCAGCAAAAAGCTATCTTAATGTCCCAGCTTTAATTGCAGCTGCTGAAGTTACTGGTGCATCTGCTATTCACCCTGGGTATGGTTTTTTGTCTGAAAATGCTGATTTTGCTGAGCAAGTTGAACGCTCAGGATTCATCTTTGTTGGTCCCAAAGCAGATACGATTCGTTTAATGGGTGACAAAGTTTCTGCAATCGACGCAATGAAAAAAGCTGGCGTTCCATGTGTTCCTGGCTCTGATGGTTCATTAAGCAATGATATTGAAACTAACAAAAAAATAGCTAAAAAGATTGGCTATCCCGTTATAATTAAAGCATCGGGCGGCGGTGGCGGTCGTGGAATGCGTATTGTTCGTCATGAAAAAGATCTCGAGCAATCAATAAAAATGACTAAAATGGAAGCAAAAACAGCTTTCAATAATGATATGGTTTACATGGAAAAATTCCTTGAAAACCCTCGTCATATTGAAATTCAAGTACTTGCCGATGGTCAAGGTCAAGCTATCTATCTTGGTGAGCGAGACTGTTCAATGCAAAGACGCCACCAAAAAGTCGTTGAAGAAGCACCTGCAATTGGTATTACACCTAAAATGCGCCAATTTATAGGTGAACGCTGTGCAAATGCGTGTATTGAGATTGGGTATCGTGGTGCTGGAACGTTTGAATTTTTATTTGAAAACGGTGAATTTTACTTCATTGAGATGAATACTCGTATTCAAGTCGAGCACCCTGTTACTGAAATGATTACAAGCGTCGATCTCATTAGAGAGCAAATCCGTATCGCATCAGGCTTGCCTTTATCAATCAAACAAAAAGATGTTCATATTAAAGGTCATGCAATAGAGTGCAGAATCAATGCCGAGGATGCAAAAACATTTATGCCATCACCAGGTAAGATTACTCGCTTCCATGCGCCTGGTGGCTTTGGTATTCGTTGGGAGTCACATATTTACGCTGGCTATAGTGTTCCACCACACTACGATTCAATGATAGGTAAGCTTATCGCTTATGGAGAAACACGTGACATTGCAATTGTAAGAATGAAAAATGCACTGGCTGAATTAGTAATTGATGGTATTAAAACTAATATTGAGCTACATATTGAGATTATGAATGACGAAAATTTCCAAAAGGGTGGTACAAATATTCACTATTTAGAGAAAAAATTAGGCATTTACGAATAAAATAATCTACTTTATGCATACAAGACCACCTCATTACGGTGGTTTTTTTATGCGGATTTTTCGTTAATTTTTTATAAAACCGCAAGATGGTATAAAAACAAATGCTAAAACTGTGTTTATTTACAGTATTTTTATTGTTATAATTAGCATTAAATAAATCAAGTATTAAAAATATTATGCTGACACAATTAACGGTTAATAACTTTGCTATCGTTGATAATTTAATTATTGACTTCTATACTGGCATGACGGCGATAACAGGTGAGACAGGCGCTGGAAAATCAATATCGGTTGATGCACTTGGTCTATGTTTAGGTGCCCGTTCTGATATTGCATTTATTCGCCATGGTAGCGAACGAACTGATATTTCAGCCCATTTTTTACTTGACGACACCCCTAGTGCATTAGAGTGGTTAATAAATAATCAACTCGATGACGATAATGAATGTATCCTTCGCCGAGTGATCAACCAAGATGGTCGCTCAAAAGCCTTTATTAATGGCATATCAGTACCTGCCTCTCAGTTAAAAGAACTCGGCCAAATGCTGATACAAATTCATGGGCAACATGAACATCAGCAATTAATGCGCAGTGATTACCAGCAACGACTACTTGATCAGTATATGGCAGAGAATTCGTTGCTATCAGCGATGAAAATAGCTTATAAAAAGTGGAAACTAGCTAGTGAGCAATATGCTGAACATGAAAAATCGAAACAAGACCGTGATGCACATATTCAGTTGCTACAATACCAACTCAAAGAACTCAATGAGTTTTCCCCTATTGATGGGGAATATCAACAAATTGATGACGAATATAAACGATTATCAAACAGCGGACAGTTAATTAACTTGAGCAGTAAGCTTATTGATATACTAGAAGAAAATACTGAATTTAACCTACTAAACCAACTAAGTAGTGCTAAAAATACGTCTGAAGAATTAGCAAACTTAGATTCTCAGTTAGTTGATGTATCAACAATGCTAGAAGATGCCGCAATTCAAATAAAAGAAGCTGGATATGAACTACGTCGTTATATCGATAACCTTGAGGTTGACCCTGCAAAAGTAATACAGCTAGAGCAGCGTATATCCAAACAGATTTCATTAGCTCGTAAACATCATGTTGCTCCACAAAATTTACCAATACTATACCAACAGTTATTAGATGAGTTTGAACAAATTTCAAAGCAAGATGAGCTGAATGAACAGCTATTACAAGAAATTACTCAACTGTATAATCAAACGTTATCTTGTGCTAAAGCATTGCATACCCAACGAGTAAAATCGGCAAGTGTTCTATCTAAAAAAATAACCAAAAGTATGCAAGAGCTCGCTATGCCACATGGGCAGTTTAATATTAATATTCAATATGATGAGACTAAAATGAGCGAAACAGGTGCAGATCACGTTACGTATTTAGTAACTACCAATCCAGGGCAACCGCTACAACCAATGAGCAAAGTCGCTTCAGGAGGAGAGTTATCGCGTATTGCATTGGCGATTCAAGTACTAACTGCACAAAAAATTGAAACCCCAGCATTAATTTTTGATGAGATTGATGTTGGTATCAGTGGTGCAACAGCAGCTAAAGTTGGTAATTTACTAAGGGAGTTAGGACAATCAACTCAGGTAATTACGGTAACCCATCTCCCACAAGTAGCAGGTAATGCGCATCATCACTATTTTGTATCAAAACAAACTGATGGCAAACATACTCAAACTCAAATGAATGCACTAGATCAAGCCCATCGGTTAAAGGAACTAGCTAGATTATTGGGTGGAGATAAAATTACTGAAAATACCTTAGCCAATGCAAAAGACTTACTAATAAATAATGAGTAATAGGACTAATTGTTAGTAATCCATCATTAATAGGGTATTTTGTTTGCTATTAATTAGTTAATTTAATTAATATTATGATAATTCATGATAAAATGTTACTTATTTTTGATAAACAAGCAGGCAAAATGAATTTAGCTAATAAACATATTTTACTGGGAATTTCTGGTGGAATTGCAGCTTACAAATGCCCAGAGCTCGTTCGCCAACTCAAAAAATTAGGTGCTCAAGTACATGTGGTTATGACTGATTCAGCAAAACATTTTGTTTCAGATCTATCACTTCAAGCAGTATCCGCTAATAAAGTATCGACTGATCTTTTTGACCCTTCAGCAGAGCTATCAATGGGTCACATTGAGCTGGCAAAATGGGCTGATTTGATTTTAATCGCTCCAGCTACCGCGAATATCATAGCTAAATTAACTCATGGCCTTGCAGATGATCTCTTGACAACTCTCTGCCTTGCAAGTAAAGCACCTATTGCAATCGCACCAGCCATGAACCAGCAAATGTACCAAGCTGATATTACCCAGCAAAATATTATTACGCTAATTGAGCGAGGCGTACATATTTGGGGGCCAGATAAAGGGATCCAAGCCTGTGGTGATATTGGTCCAGGTAGAAT
Source organism: Orbaceae bacterium lpD02 (assembly GCA_036251875.1). Lineage (NCBI taxonomy): Bacteria > Pseudomonadati > Pseudomonadota > Gammaproteobacteria > Orbales > Orbaceae > Orbus > Orbus sturtevantii. The sequence continues at coordinate 2,092,649 of CP133960.1, read as the reverse complement.
GCTTGAACCTACCGAACTGGCAAGCAATGTAGCAAACATGTTCGCTAGTTCAATAAATTTGTCTAAGCTAAATATTGTTATTACCGCTGGCCCAACTCAAGAAAAACTCGATCCAGTACGTTATATTACTAACTATAGCTCAGGAAAAATGGGGTTTGCTATCGCTACAGCCGCAGCAACTCTTGGGGCCAAAGTAACGTTAATTAGTGGGCCGGTCAATTTGCCAACACCGCCTAACGTTAATCGAGAAGATGTTCGATCGGCAATCGATATGCATCAAAAGGCGCTAGAATATGCTCCGCATGTAGATATTTTTATTGCTTGTGCGGCGGTTGCTGATTATCGCACTAAAATAGTTGCCGACCAAAAAATGAAAAAGCTGGATAATAGCGATGAGCTCACAATTACATTAGTTAAAAACCCTGATATAGTTGCCGAAATTGCAGCAATGAAAAAAAATCGACCTTTTGTCGTGGGTTTTGCCGCAGAAACCAATCAAGTAGAAGAATACGCACTAAAAAAGTTAGCAAGTAAAAACCTAGATATGATCTGTGCAAATGATGTATCATCGCCAGAACAAGGTTTTAATGTTGACCATAATGCACTTACGCTTTATTGGCAATCGGGAAAATTACCATTACCGCTAGCTAATAAAAATGAGTTAGCACAACAATTAATCATTGAAATAATTAAACACTATAATGAGTACCGTAATGAAAAGAAAAATTGATATAAAAATTTTAGATAAACGCCTTGGTCAAGAGTTCCCTCTGCCAACTTATGCAACGATAGGATCGGCAGGAATTGACCTACGAGCTATGTTTGATAAGACTACCGAAATCAGGCCTGGTGAGACCATTTTAACTCCAACAGGCCTTTCAATGCATATTGAAGATCCTAACTTAGCCGCATTAGTTCTCCCTCGCTCTGGATTAGGCTCAAAAAATGGAATTGTTTTAGGTAATTTAGTTGGTTTAATTGATTCTGACTATCAAGGCCAACTTTTTGTACCTTTATGGAATCGTAGCCAAACGGCTTTTACTGTAGAACCTGGCGATCGTATTGCGCAATTAATTATAGTTCCGGTTGTACAAGCTGAATTTAATATTGTTGAAGAATTTAATGAATCATCTCGCGGCGAAGGTGGTTTTGGTCATTCAGGTAAAAAATAACTGTGATAACTAAACGTAAAAATCGCAAAGAAGATATTTTGCAAGCATTAGCAACAATGCTTGAGTCAAATCAAGGTTCTCAGCGTATTACTACAGCAAAATTAGCGGCAACCGTAGGTGTCTCAGAGGCTGCGTTATATCGTCATTTTGCAAGTAAGACAAAAATGTTTGAGAGCCTGATCCTCTTTATTGAGGATATTTTACTTTCTCGCATTAACCATATTTTGCAAGATGAAAAAGAGACTGAAACCAGACTCCGTTTAATTGTTGCTCTAGTCCTTGGTTTTGCTGAAAAGAATCCTGGCTTAACTCGAATTATGACAAGCCATGCATTAATGTTTGAGCAAGAAGAGTTACAAGAAAGAGTAAGCCAGCTTTTTGATCGAATTGAGACACAAATTAAGCAAGTTTTGCGTGAAAAAAAACTACGTGAAGGAGTGGCTTATTCTACCGACGAGCGTGTATTATCGAGCCAAATATTGGCTTTTTGTGAAGGCATAATGGCTCGCTATGTTCGCTCTGATTTTCAATATTTGCCCACTGCTGATTTTGAAGTACGCTGGTCACTAATGGTTAAACAACTAATCTAGGAATTAAATTAGTTATTCTAAAATAATAAAAGAAATTAAGGTGGTTTAAAGTGACATTTTGGCAAAACGTTATTCAATTTATTGAAAAATATGATAGTACCGTTGTTAATTACCTACTCCATATTGCATTTGCCATTATCATTTTTATTTTCGGTCGTTTTATCGCTTCTTTTATTAGCAAGCAATTGCGTAAAATGCTAGATAATAGAAATGTTGAACCGACAATAGTTAAATTTACTTCGTCTTCTGCTCGCTATTGTATCATAGGATTTACACTTGTCGCAGTGCTTGGTCAACTAGGCGTTCAAACAACATCAATCGTCGCAATAATCGGGGCCGCAGGTCTTGCTATTGGCTTAGCATTGCAAGGTTCATTATCTAATTTTGCCGCAGGTGTGCTATTAATTTTATTTCGCCCGTTCAAAATCGGGGAATTAGTTGTTATTAGTGGAATTCAAGGGAATGTTGATTCAATCCAAATTTTTTCGACAACGATCATCACGCCTACAGGCGAAACAGTGACTATTCCTAATAGCCAAGTCCTATCGACCAATATAGTAAACTATACTCGGCAGCCCAACCGAAGAATTGATTTAACTATTGGTGTTGATTACAGTGCTGATATTAAAAATGTCTATAAAATACTGCAGAGCTCAGTCGACAAAACAGCTAATATTTTGACCAACCTTGGCACAACATTACGTTTTAATGAACTAGGCGCATCATCAATTAATTTTGTCGTATGTGTTTGGGTTACGAATGAAAATTATAGTGCAGTAAGAACAAAGTTATTAGAAAATATTAAAATTGATCTCGATAGCAATAGCATTAATATTCCATTTCCAACAATGGCACTTAATATCAAAAAGTAATAATGTATAAATTAAAACTTGCCAAAAGCTCTATTTTACCAGTGTCCAACTAGAGCTCTTGATCCATATTTAAAGCGGGTTTATCGCAACCAGGGCAGCCAACAATTTTGGCCGGCACACCAGCCACAGTTGTGTGGGCAGGGACCGGATCGAGTACAACCGAACCAGCGCCAATTTTAGCGCCTTTACCAATCTCAATATTACCTAAAATTGTTGCATTGGCACCGATCATAACACCTTCTCGAATTTTAGGGTGTCGATCACCATTCTCTTTACCTGTACCACCTAATGTCACCGATTGTAAGATTGAGACATCATTCTCAATCACTACCGTTTCACCGACAACAATGCCTGTTGCATGGTCAAACATAACACCACGACCAATTCTAGCTGCAGGGTGAATATCCACACCAAAAACAATCGCAATTTGGCTTTGTAAAAATATGGCCAAAGCTCGTCGATTTTTCCCCCACAACCAATGGGCAATACGATAGGCTTGCAAAGCTAAAAAACCTTTATAATAAAGTAATGGTGTTGAGTAGTAGCTAGTTGCGGGATCGCGCAAATAAACCGCGAGAATATCAGTAATACTAAATTGAATAATGACAGGATCAGCGAGATAAGCTTGACGAATAACTTCGCGTATATCAATGGCAGGCATGACTTCTGTTGATAATTTATTTGCCAATATATAACTAATGGCACTACCAATATTGTCATGGTTAAGTAAAGTAGCGTGAAAATAGCTCGCTAACATCGGCTCGCTCTCTATTAGCAAGTGAGCCTCTTGACGAATAGTTAGCCAAAGCTCACTAGGTGCTACAATTTTTTTTACAGCATCCACAATAGCAATCTCCAGCTTAGTTATAATAATAAAAAGCGTTAGACATTAGAACTTTTAAGCTCTTCTTTTTGAGCTCTTCCAAGCAAAGTATTTGCAGCTTCTTTTGGATCTTTATTGCAATATAAAATTTGATAAATTTGCTCAGTAATCGGCATATCTACATGATATTGCTGCGCAAGTAGCCAAACTTCTTTTGTATTTTGGCATCCTTCAACAACTTGCCCAATAATTGCTTTCGCCTCATCAATCCCTTTATTCTGTCCGAGCAGTATACCAAATCGACGATTACGTGATTGATTATCAGTACATGTTAAAACCAAATCACCAAGACCGGCCATACCCATAAAAGTCACGGGATCTGCACCTAGTGCGGCCCCTAACCTCATCATCTCTGCCAAACCACGAGTGATCAAAGCGGTACGAGCATTGGCGCCAAAACCGAGTCCATCAGATAAACCAGCGCCAATTGCAATAACATTTTTAACTGCACCACCAAGTTGTACACCAATAAAGTCATTGCTGCTGTAGACTCTAAAACTTTTACTACAATGAAAAATATGTTGCAATTCTGCTAAAAAGAGTGGATTTGTAGATGCAACGGTCACTGCTGTCGGTAATCCTTGTGCAACTTCTTTAGCAAATGTCGGTCCAGAAATTACAGCTAATGGAATTTCATCACCTAATGTTGCTCTGGCTACATCTTGTAGTAAACGACCTGTATTAGTTTCAAGACCTTTAGTTGCCCACACAATTTTTGAATCAGTTCTTAAAAAAGGTTTAATTTTAAGAAGAACTTCGCCAAACGCATGACTAGGCACAACAATTAGTAAAATGGGTGATGCCATTACCGCTGTTTGTAAATTTCTTTCAACTAATAAATTATCGGGAAATATGATATCTGGTAAAAACCGTCTATTCTGTCGATCTCGCTCAAGCTCATCAATCTCATTACTATCATGACCCCATAAAATAGTGTTATAGCTATTACGTGCAAGTAAAATCGCTAGTGCAGTGCCATAAGAGCCCGCGCCAATTACGGTAATAGAAGAAGAATATGTTTGAGTGTTCATATTAACCCGTACAAAAATTACTGTAAGTTTTCGTCACTATTTTCAGCGGCATTTTGTTGCTGCTGTTGTAAATAATTCATAAATAGCGCATCAAAATTAACGTGTTCCAAGTTTACTGGTTGGAATGTACCTTTATTTACGAGGCTAGAGATGGTCTCTCGTGCATATGGGAATAAAATATTTGGGCAAAAAGCACCTAAACAATGCTGTAATTGATTATTTGCAAAGCCGACTACTGAAAAAATTCCAGCTTGAGTTACTTCGCAAATATAGGCAATTTCATCGTTAGATTTAGTCGTAACTGTCACTCTAAGTGAAACTTCATAGATATTTTCAGCCACAACTTGAGATGATGTATTTAGCTCAATATTGACTTCAGGTTTCCACTCTTTAGGAAAGATCTGCGGTACATTTGGCGTTTCAAATGACACATCCTTAATATAAATACGTTGAATTGCGAAATTAGTCTCTTGTGCCTGAGTATTATTTTGTTCTGTCATAATCAATTCCTTATTTTACTTTTTTACCAATGGTAAGTTTTCACCATTCCAGCCAACAATGCCGTCTTTTAATGCAAAGACGTGTCCAAAACCTTGTTTAACAAGAATATCACCCGATGCATTAACTAACATACCATTGTCATCGACTAAAATAACGGGTAGCTCTTTGTACTTTTCAAGTGATTTTATACTACCGTTTTTAATATCAATAGGCAAAATATTCAGCGCTTCTGTGATATGCCCTTTTTTAAAGTTATCGGCAGAGCGAAGATCAACAATCACCGCATTTTGTTTATTCATCATATTGATGGCCTGTGCGTTAGAGACTGTTTTAACTTTGCTTAATTTACTTTTAACTGTTAAATAAATAATAACAATTAAAAGCGCAATCCAGCCTAAGCTTAAAAGTGGATGATTTTTTACAAACGGAGCGATGTCGTTAATGATAAAGTCCATATTTATACAATTACCTATTTTGATTAATTTCTTAAAATTTATACTTCAATTATAGCGGTATTGTTAGCCGAAATATAGTGTTGAATCTAAAAGTCGATAATTTTACCGAATTTGGGACATTATTAATAGCAATCGCCTAAGACCTCAATTATCACTTTATTAGAACATTGATTGCATTAATTTGGTGCATTTTTAATATTTTAGTGCAAAAATATAAACATATCTCTTTTATAAAGTTTGAAGTTCCTTTTTGTGGTGAAAGTCATCTTATAATAATATGAAATATATGAATTTATTTTAATTTTTAATGTGATTGAAAATATGGCATTATTTTTGCTTGCTACTATATTACAGGAATAACTTCCATTACCGTTTATATTTTGTCTCAATTAGGGAGAACCAAGATGTCTATAGAAAAAGTGTTAATAATGATAAAAGAAAATGACGTAAAATTTACCGATTTACGTTTTACTGATACTAAAGGCAAAGAACACCATATAACAATCCCTATTAGCCAAATTGATGCTGACTTTTTTGAAGATGGCAAAATGTTCGATGGTTCTTCAATTGAGGGCTGGAAAGGTATTAATGAATCAGACATGGTTTTAATGCCTGACTTATCAAGCGTAGTGATTGACCCTTTTTATGAAGATACTACGATAAATATTCGTTGTGATATTTTAGAGCCAGCAACACTACAAGGCTATGACCGTGATCCTCGTTCAATTGCAAAAAAAGCAGAAGAATTCTTAAAATCTTCAGGTATCGCTGATACAGTGATAGTTGGGCCTGAGCCTGAGTTTTTTCTATTTGACGACGTGCGCTTTGGCACGCCAATGTCTGGAAGCTTCGTGCATATAAACGATATTGAAGCGGCATGGAATAGCGGTACTAAATATGATGAAGGGAATAAAGGGCATCGCCCTAGCGTCAAAGGTGGCTATTTCCCAGTACCTCCGGTCGATTCATCTCAAGATATTCGCTCAGCAATGTGTTTAATTATGGAGCAACTGGGTCTTGTTGTCGAAGCTCACCATCATGAAGTTGCAACTGCTGGGCAAAATGAAATTGCTTGCCGCTTTAATACCTTGACGAAAAAAGCCGACGAAGTACAAACCTATAAATATGTTGTACAAAATGTTGCTCATTCTTATGGTAAAACCGCAACATTTATGCCTAAACCTATGTTTGGCGATAATGGTTCAGGTATGCACTGCCACCAATCTCTGGCAAAAAACGGAGTGAACTTGTTCGCGGGTGATAAATATGCGGGTCTATCTGAAATGGCAATATTCTATATTGGTGGAATCATTAAACATGCTAAGGCAATTAATGCATTTTCAAATGCAACCACTAATTCATATAAGCGTTTAGTGCCAGGTTATGAAGCGCCAGTCATGCTAGCTTATTCCGCTCGTAACCGCTCCGCGTCAATTCGTATTCCGGTGGTCAGTAACCCAAAAGCGCGCCGCATTGAAGTCCGCTTCCCAGATCCAGCAAGTAACCCATATTTATCATTTGCCGCACAATTAATGGCTGGACTTGATGGTATTATCAATAAAATTCACCCTGGCGATGCAATGGATAAAAATTTATATGACCTACCACCCGAAGAATCAAAACTAATTCCGCAGGTTGCAGGTTCGCTTGAAGAGGCGCTAAAAGCACTTGACGCTGATCGTGAATTTTTAACTAGAGGTAATGTATTTACCGATGATGCTATCGATGCTTATATTACGTTAAAAACAGAAGAAGTTGACCGAGTACGTATGACTCCGCATCCTGTTGAGTTTGAGCTATATTATAGCCTGTAATTACCTATTATTAGTGCCGGAAATATTTACTATATAATATCAATAGGTAGCAAATATTTTCGGTATAATTATAAAAACGACTTGATTAAGAAGAGGCAAATTTTGGTTGCAAAACGACTTCTCGAACCTGATGCTATCCTTAATTCAGTCTTAACGAATATTCTGCTACTTGATAATAGACTAAATGTTATTTATGCTAATTTGGCAGCTCAACAACTATTAGCGCAAAGTACTAAAAAGCTTTATGGCAGCTACTTTCCTGATTTCCTAAATTATTTTTCAATAGATATTTCATTAATGAATACGGCTCTCTCGCAAGGGCAAGGATTTACGGATAATGAAATTAACATAGTTATTAATGAGCAACTCTACGTATTGTCATTAACCGCTCAACAATTTAATAATGACTCAATCCTGATTGAGATGACGCCGCTTAATAATCATAAACGCTTATCTCAAGAACAGATCCAACAAGCACAGCAAACAGCAGCAAGAGAGCTGGTTCGAGGCCTTGCTCATGAAATTAAAAATCCACTAGGGGGATTACGTGGTGCAGCTCAACTTTTATCAAAAGAATTGCCACAGAACGAGTTACAAGATTATACCAAGCTAATTATTGAGCAAGCAGATAGATTACGCAATCTAGTCGACAGATTACTTGGTCCACAACAAATATTATTGCAAAAAGTCGCTAATGTTCATCAGGCGATTGAACGCATTTATGAGCTATTAAAATTTGAAAAATTAGAGCATATTAAAATAATTCGCGATTATGATCCCAGTTTACCAGAGCTATTTCATGATCCAGAACAGATTGAACAAGTTATTCTCAACATTATCCGTAACGCATTGCAAGCACTTGATGACCAAAGTGACGGGAAAATTATCATTAAGACACGCACCGCTTCTCAAGTCACCATACATGGATCTCGCTATCGCCTATGTGCAAAAATTGATATCGAAGATAATGGTCCCGGTATTCCAATGCCGTTACAAGATACTATTTTTTATCCCATGGTAAGTGGCAACGGAAATGGTTCAGGATTAGGCTTATCTATCGCGCGCAATATCATCGATCAACATAATGGAAAAATAGAATTTTATAGTTGGCCTGGGCATACTTTATTTTCAATCTACCTGCCAATTCGCCAATAAGGAATAATATTATGAACTCTCATCTTAATAGAGGCTATTCGTCAATTCATCATATGAATAAGCATATTTGGGTTATTGATGATGATAGCTCAATTCGCTGGGTATTAGAAAAAGCACTGACTCAAGCGGGTTTTACATGCACTTGCTTCGATAATGGAAAAATTGCACTGAATGTTCTGGAGAATAATTCACAAAAGCCTGCTGCCCTTATTTTAGATATTAAAATGCCTGAAATAGATGGCTTAACACTACTAAATACAATAAAAGAAAACTACCCAGCATTGCCTGTTATCATTATGACCGCACATTCTGATCTTGATGCGGCTGTCAGCGCTTATCAAAAAGGGGCATTTGATTATATTCCAAAACCCTTTGACGTCGATGAAATGATTCAATTAGTTGAACGCGCTCTTATTCAAAATCAAGCTAATTTATCAACACAAACTGAAAAAAAATCGACGAGTACCGGAATTATTGGTGAAGCCCCCTCCATGCAGGAAGTTTTTCGTATTATAGGTCGATTATCAAAATCCTCTATAAATGTTCTGATTAACGGAGAATCTGGCACTGGTAAAGAGCTTGTTGCACAAGCCTTACATACTCACAGCCCAAGAGCTAACGCACCCTTTATTGCTTTAAATATGGCTGCAATCCCTAAAGATTTAATTGAAGCTGAACTTTTTGGTCATGAAAAAGGCGCTTTTACTGGTGCAAATCAAGTCAGGCAGGGACGTTTTGAGCAAGCAAATAAAGGAACTCTTTTCCTTGATGAAATTGGTGATATGCCACTCGATGTTCAAACCCGCTTATTACGTGTTCTTGCTGATGGGCAATTTTACCGCATCGGAGGATACTCACCAGTCAAAGTCGATGTCAGGATTATTGCTGCAACTCATCAAAATCTAGAATATAGAGTAAAAGAAGGCAATTTTCGCGAAGATTTATTTCATCGATTAAATGTGATTAGAATTATGCTTCCGCCTCTTCGAGAGCGCGCTAGCGACATTCCAATGCTCGCGGACTACTTTTTACAAACAACAGCAAAAGAGCTGGGAGTTGAACCCAAATTATTAACGACCGAAACGCTAACAAAGCTATCACAACTCAAATGGCCAGGTAATGTGCGACAACTTGAAAATACGTGTCGCTGGTTAACGGTGATGTCATCTAGTAAAGAAATTTTACCTCAAGATCTACCTCAAGATCTCATTATACATGAGGTCGCCAGTTATGAATCAAATGGCCACAGTAAAAATACCGATAAAGTAACTTCACCAAATGATAGTGCTGCAAGTGAGGAGTGGCAAAAACACCTAGAAAACTGGTTTAAACAAGCACTGAGTGCTGGTAAAGAAAATATTTTACCAGAAGTAAATTACTATGTAGAGCGGATCTTATTAGAAACGGCACTAGAATTTACTCGCGGTCATAAACAAGAAGCCGCCAAGGTGCTTGGTTGGGGTCGCAATACACTGACTCGGAAATTAAAAGAATTACATATTCAAGATAAATAGTTCCATAATAAAAAATTATCTTATTTTACTGGACATTACCATATTAAGGTTGTAAGTTTATAAATAATAACTACCAAGTTATTAATGAATTTGAACCGTAATTTAAGATGGTTAAATAAGGAGATTTGTTATGGCTAAAAGCACATCTACTGTTAAAAAAGTAGCACCTGCGAAAAAAGTACCTGCAACAAAAATTGAGCAAGCTAAAAAATTGCAAAAAGCACCTTTATTATTTCCAACAGATTTAGGCGAAAAAGCATCAAAAGATATATCAGCAGCAATGAATTCTGTTTTAGCTGATGTATTTGCCTTATATTTAAAAACAAAAAACTTCCACTGGCATTTAAGCGGTCCTCATTTCAGAGATTACCACTTAATGTTTGATGAGCAAGGTGATCAACTATTCGCAATGACAGACCCTATTGCTGAGCGCGTGCGTAAATTAGGTGGTACAACAATACGCTCAATTAGTCATATTTCTAAACTACAAAGCATTCCTGACAATAATGCTGATTTTGTCGAACCATCTGACATGTTGACAGAACTTTGCCAAGATAATATCAGATTAACCGCTCGGATGCGCGCGGCACATGATGTTTGTGGCAAATATAATGATACAGCTACGGCAAGCTTAATCGAAAATTGGATCGATGAATCAGAACGTCGTTCTTGGTTCTTATTTGAATCTAGTCGCAGATCAGACTCTTCAGGTCATTAATTTCTATATTATTTAATTCTACTCACCACTTTTATGTGGTGAGCATCTGTCTATATAACTAAGATAAGGATTGATAATGAGTAAACCAATCGCAGTATTAGTCGGTAGCCTTCGTAAAGAGTCTTATAACCTTAAAGTAGCTAAAGTATTAGCTAAGCTTGCTCCAAGTTCACTCGAGCTTAAAATCATTCAAATTGGCGATTTGCCACTATACAATGAAGATATTGATGCTGGCACCCCTCCTGCAGCATATACGCGCTTTAGAAATGAAATAGCTGCTTGTCAAGGCGTATTATTTGTTACTCCAGAATACAATCGTAGTACACCCGCGGTGATTAAAAACGCAATCGATGTTGGCTCTAGGCCATATGGTAAAAGCGTATGGGCTAAAAAACCAGCTGGAGTAATCTCGGTTTCCCCTGGAGCAATTGGCGGCTTTGCGGCTAATCATCATTTACGTCAATCACTGGTCTTTTTAGATATGCCGACGTTACAACAACCAGAAGCCTATTTTGGCGGCGTCGCAAATGCTTTTGACGCTCAAGGAAATATTGCGGAAAAAAGCCAAGAGTTCTTGCAACAATTTATCGATGCTTATTCATCATGGTTTGAGAAAACTAGATAGTTGAATATTATCTAAATTAGAATAATAAAACAAGCGCCATTAGGCACTTGTTTTATTAAAATTTTTTTTAATTTTATTAGCTCTTAGTAGATTTAAGGTTTCCACTGCTAATGAGAAGAACATCGCGAAATAAATATAGGCTTTCGGTACATGAATATGTAAACTTTCGACCACCAATACTAATCCAACCATGATTAAAAAAACGATTGCTAGCATTTTAATTGTTGGATTAGCTTCAACGAAATCACCAATCGTCTTGGCAGCAAACATCATAATCAGTACCGCAATAATAACAGCCGAAATCATAATAAAAATGTGCTCAGATAAGCCAACCGCGGTAATTACTGAATCTAAACTAAAAACAATATCTAACATCATAATTTCGACAATTGCTTTAAAAAATGGTAATTGCTTAGTTTTTTTATCATCATAGTGGCCAATATTAAACATCTCAACGACTTCACGAGTTCCTTTCCAAACTAAAAAGCACCCACCGAAAAATAAAACAATATCCCGTGCCGAAATAGCAAAAACACCGCTAAAGCCATTAATGTCTGCACTTGAATCTAGTAATTGCCATTGATAGAAATAAAATAAGGGATGGGATAATTTTACGACCCAAGCAAGTGAAGCCAATAACGCAATACGCATGAGCATTGCCCCACCAAGACCTAGCTTACGACCTAAATTTTGTTGATGCTTAGGTAACCTTGCAACAACAAGAGAAAGGAAGATAATATTATCAATACCAAGAATAATTTCTAAGAAAGTAAGAGTTGTTAATGCTAGCCAAGCATTAGGATCAGCTACCCATTCAAACATAGCGAAAGCTTATATGATTTTATCATTCGGTTATTATACGATAGAATAAGAAATTAATACTAGAGCTATATCTTTTTAAACGTTAAATTACGTCCAATAATGCACCGAGTTGGTATATGAAAATCCAGTCAATACCCCACAAACAATCAGAACTCATGCAGAGGGCAACCTCAATTGCAGGGTATTCGCTTGGGGAAATAGCCAAGAGTATTGGATTAACTATTCCCCCTAACTTAAAAAAACAGAAAGGCTGGGTTGGTAAATTGATTGAGCTTTATCTCGGTGCCAATGCGGGCAGTAAAGCTGAACGCGATTTCTCGCATCTAGGCATCGAACTAAAAACAATCCCCGTCAATCAGTCAGGAATCCCATTAGAAACTACATTTGTCAGTGTCGCACCACTGACTGATAATCATGGGATCACATGGGAAAGTAGCCACGTAAAGTATAAATTGAATAAAGTTCTATGGATCCCAGTTGAGGGCGATAGAGCAACTCCGTTAGCAATAAGGCGTATTGGTTTACCCATTTTATGGCAGCCATCAAAACAAGAAGAATTGCAATTAAAACAAGATTGGCAAGAGTTAATGGACATGATCGTACTTGGGCAAATAGAAAAAATCACGGCCAGACATGGTGAGTATTTACAGATTAGACCGAAAGCTGCCAATGGTAAAGTATTAACCGAGGCATTTAATGAAAATGCTGAGTTAATTATGACACGGCCGAGAGGTTTTTACTTAAAAAAACAATTTACAGCACAAATACTCGCTAACTATATTAGCAATACTAAATAATACTATTGGGCAATATCTAAAATAAGAATTTTTGAATTTCGTTGAAAATTATACAGCTGTTTTTTCTTGACCGGTAAGCTATCGACTTCAGCAGGAATAAAGCCCTTTTCTCTAAACCAGTGAATACTACGAGTGGTTAAGACAAATAGTTTATCGAGCCTCATTTTTTTTGATTGCTCTATTAATTTATCGAGCAAAAAATCACCCCTCGCAGAGTTACGATAATCGGGATGAATTGCGACGCACGCCATCTCAGCCATTCCCTCATCCATATAAGGATAAAGAGCGGCACAACCAATCGTAATGTTATCGCGCTCAATAATAGTAAATTTATCAATTTCTATCTCTAGTTGTTCTCGAGAACGTCTCACTAAAACGCCCTGTTCCTCAAGTGGACGGATTAACTCTAAAATACCACCAATATCATCGATTGTTGCTTTACGAATCTGCTCGGAATGCTCCATCGCAACTTGAGTCCCAATACCATCACGCGAAAAAATTTCTTGCAAGATCGCCCCATCGATTAAATAACTTACCAAATGGCTACGACGAACACCGTTACGGCTCGCTCGATATGCTGCGCGTAAAAACCGAACGTCGCTGGATAAGTGCTGACCTTGTTGTTCTTTCTCTTTAATATATTTATCAGCATCAACGGGGAATAAATCGGTAATAACATCACCCTCGCTATTTAAGACGCCCTGCTCAGCACAAAAACTAATTAGCTTATCGGCTTTAACTTTGATAGCAACCTCTGCCGCAACATCTTCAGAAGATAAATTAAAACTTTCACCTGTTACCGAAACACCAACGGGCCCGAGTAATACAATTGAACCGAGATTAAGCTGTGCGTTAATAGCTTCGTAATTAATACGTCGAATTTTGCCTGTATGGCAATAATCGATACCATCATCAATACCTAAAGGCTGAGCAATTACAAAATTACCACTAACGACATTGATATGTGATCCCTGTAGTGGTGTATTATTTAAGCTCATAGATAAACTCGCCGTAATATTAAGTTGTAATAATCCTGTAACTTTTTTAACAACATCGAGAGTCTTTGAGTCGGTAATACGAGTAGATTTATAATAATTAGGCGTAATTTGAAGCGCTTGTAACTCATCATCAATTTGGTTGCGCGCGCCATTAATAATCACTAATTTAATCCCTAAACTGTGCAGTAAACCGAGATCATTAATGATGTTGGCATAATTATGACTATTTAATGTCGCACCGGTTAATAAAATAACAAATGTTTTGCCTTGATGGGCATTAATATAAGGAACCGAATGTCTTAGCCCCTTAACTAACTCTGTTGTTCGTTCTTTCATATAGCTGTCCGAAAATGAATAATTATGCAATTAATGTGTATTTTTATTTATTTTTAAGTAAATGGCAAGCAGTTTATTATTTGCAGCTAAAGATAAACTATTGCATAAAATTTATTAAATTGAACTTTGATTAATTGATAGTAAAATTGATTAAGCTAAACATATTTATTTGATATCGTATTATTAACTATAAATGAATAGAAGATAATTTAAATTATTGGGGGAATCAAAATATGAATAACAATGTACATGGTATTGATCATGTTGGTTTAACCGTACCCAATCTAGAAGAAGCAACGAATTTTTTAATTAAAGCACTAAATGCAACTGTGCTCTATGATACTTATAAGAAATCAGAACCAATTAGAGATAGCGATTTCATCCGAAAAAGATTAGGGATTCGTCATGACATGGCGGAGAGAGCAATCAGAATGATTGGACTACCAAATGGCGCACAAATAGAATTATTTGAATTCAGTGGCCCCTGTCAGAAACAACCAATTACGCCAGCTGATTTTGGTTGGCAGCATGTAGCGTTTTACGTTGATGATATCGAAGAAGCGGTTACTCAAGTCGAAAATGCTGGAGGTAAAAGAAATTCAGACCCTATAGATTTAGGCGGAATTGAAAGTGGAATAGGAAATAAGTTTTGTTACTGCTTAACACCTTGGGGATCAACAATTGAATTAATATCATATCCAACACCTCAACCCTATTTAAAAGAGTCTAAACGAAGGAAATGGCCAGTATAATAATTACTGAGGACATGTCACTACAATAGACAATATGAGTGCAAGTTTGAGTAAAATTTATTAAAATTACCCAAACTTGATTAAACTAATTGCTTACTCAACGGTTACCGATTTAGCCAAATTTCTAGGCTGATCGACATCCGTCCCTTTGATTAAAGCCACATGATAGGCCAGTAGCTGAGTAGGTACGGTATAATAAATTGCTGCCGTGAGTTGTTCAACATGAGGTAGAGCAATAATTGTCATTCCATCATCACTAACAAATCCCGCATCTTGTTCAGCAAATACATAAAGCTGCCCTCCTCGGGCCCGCACTTCTTCTATATTTGATTTAAGTTTTTCCAGTAAATCATTACTTGGCGCCATAACAATAACGGGCATATCGCTGTCAATTAGTGCTAACGGACCATGTTTAAGCTCCCCAGCAGCGTATGCCTCTGCATGGATATAAGAAATTTCTTTAAGCTTTAATGCGGCCTCCATTGCAATCGGGTACTGATCACCACGGCCTAAAAATAAAGCATGATGCTTATTCGCAAACTGTATTGCAAGTTTTTCGATCTGCTCATCAAACATCAGAGCTTGCTCTATGCGGCTAGGCAATGCTTGTAGCGCATGTGCAATTGCTTTCTCGGTTTGCTCCGACATACCTTTAGCGCCCCCAAGCTTAGCGACTAACATTAATAATACTGTTAGCTGGGTAGTAAATGCTTTAGTTGAAGCAACGCCAACCTCAGTACCTGCCTTAGTCAATAAAACTAAATCAGCCTCACGAACTAAGGTCGATGCGGCAACATTACAAATAGCAAGAGAGCTAAGATAGCCAATCTCTTTAGATAAACGCAAAGCCGCTAATGTATCAGCGGTTTCGCCTGACTGAGAGAGAGTGATAAAGAGACTATTTTTACGTTTTGCTGGCTTACGATAACGAAACTCTGATGCAATCTCAACATCGCATGGGATCCCTGCTAATGCTTCGAACCAATAACGTGAAATTAATCCAGCATTATAAGCTGTGCCGCACGCAACAATTTGAATATGCTCAACTTGTGAGAACAAGCTTTCACCTTTACTGCCTAGTTCAGATAAGTCAATTAGGCCATGTTTGATACGTCCTTCTAGCGTATTTTTAATTGCGATTGGTTGTTCGTAGATCTCTTTGTGCATATAGTGGCGATAGCCAGCTTTATCACCCGCATCATATTGAGCATCTGATTTGATTTCTCTACGTTTAACCGCTTGGTGATTATTATCGAAAATTGTGACTTTTTGATGTGTTACTTCTGCTATATCGCCTTCATCTAAAAAAATAAATCGGCGTGTAACGGGTAATAGTGCTAACTGATCTGATGCAATAAAATTCTCTCCCTCGCCTAAACCTATCACTAAAGGGCTGCCAGAACGAGCTGCAACTAATTTTTCTGGGTTGCGGCTATCCATAATAACGGTACCATAAGCCCCTCTTAGTTGAGGAATAACTTTTTTTAGTGCATCAAATAATGAACACTGTTCTTGCGTAATCGTATAATGCATCAAATGTGCAATAACTTCGGTATCTGTTTCAGAACGAAATTGATATCCTTTAGCTATAAGGCTTTCACGCAACGGTTCAAAATTTTCGATAATACCATTATGTACAACAGCGATAAAATCAGATGTATGAGGATGAGCATTAAGTTCTGTGGGCTCACCGTGAGTAGCCCAGCGAGTATGAGCAATGCCTATCTGCCCAGATAATGGATTTTCAACAACAGCATCAGCAAGCATTTTAACCTTGCCAACGCGGCGTAGGCGTTGTAATTCACCTTTAGCCGAAATTATCGCCAGCCCGGCCGAATCATATCCTCGGTATTCGAGCCGTTTTAAACCTTCTAAAAGGATCCCTACTACATCTTGCTTAGCTATTGCAGCTACAATTCCACACATCTTTTTTCCTTACATTACTTTACTTTTTTAATAGGTCGTTTCCAATTGGCAATTTGTTTCTGCTTTACTCGACTAACGACTAATTCATTCTCGGCAACATCGTTGGTGACGGTTGTTCCCGCCGCAATCGTTGCTCCTTTAGCAATTTTGACTGGGGCAATAAGCTGGCTATCTGAACCAACAAATACATCATCTTCAATAATAGTTTCGAATTTATTTGCGCCATCATAATTACAGGTAATTGTGCCAGCGCCAATATTGACCTGTGAGCCGATTTTACTATCACCTAAATAACTCAGGTGCCCTGCTTTGCTTCCTTTACCTAACTTAGCATTTTTGATCTCAACAAAGTTACCAACATGGGCTTTATCATCTAACTCTGAACCCGGTCTTAACCTTGCAAAAGGACCTACTGTGCAAGACTTAGCTAAAGTAGCGTTATCAATCACTGTATATGGACTTATTTCGCAGCCATTACCAATGATGCAGTTTTTTAATATACATCCTGCACCAATATAGACATTATCACCAAGCACTACAGTACCTTCAATAATGACATTGGTATCAATCACTACATCCGTACCGTGCTTAAGATCTCCACGTAAATCAAATCGATTAGGATCAAGCAAAGTTACCCCGGCGAGTAAGAGTTTTTCGGCCAATTTTTGTTGATAGATCCTTTCTAATGAGGCTAGCTGTAAACAGTTATTAACACCTGCTACCTCATATTCATTAGCGGGATGTGTTGCCTTAATTTCGCCGCCATCTTGATGTGCCAAGTCAATAATATCGGTTAGGTAAAACTCATGTTGAGCATTATCATTGTTAACCTTGGCTAACCACTCTTTTAATTGCTTGCCAGAAACTAGCATAATACCAGTATTAACTTCATTGATAGATAACTGCTGTTTTGTTGCATCTTTTTGTTCAACTATCGCAACAATTTCGCCATTTTGCCTAACTATTCGCCCGTACCCTTTAGGATCGTCCAGTATAACTGTTAGTAATGAGATACCCTCTTTTGGCTTATTAACAATCAGCTGATTTAAAGTTTGAATAGAAATTAGTGGTGTATCTGCATACAAAATTAGAATGTTTTCATCATCTTTAATATAAGGAAGCGCTTGTAAAACAGCATGACCAGTACCAAGTTGTTGTTCTTGCAATACTAGTTTCACTGGTTGATTACCTAACGCTTCTTCGAGTTGCTCTTTACCATGACCATAGATCACATAAATATTATCCGCATTCAATAACTTTACGGTATCGATAGCATGTTGCAGCATCGATTTATGTCCAATTTTATGTAATACTTTAGGTAGATTAGAATACATCCTCGTTCCTTTACCCGCAGCGAGAATGATAGTGCTTAAGTTAAACATAATTATAATCATATAAAAAATAGTCTTATTACTATAATAAAAGAGTGCGTTGATAACAATGCAAATAACCTTGATTTAATTAATTTTTAGGTCAAAATAAGTATTCAGCCATATTCTGGCTCACATTAATCATAACCAGCCACATTTAGGAATGACTATGCAACGACAAAATGACCGTTATCTTCGCGCTTTACAATGCCAACCTGTCGATTGTACACCTATCTGGATGATGCGTCAGGCGGGTCGCTACTTACCTGAATACCGTCAACTACGTACCGAAGCCGGGGATTTTATGACTATGTGCAAAAATCCGGATTTAGCTTGTGAGGCGACATTACAGCCACTACGCCGGTTTGATTTAGATGCAGCTATTATCTTCTCCGATATTCTAACAATCCCCGATGCAATGGGATTAGGACTCTATTTTGAGCAAGGCGAAGGACCTAAATTTAAAAAACCAATAAAGAGCCTAAGTGATATTAACCAGCTATCAATTCCTGATCCTCAAACAGCTTTAGCTTATGTGATGGATGCAATCCGGCTCACGCGGAAAGAATTACAAGGAAGAGTGCCATTGATTGGTTTCGCTGGTAGCCCATGGACACTTGCTACTTATATGATTGAAGGTGGAAGTAGCAAAACATTTACTAAAATTAAGAAAATGCTCTATAGTGAGCCTTCTTCATTGCATTTATTATTAGATAAGCTAGCGGAAAGTGTTGCACTTTACTTAAATGCACAGATAGAAGCTGGAGCACAATCTATTATGATTTTTGATAGTTGGGGAGGGGCCTTAAGCCACCGTAGTTACCTTGAGTTTTCATTGCAATATATGCATAAAATAGTCTCACTATTAAAACGGGGAACTCGCGGGCAAGAGTATAGCAAAAATTATATTCCAGTGACGCTATTTACTAAAGGTGGCGGACTTTGGCTAGATAACATTATACAAACAGGCTGTGATGCTATTGGGGTCGATTGGACTGTTGATCTTTCCCTCTTGCCAAAAGACAAAGTGGCGATACAAGGAAATTTAGATCCAACAGTGTTATATGGAGATAGAGCAACCATTCAACATAATACCGATTTAATACTAAAAGAATTCGGCCCACACAATGGCCACATATTCAATTTAGGGCACGGAATCAACCAAGATACGCCTATAGAAAGTGTTGAAATCTTAGTGGATACAGTCCATAAACTATCCAAAAGAGACCATAATGGAGAATCATGATGATTAAAAATCCCATACACTTACGCCTAGAAAAACTAGCTAGCTGGCAATTAAAACTGTTTATGGTCTGCTTATGCGAAAGAATGTATCCTAACTTTGCGCTTTATTGTCAGCAGATGAAAAGTACTGATGATAAAATCTATAAAGCAATTATTGATCTGAATTGGGAATCATTGCTGATCAAGAATGTAAAAATTAATTTTGATGGCCAACTTGAAAAACTGGAGGCTATTATTCCTTCGGTCGATGAAAATAGCCCATATAGCGTTTATCCCGCAATCGATGCATGCGAAGCATTAAGTGAGCTTGTTCATTCTTATTTAAGCGGCGAGCAATTAGTTGAACACGCAATCGCAATTAGCCGAATCTCCTTAAAAACGATCATCGAATTGGAATCAGCTAAAACAGGAGATGATTTGAGTGAAAATGAACTAAAAGAATATCAGCCAATTCTTGATGAACTCGATCTTCAATGGGAAATATATCGTTTATTAAAAAATGAAAAAAATCAGGATTTAGAGTTAATAAAAGGATTGAAAAGTGACTTACGAGAAGAGCAAATTAGCAATATTGGTGTTTTTTTGAGCAATTAAACGAAAAAATACTAATTATTTATAACGTTTTAATAAATTTTACTTTAATCTTATTTAAATATAGTCTACATTTAGGATCATTGGTAATGTATTTTACCTTGGTTAAATTAAGAATTTAGCCATAACTCTGTCAACGATAAATTATTATGTAAGGATATGTCCATGAATAAAACAGAACTTGTAGATGCTATTGCAGCTAATGCTAACATTACTAAAGTTGCAGCAAAAACTGCGCTTGAAGCAACCTTGTCAGCTATTTCAGATTCACTTCAAAAAGGTGAAGCGGTTCAGTTAGTTGGTTTCGGTACTTTCAAAGTAAATAGTCGTAAAGCACGTACTGGCCGTAACCCAAAAACGGGTAAAGAAATCAAAATTGCAGCAACTAAAGTCCCAGCTTTCGTTTCAGGTAAAGGTCTAAAAGACGCGGTAAAATAGTTGTAAATATAAATAATTTACTTTATTTATAAAACTAGAAAATTAATTTCTGAGAAAGAGCTTAGTCAAAAGTTTTCCAGTATCTAAAGGGTCAACCTAATCAATAGGCTGGCCTTTTTTGTTTATATCTATTAAACATTGTTGAATTCAAGTGATAAACTAATTTACTAAAATAGAGTAAATTGGCAGATCGCAGCATATTGATAAATAAATTTGCTCTACTTTCTGATGATGAAGGTAGAAACCTGTTGCAAATTTAGCATTAACTTGCTGCTCGGGCATCATTATTGCCATTTCTCTCATTTGCCATACGCCTTTGCCGTAAAGTTTTAACGCTGATTCTCGCAATGTCCAAAGTTTCCAAAATGCGGCCAGTGTATCTTTTTGCTGGCTTAGCCAATTATTTTCTTGCTCTGAAAAAAACTGTTTGGCAATTGCTGCGATATTTTTTCTTGGTCTGTCAAATTCAATATCTAGCCCTATTTTGCCGATTGTAGTTATTGCAACCGCTACAAAATCACCACTATGGCTAATATTAAAATCGGGTAAATTAGATTTTTCAAATTGAGGCCGACCATTCTCAATAGTTTTAATATTAGGTAGTGCAGTAATACTAAAATGCTCATTAAGCAATTCAGCTAATAAATATCGGCATGCAATAAACTGCTTTTGCTTATTTAATGAAAAGGTTTCAGCTTGCTTAACTACTTGTGGCGAAAGTAAGGATGACCGTAGCATCGAGTCAAGTGAGAGCTCATTTAGGTTTGCTGATTGAATAAAAATAAAATTTTGTTGCATAAATTAGATAAATTAAAAATTTTTAACTATTCTAGCAGGATTTTGGTGAGTTGTTTTAAAACATGCTATGCTAATCGCTATTAATTACTATCGTATGTTCAGATTGGATTACAAATACCTATAATATTATTTTGTATATGACCCATTTAGCCGTAAATTATTATCAATTTTTTTCGAGAAGCCAATATGACATTTCCTAAAATAGTACAAACGAAATTAATTAGTGCCGGTCGTAAAAAACGTTATACGCAAGGTTCCGTCAATAGCGTTATTCAACGAGCATCATCTCTTGTTTTTGATTCTGTTAAAGCTAAAAAAGAAGCAGCTAAAAATCGAACTGAAGGTGCGCTGTATTACGGACGCAGAGGAACTTTAACTCATTTTTCACTACAAGATGCAATGTGCGAGCTTGAAGGTGGTGTTGGTTGCTATCTTTATCCTTGTGGTGCTGCGGCAGTAACCAATGCTATTTTAGCCTTTGTTAAATCGGGCGATCATGTTTTGTTATCTGAAGGAGCATACGAACCAACGCATGCTTTTTGTGATTGCATGCTTAAAGATTTAGATATCAAAACTAGCTATTTCCCAGTTTTAATCGGTCGTAATATTACTAAATATATTAAACCTAATACAAAGGTACTCTTTTTAGAAGCGCCCAGTTCTATCACAATGGAGGTTCACGACATTCCTTCTATAGTTAAGGCTGCACGTAAAATTAATCCACAAATTGTAATTATGATTGATAATACTTGGAGCGCTGGCGT
Organism: Orbaceae bacterium lpD02; assembly: GCA_036251875.1. Classification (NCBI taxonomy): domain Bacteria; kingdom Pseudomonadati; phylum Pseudomonadota; class Gammaproteobacteria; order Orbales; family Orbaceae; genus Orbus; species Orbus sturtevantii. The sequence continues at coordinate 2,070,482 of CP133960.1, read as the reverse complement.
TTTATTTAAAGCACTTGAATACGATATTGACATATCTATTCAAGCTGGAACCAAATACCTAGTAGGTCACTCTGATGCGATGATTGGAACTGCAGTTGCTAATCAACGCTGTTGGGAGCAGCTTCGAGAACGTTCTTATCTTATGGGACAAATGTGTGATGCGGATACTGCATATATTACAGCTCGAGGACTTCGCACTCTCGCAGTTCGCTTAATGCAACATCAAAAAAGCAGCTTAAAAATTGCCAAATGGTTAGCGAAACACCCTAAGATTGACACCGTCAATCATCCTGCATTATCAAGCTGCAAAGGCTATCAGTTTTTTAGACGAGATTTTCTAGGCCATAGTGGTTTGTTTTCATTTATCTTAACTGTACGCCTTTCTAATTCTGAGCTGGCTAATTTTTTAGATCAATTTAAATTATTCTCCATGGCCTATTCTTGGGGAGGATTCGAATCATTAATTTTAGCGCATCAACCCGAAGAGATTGCTCAGATTAGACCAATAAGTGGCGTTAATTTTACCGGTACATTGATTCGAGTACATATTGGTCTTGAAGATGTCGATGATTTAATTGCTGATTTAGCTGCAGGACTCGATCGTATTGGACTAAATAAAAATGCACCTGAAATATTACAATCCTTGGTCTAGGCATAATGAATAATTTTTTAAAATCAACACTAGTTATTCAAAAGACGGTACAAGAAAAAATTATTGGGCATCATCATTTGCTTGTTGCTTATAGCGGCGGTGTCGATTCTTCAGTATTACTTCATTCACTTGTTATGTTAAAACATCATCATTTGCCTAATTTAGATATAAAAGCAATTTATATTCACCATGGGATTAGTGATAATGCGGATATTTGGGCTGACCATTGCCGTACGCAATGTAATGTTTGGCAAATTCCCCTTATTATTGAGAAAGTTTCTCTAGCGGTAGATGACGGAAATATAGAAGAGCAAGCTAGAGATGCTCGTTATAAAGTAATCCAAAAGTACCTAACACAAAATGTAGCATTATGCACCGCACAGCACCTTGATGATCAATCGGAAACCTTCTTATTAGCATTAAAACGGGGAAGCGGGCCAACAGGCTTATCTGCTATGCCTGAATCCTCAAAAATAGCTGAAAATTTATTGCTTCGACCCTTATTAACAATAAGCCGCCAACAAATTGAACAATATGCTAAAGAGTATAATCTTGCTTGGGTTGAAGATGAAAGTAATCAAGATCCTTATTACGACCGTAATTTTTTGCGTCTAAACGTATTGCCGATGCTAAACCAGCGTTGGCCTCATTTTAATCAAATGGTTGCGAGAAGTGCTGAGCTGTGCCATGAACAACAACAATTATTGGATGAATTATTATCAGTTACTTTTGAGCAGCTTATAGATAAACAATTAAATTTATCTATTACACCATTACTTTCTTTTTCCTCCGCCAAACGTAATACGCTATTACGCATGTGGTTTAAACAGAATAAGGTGGCAATGCCTTCGCGTAAGCAATTAACTATGATTTGGCAAAATGTCGCACTGGCAAAAGAAGATAGTAATCCTCAATTTATTTTGCATGATAAACAAATCCGTCGATATCAAGGAAAGCTTTATTTATTACCAAACTATCAAAATTTACAATCAGTTAGACTCAATTGGCAAAATCTAGATACCCCACTTATATTACCCGATAACCTCGGTAAATTGTCTATTACCAACACTTTACCTAATTGTTGCCGTTTACCAAATCAAGGCGAAAATATTTGGATCGGATTTTATGTTAGCGGAATGCATCACGTTGTTGGCAGAAATGGCTCACGGCAGATAAAAAAATTATGGCAAGAATTTGGGATCCCACCTTGGATGCGAAATCGAATTCCACTCGTTTTTTATGATGAGACATTAATTACCGCGGTAAGTATTTTTGTTACCAAACAAGGACAAGGTGATGATGTTTGTTATCAACATCAAGCTTATTAGTTTTGTGAATCAACGATTGCTTAATATTAGAATTTATTTTTTAACGTAGAGTGTGAACAATATTTAAACAAAGCTCCCTGCAATTTGATAAAATGTGTGCTAATCTAGCTATCGTGTAAAGCTGTTGTTGACTTAACATAGGTAAATAGGTTTAAAATAGCAGATACTAATTATTGTAACGATTGTTTATACCTTTCATTATTTATTAAATAATTAGAGGTATAAATGATTTTTTATTTTAAGTAAGGATAAGTGGTAATATGGCAATTTCATCCCCAAAAACGCCACAACAGTACATTGAGCATCACCTCCATAGCTTACAAGCAGGTGAAGGATTTTGGACATTTAATATTGATTCATTATTTTTCTCGATCGTACTAGGGGCAGTATTTCTACTCATTTTTTATTGTGTCGCTCGCAAAGCAACAAGTGGGGTTCCTAGTAAATTACAATGTGCAGTCGAAATAGTATTCGAATTTATTGATAAAACTGTCAAAGATATGTTTAGCGGGCAAAATAAATTAATCGGACCGTTAGCATTAACAGTATTCGTTTGGATTCTATTAATGAACGCCATGGATCTAATCCCTGTTGATTTTTTACCTTATGTTGCTCAGGAAATGGGTATTCCTTATTTACGAGTTGTACCTACGGCTGATGTAAATATTACCATGTCGATGTCTCTGGGCATATTTTTACTTATTATAATTTATACCCTTAAATATAAAGGTATTAAAGGTTTTATTAAAGACTATACTTTACATCCTTTTAATCACTGGGCATTTTCTCCAATTAATTTTGTGCTTGAAATGGTTAGCTTATTAGCAAAGCCAATCTCCTTAGGCCTACGGCTTTTTGGAAATATGTATGCAGGTGAATTAATATTCATTTTAATCGCGGCATTATTACCATGGTGGTCGCAATGGTTATTATCCCTGCCTTGGGCTATTTTCCATATCTTAATTATTGTGTTACAAGCTTTTATTTTTATGGTGTTGACGGTTGTTTATTTATCTATGGCATCAGCAACAAACGATCATTAGTTATATTTTAATTTAAGGAGCTATTTAGTGGAAATTTTATTTATTGCTGCAAGTTTAATGATGGGGCTAGCCGCACTTAGCGCAGCTTTGGGTATTGCTATTTTAGGCGGTAAGTTTTTAGAAGGCGCGGCGCGTCAACCTGAACTTATGCCAATGCTTCGTACCCAGTTTTTTATCGTAATGGGACTGGTTGATGCGATCCCGATGATCTGTGTCGGTATTGCTTTATATATCATTTTTGCTGTTACTCCTGGCGCTGCAGCATTTGCAGGCTAGTTTTATAAGAAATTAAAGAGGAATTGTCTCATGGATATGAATGCAACACTCCTCGGCCAAGCAATTACATTTGTATTGTTTGTTTGGTTCTGTATGAAGTTTGTATGGCCTCCGGTAATTAGTGCGATCGAAAAACGCCAAAAAAATATCGCCGATGGTTTAAACTCAGCAGAAGCAGCAAAAAAAGATTTGGAATTAGCCAAAGCAAATACATCTGAAATTATGCAACAGGCTAAGGTCGAAGCAAATGCAATTATCGAGCAGGCAAATAAACGTAAAGCAACTATTTTAGAAGAAGCAAAACAAGATGCGATTAAGGAAAAAGATCGTATTGTTGCGCAAGGCCTTGCTGAAGTAGAAGCCGAACGTAAGCGCGCTCAAACAGAATTGAAAAAACAAGTTGCGACGCTTGCAATTGCGGGTGCTGAAAAAATTATTGAACGTTCTGTTGATGAGGCCGCAAATAGCGACATTATTGACAGACTCGTAGCTGAATTATGAGAGGAGATTGAGCAATGGCAGACTTAGTTACAATTGCTCGCCCTTATGCTAAAGCAGCTTTCGATTTCGCTATAGAACGTAATTGCATTGAAAAATGGCAGAATATGTTGGTGTTAGCATCACATGTCAGTCAAGCGGAACAAATCAAAAGTGTTCTGACTTCTGATATGAAGCCAGATTCAATTGCAAATGTATTTATCAATATCTGCAAAGATGAACTTGATGAATACCGTACTAATTTTATTAGATTAATGGCCGAAAATAAGCGATTAGCCTTACTCCCAGAAGTTCTAAATCTCTTTATTAAATACACTTTAGAAAGAGAGTCTGTTGCAGATGTTGATGTTATTTCAGCAACACCGTTAACAGAGGTACAACTTAATAAAATTAAAGTAGCAATCGAACAACGTTTATCTCGAAAAGTAAAATTAGAATGTCATATTAATGAGTCGATAATTTCTGGTTTTATTATTCGTACGGGTGACATGGTTATTGATAGTAGTATTAGAGGGCGCCTTAATCGTTTAAGTGACGCGCTACAGTCTTAAGGGGACTGATAATGCATCTAAATTCAACGGAAATAAGTGAACTAATTAAAGAGCGAATTGCTCAGTTCAACGTAGTGAGCGAAGCTCACAATGAGGGAACCATTATCTCAGTTAGTGATGGTATTCTTCGTATTCATGGGTTAACTGATGTTATGCAAGGTGAGATGATAGCTCTGCCTGGTAACCGATTTGCAATGGCACTTAACTTAGAGCGTGACTCTGTGGGTGCTGTTGTTATGGGGCCATATGAAGATCTTGCAGAAGGCATGAAAGTCCAATGTACTGGCCGCATTTTACAGGTTCCAGTCGGTGATGGCTTACTCGGCCGTGTAATTAATACGTTAGGCGCACCAATTGATGGTAAAGGCACCATTCAAAACGATGGTTTCTCACCAGTTGAAATGGTTGCACCAGGTGTTATTGAACGTCAATCAGTTGATCAAGCTTTACAAACCGGCTATAAAGCCGTCGATTCAATGATTCCAATTGGCCGTGGTCAGCGTGAATTAATTATCGGCGACCGTCAAACGGGTAAAACAGCGCTTGCCATTGACGCTATCATTAATCAACGCGATTCAGGTGTTAAATGTATCTATGTCGCCATTGGTCAAAAACAATCAACTATTGCAAACGTAGTACGTAAACTCGAAGAACACGGCGCATTGAAGAATACGATTGTTGTGGTGGCATCAGCTTCTGAGTCTGCAGCATTACAGTATTTAGCTCCATATGCGGGCTGCGCAATGGGTGAGTATTTCCGTGATCGTGGGCAAGATGCATTGGTTGTTTATGATGATCTTTCAAAACAAGCGGTTGCTTATCGTCAAATATCATTATTATTACGTCGTCCACCTGGACGTGAAGCCTATCCCGGTGATGTATTTTATTTACATTCGCGTTTACTTGAACGGGCTGCCCGAGTCAATGCGGCGTATGTTGAAGAATTTACTAAAGGTGAAGTAAAAGGTAAGACGGGATCGTTAACCGCACTGCCGATTATCGAAACTCAAGCGGGTGACGTGTCAGCGTTTGTACCAACCAACGTAATTTCAATTACTGATGGACAAATTTTCTTAGAAACTAACTTATTTAACTCAGGTATTAGACCTGCTGTTAACCCAGGTATTTCGGTATCTCGTGTTGGTGGTGCTGCGCAAACTAAAGTAATGAAGAAATTATCTGGAGGTATTCGTACTGCGCTTGCACAATATCGTGAGCTAGCCGCTTTCTCGCAATTCGCATCAGATCTTGATGAAGCGACAAGAAACCAACTGAGTCATGGTGAAAAAGTAACGGAACTTCTAAAACAGAAACAGTATGCCCCAATGACGGTCTCAGAACAAGCCGTGGTTTTATTTGCTGCTGAACGGGGCTATTTAGAAGATATTGAGCTTGCAAAAATATTACCCTTTGAGGCAGCACTACTTTCTTATGCACATAGCCAATACAACGAGTTTATGGCAGAGCTTGCGAAAATAGGTGATTACAGTGACAGTGTTGAAAATAAGCTAAAAGAGATACTTGAAAGCTTTAAATCAACACAGACTTGGTAGCTACCAGTAAGTTATGAGGGTATAAATAAATGGCTAATGCAAAAGAGATAAGAACGAAAATCGCCAGTATCCAAAGTACGCAAAAGATTACGAAAGCGATGGAGATGGTTGCTAACTCTAAAATGCGTAAAACGCAAGATAGAATGGCAGCAAGTCGCCCTTATGCTGAGTTGATTCGTAACGTAATTGGGCACTTAGCGTTAGCTAATACTGGAATAAAGCATCCCTATTTAGAAAATAGGGATGTAAAACATGTTGGCTATTTGATCATTTCAACCGATCGTGGCTTATGCGGTGGTTTGAATATTAATCTATTTAAATCAGTTCTTGCTGATATGAGTAGTTGGCAGGCTAAAGGTGTAGAATCTGATGTGGGATTGATTGGTTCTCGAGGCGTCTCATTTTTTACCTCAATTAAAGCAAATATTTTAACTCAAGTAACAGGGATGGGTGATGAGCCGACTGTATCAAATCTGATCGGTCCAGTAAAAACGATGTTAAAAGCTTATGATAAAGGTCAAATTGACCGTCTATATATTGTGACTAATAAATTTATTAATACCATGTCACAAAAGCCGACCATTGAGCAATTGCTACCATTACCGCCAGCAGATGATGCTGAGCTGAAGATGAAAACGTGGGACTATCTTTATGAGCCCGATGCAAAATCATTACTAAATGTAATGTTGCGCCGTTATATTGAGTCCCAAGTTTATCAAGCTGTTGTTGAAAATTTAGCAAGTGAGCAAGCAGCAAGAATGGTCGCGATGAAAGCAGCAACCGATAATGGGGCAGATTTAATTAAAGATTTGCAAATTGTTTATAATAAAGCACGACAAGGTGCAATAACCAATGAGTTGATTGATATTGTCTCCGGTGCGGCAGCTGTTTCAGGTTAACATTCAGTCATGTTAAGGATTATACAATACTTAACTGATTATATAGAGATAAAGACATAGAGGATTAAAAATGGCTACTGGAAAGATTGTCCAGATTATCGGTGCAGTTGTTGATGTCGAATTCCCAGAAGATGCGGTACCAAATATTTATGATGCACTAAATGTAGAAACTGGCACTGATAAGCTGGTTCTGGAAGTTCAACAGCAACTAGGTGGCGGTGTCGTTTGCTGTATAGCAATGGGATCTACTGACGGATTAAAACGCGGATTAAATGTTACAAATACAAAGCATGGTATTGAAGTACCCGTTGGTACGGAAACATTAGGCCGTATAATGAATGTGCTTGGTGATCCTATTGATAAAGAAGGTCCAATCAATGAAAAAGAACGTTGGGCGATTCACCGTAGCGCACCAAGTTATGATGAACTTGCTAACTCAACTGAACTTTTAGAGACAGGGATTAAAGTTATTGACTTGATCTGCCCTTTTGCTAAAGGCGGTAAAGTTGGTTTATTTGGTGGAGCTGGTGTTGGTAAAACTGTTAACATGATGGAGCTAATTCGCAATATCGCAATTGAACACTCAGGCTACTCCGTGTTTACTGGTGTGGGCGAACGAACTCGAGAAGGTAATGACTTTTATCATGAAATGCGCGAATCAAACGTTCTTGATAAAGTGTCACTTGTTTATGGCCAAATGAATGAACCCCCAGGAAATCGCTTACGTGTTGCTTTAACGGGTTTAACCATTGCAGAAAAATTCCGAGATGAAGGAAAAGACGTCTTATTATTTATTGATAATATCTATCGCTATACCTTAGCGGGTACAGAGGTTTCTGCACTATTAGGTCGTATGCCATCTGCGGTAGGTTATCAACCGACACTTGCTGAAGAAATGGGGCAACTACAAGAACGTATTACATCAACCCAAGCCGGTTCAATTACCTCTATCCAAGCAGTATATGTTCCTGCCGATGATTTAACAGATCCATCACCAGCAACAACATTTGCCCATTTGGATGCAACTATTGTATTAAGCCGTCAAATTGCGTCACTAGGTATTTATCCTGCGGTTGATCCATTAGACTCAACGAGTCGCCAATTAGATCCATTAGTTGTGGGACAAGAGCATTATGACTGTGCTCGTGGCGTTCAGTCTATTTTGCAACGTTATCAAGAACTGAAAGACATTATTGCGATTCTAGGTATGGATGAATTATCTGAGGATGATAAACTAATCGTTGCTCGTGCTCGTAAAATCCAGCGCTTCTTATCACAACCTTTCTTCGTTGCTGAAGTCTTCACTGGTTCACCAGGTAAGTATGTTTCATTGAAAGATACCATTAGTGCGTTTACGGGGATCATGAATGGTGACTATGACCATTTACCAGAACAAGCGTTTTATATGGTAGGTTCAATTGATGAAGTCATTGAGAAAGCAAAATCTCTATAATAGATGAATTAAGCGGAGATAGCATATTATGACACTAACGTCCTATCAATTAGAAGTTGTTAGTGCTGAATCTCATCTTTTTTCAGGTGATGTTCAGCGAATCAGGGTAACGGGTAGTGAAGGAGAACTGGGTATCTATCCAGGACATGCTCCTCTGCTAACAACGATAAAACCCGGAATGGTTGGCATTGTTAAAGCGGATGGCGAAGAAGAGTTTATCTATCTATCGGGTGGCATTTTAGAAGTCCAACCGACAATGGTAACTATTTTAGCTGATACTGCGATTAGGGGTGAAGATCTCGATGAAGCGAAAGCACAAGAAGCAGTAAGACAAGCGCAAGAAAACATTAGCCACCCAAGTGGTGACATGACTTATGCACAGGCATCAGCTGAACTGTCTAAAGCATTAGCGAAACTACGTGTTATTAATTTAACTCGTGGGGGACGTTAAAACTTATCCACACCACTTATCTATACATAACTCGTTTTATGTATAGATAAGTCTTTATTATTCATTAGCGCAATATTTTTACCAGAATGTTCTTTATTTATTAATTAGGTTAACTAAATTGATAAAAAAGTAGCCAATCAATAAGAAAATAATTATAATCCATTGCCTGTCAAATTAGTGTTCTTTTTACTTTATGCCAACACCGACTAAAACTGAATTAATCTATCGTTTAGATGATAGACCCCCTTTATTGCAGACCCTTTTTGCCGCCTTTCAACATTTATTAGCAATGTTTGTTGCAGTCATCACACCAGCATTAATCATTTGCCAAAGTTTAAAACTGCCAGCAGAAGATACTCAACATATAATTAGTATGTCATTATTTGCCTCAGGAGTTGCCTCACTAATACAAATTCGAGCTTGGGGTCCAATTGGTTCGGGACTGCTATCGATTCAAGGCACCAGTTTTAATTTTGTTGCTCCAGTAATTGCTGGTGGATTAACACTTAAAAATGGTGGCGCGAGTATTGACGTTATGATGGCGACACTGTTTGGTACGCTAATGTTAGGATCGGTTACTGAAATGATTTTATCGCGTATTTTACACTTAGCACAGCGAATTATTACGCCGCTAGTATCTGGCATTGTCGTGATGATTATTGGGTTATCGCTTATTCAAGTTGGTTTAATTTCAGTTGGCGGTGGTTTTGCCGCGATGGAGAGTAATACTTTTGGTGCGCCCATTAATTTATTCTTAGCAGCTATGGTCTTATTTGTTATTATCATACTCAATATTCAAAAAAATCCTTACTTGCGTCTTTCTTCTTTAGTTATAGCAATGGCAATCGGCTATGGGTTAGCTTGGTGGCTTAACTTACTACCAATCATAACCGAGCCAGCATCTAATGCAATTATGATCCCAACTCCGCTGTATTATGGTTTAAATATTGATTGGGGATTATTATTACCTTTTGTATTAGTATTTTTAATTACTTCGCTTGAAACAATTGGTGATATTACGGCAACATCAGATGTTTCAGAGCAACCGGTATCAGGACCACTTTATATGAGGCGATTAAAAGGTGGGGTACTAGCAAATGGACTTAACTCTTTTGTCTCTGCTGTATTTAATACTTTTCCAAATTCATGCTTTGGCCAAAATAATGGCGTGATTCAATTAACAGGAGTTGCTAGTCGCTATGTTGGCTACTTTGTTGCTGCGATGTTGATTTTACTCGGATTATTTCCTATTGTGAGTGGATTTGTCCAACATATTCCTGAACCTGTTTTAGGGGGCGCAACACTTGTAATGTTTGGAACTATCGCGGCATCAGGAGTAAGAATCGTGTCCAGAGTCGCTTTAAATCGCCGAGCAATGATGATTATTGCATTATCCCTCGGCATTGGTCTTGGCGTCTCTCAACAACCTCAGATTTTCTTCTTTATGCCTGATTGGGTAAAATCATTATTTTCTTCAGGAATCGCTGCTGGCGGGCTTACGGCTATTGTGCTTAATTTTCTTTTTCCAGAAGAGCAGAAAGACTAATTTTTATAATTAAGTAAGCTTTATGTCGGATATTAAACTTTAAGTAAATAGTAAAGTTTAATATCTAGCCGAGATATAGTTACCACATCTTCTAGTAAAGTTTTTTTGACCAGCCAAGCTTAGTTGATAATGATCTAAAATAATCATAATTAGCCGCGTGGATCAAATTAAACTCATAAGGTGCCCGTTTAATCAATATTTCATCAGTAGGCCCGGCCGTTAATATAATCTGACTATCACACGCAATCTTTAAGCTTTCAACGGCATTAGGAAACTTTATTTTTATAATACTATCGCTTTTTATGACTAGCGGTCTAGCTGACAATGAATGAGGAAACATCGGCGTAATAATAAAGCCATCTAAATCTGGTGTAATAATTGGTCCACCTGCCGATAATGAATAAGCAGTAGATCCAGTAGGCGTTGATATAATTACGCCGTCTGCACGCTGCGAGAATGCTTTTTTATTATTAATATAGGCTTCATACTCAATCATGTGGGCAACTTGACTCGGGTGAACAACTATCTCGTTAACAGCAAAGCTCGAAACGATGCTTTCACCTTCTCTATTATATAGCGTTACCTCAAGTAAAAAACGGGTATCATCAATGTACTCTCCTGCAAGCACATCAGATAGACTTGATATCGCGTTATCAGGTGAAATGTCAGTTAAAAAGCCAAGATTCCCTCGGTTGATACCTATAATTTTTATATTATAGTGGGATAAGTAGCGAGCCGCTCTCAGCATATTACCATCGCCACCAACAACAATAGCTAACTGAGCTTGTTGCCCAATCTCATCCAAAGAAGCATAATGCTCAACATCAAAGGGCAGTAATGATTTCAAGTTATCTTCGACTAAAATATGGTAGTTATTTTTTATTAGCCAATTATAAAGTAACTCATGAGTTGCGAAAGCTTCTGGTTGCCTTGGTACACCAATTAATCCGATACAATTAAATAGTGTGTTCATAAAATGATCCTTATTAATTTTTTGATTTTAAATAATAAAATCGATTAATTACTTTCGTCTGTTGGTATAGTCTTGTAATCTGAAATTTTATCCCCATAATACCTTAAATAAAAAGTATTTTTGATAATAATTTGGAGTACCTTATGGCAGAACAAACAAATAATATGTCAGAACAAAACGACGATATTAACACACAATGTGCATCAGAAGATAATCTTGCCGATACTAACGAGCAAGAGAGTACAGGAAAGACTGCGTTAGAAGCCACTATCAAACAGCAAGAACAACGCATTTCTGACCTAGAAAAAGAATTACAGATAGCAAAGAAAAATGAAAGTGAAGCAATGATTCGAGCTCGCGCCGAAATCGATAATGTGCGTAAACGTGTTGAGCAAGATGTAGAGAAAGCACATAAATTTGCTTTAGAAAAATTTTCGAACGAACTTCTACCTGTTATTGATAATTTAGAGAGAGCGCTAGAAGCAATTGATAAAGATAATTTAGAGTATAAAGCAATGGTTGAAGGACTTGAGCTTACACTAAAATCATTTTTAGATACGGTAAAAAAATTTGGTATCGAGGTTGTTGCCACTGAAGGAGGTCAGTTAAATCCTGAAGTTCATCAAGCGATTACTATGATTGAATCCCCAGAGCATACTGCTGGTCAAATCGTTAATACTATACAAAAAGGTTATACTTTAAATGGCCGTTTGATGCGACCGGCCATGGTTATTGTTGCTAAGTAGCCAGCTCAATTAATTTATAATCTCACATATTTTTGTGTGGGATTATATTTTTGCAGTTAAAAGTACACTGAATGGTAGTTCCTTGCTGCCCATCGTTACGGTTTTTTATAACTAGTTGCCCTTGGTGTAATTTAACAATTCGCTGTACGATACTTAGCCCTAAACCAATCCCGCTATGCCGGCTGTCCATTCGAAAAAAAGCTTGAGTTAGCTGCACTATTTTATTTTCATCTATTGCTAAACCTTGATCTTATACTTCAAGCATAATTTTCTCATCATCATATTAATGAATATTGATTACTATTTTAGTACCATAAAAAGAGAACAGTGAATGCAAGATTACTACAGTCGAAACAACGATAGAAACGTTACTTGATAGAAAACAGAACTAGGAAAAGAAAAATTTTAACCAGATTTAATCTGACAGAGACCTTATGAGAAACGAGTGGCTGTCAGATTAAGTTTGAGCTAGTATAAATTAGCCTAAAATAGCTAATAGCTCTTTAGTTACTACCGCAACAGGTTTTGTACCTTCAATTCTAAAGTACTTAGTATTACCTAATTTGGCTTCATTTTGATAGTAGCTAATTAATGGTTTTGTTAATTGATGATACTCAACTAACCGCTTGCTAACAATTTCTTGTGCATCATCTTTACGAATAGTCAATGCTTCACCCGTGATATCATCAATATTTTCTACTTTAGGTGGATTATATTTTATATGATAAACTCGCCCCGAACCGGTATGAACTCGCCTACCGCTCATACGATCAATAATCACTTCATCAGGAACATCAAACTCAAGCACATAATCAACATTAATACCTGCCGCTTTCATCGCATCAGCTTGTGGTACGGTACGAGGAAAGCCATCTAATAAAAAGCCATTTTTACAATCTTCTTGAGTGATGCGCTCTTTTACTAATGCAATTACTAATTCGTCAGTTACTAATTTGCCTGCGTCCATTAATTCTTTGGCTTGCAATCCAAGTGGCGTGCTCGCTTTAACTGCGGCACGTAACATATCTCCAGTTGATATTTGTGGAATGCCATATTGCTGCATAATAAATTGAGCTTGCGTACCTTTCCCAGCTCCAGGAGCACCTAATAGAATAATTCTCATTAAAGATAACCTCTTTTTTACTGTGCTAAATACTGAAATAGTATTTTACTACTCGATATTAAGCCGTCAGTTTTACATAAATAATTGATTGCCCCACATCCTTTAATTTGAGAAAGTTCATGTCCACAAATAGGGCAAAGATAGTTTTCATAATAATTTTGTTGGCAATGTTGACAACAATAATGTCTTGGACTTTTTAAGTTCATAATACGGTGGCATGTTGGACACTGGCCTTCTGTACTCATATTATGCTCTTTTTTAGCCATTTTTAACGTCGGCCTCTGACATGTTTTAATAAACGGCGTCGTTTACGTTGCTGCGATGCGGTTAAGCTATTTTTTTTACCTTCAAAAGGGTTGTTCCCCTCTTTAAATTGAATACGAATTGGCGATCCCATAATTTTTAGTGAGCGTCTAAAGTAATTCATCAAATAACGCTTATAAGAGTCAGGTAAATCCGTCACTTGATTGCCATGTATGACGACGATTGGTGGGTTATAACCACCAGCATGAGCATATTTCAATTTTACGCGGCGGCCTTGAACCAATGGTGGTTGATGGTCATCTTGTGCCATTTGCATAATCTTCGTCAATAAAGCGGTACTTACTCGGCGGGTAGCACAATCATAAGCTTCTTGAATGGAATCAAATAAATTCCCAACACCACTACCATGTAATGCCGAGATAAAATGCAAACGTGCAAAATCAATAAAATCGAGTCGTTCATCGAGAGTCGATTTTATTTGCTCTTTAACCTCTTGCGATAAGCCATCCCATTTGTTAACAGCTATCACTAGTGAGCGACCACTATTGATAATAAAACCGAGCAGAGAAAGGTCTTGATCTGATACCCCCTCCCTCGCATCAATCACAAGAATAACAACATTGGCATCTTCAATCGCTTGTAAGGTTTTTATTACTGAAAATTTTTCAACCGTTTCCGTAATTTTGCCGCGTTTCCTTACCCCTGCGGTATCGATTAAAATATATTCGCGCTCATCGCGAGTCATAGGAATGTAGATACTGTCTCGGGTAGTGCCAGGCATATCATATACGACAACACGGTCTTCACCTAGAATACGGTTAGTTAGTGTTGACTTACCAACATTTGGTCGTCCGACTATGGCAACTTTAATTGGTAAATTAATTAAGCTGTCAACATCAAAATCATCTAAGACTGAGTCATCATACGACTCAGGCAAATCATGCCGCTCATCGTCTTCATCATTAAAAGTCGCAGGATCTTCAAAATTAAAAATGGGTTCGAGTACCTTTTCAATTAACGAACTAACTCCGCGACCATGGCTTGCTGCGATGGGATGAACACCACCAAGTCCAAGCTCATAAAACTCATTCATTACAACATCGGCGTCAAGTCCATCCGTTTTATTAACGACGAGAAATGTAGGTTTCTCTCTGCTACGAAGGTGCTTTGCAATAGCATGGTCTGCCGGCATAACGCCTGCTCTTGCATCTACCATAAATAAAACAATATCAGCTTCTTCTATTGCGAGCAAAGACTGCTCAGCCATAAAGCTTTCAATACCTTCTTCACTTCCGTCGATACCACCAGTATCGATAACTATATATTCATGGCCTTTTATTTCGGCGCGACCATACTTGCGATCGCGCGTCAATCCTGGAAAATCTGCAACTAATGCATCACGAGTTTTGGTTAACCGGTTAAATAATGTCGATTTTCCCACATTGGGACGACCAACTAGTGCAATGACTGGTATCATGTAGCTCTCTTTTTTAAAACAAGTTAAAAATTACTTTTGGCCAAATGTATAAACATTACCATTTTTAGCTTGAATAATGATTTTATTATCAGCAACTACGGGATCACTTGCTAAACCACTACTACTTACTTGCGTTTTTGAGATAATATCCCCTGAATTAATATCAACTAGGTATAGATAGCCTTCAAAGTCGCCCACAACAACATAATCTTGATAAATAATAGGGTTAGTTAATTGCCTATGTAATAAATCAGATTGTTTCCAAAGTATTGAACCGCCATTTTTAGATAAAGCATAAAGGTTATCATCTTGATCAACAGCAAAAATATGATCTTTATCTAGTACAAAACTGTGCGTTGAACTTAGCGCTTTTTTCCACACAACTTGACCATTACTTAAATCTAAAGCAGCGATATTACCATTGTAACCAATTGCGTAAACTAAACCTTTCTCAATCACGGGTGTACTATCTACATCATTAAGTTTTGCAATTTCAGTCGAACCGCTTGGCTGAGATATTCGCTGCTGCCAGATTAATTGCCCATCTTTGATGAAATAGGCGTTTACGTGGCCACTATCATCACCTAGAATAATTGCGCCATAAGCCGCAGCAGGTGTTGACTGCCCTCTTAATGATAAAGTTGGCTCATCATCCATCTGCAGCTCCCATACCAAGTTACCACTATCTTGCTCAAATGCTTGTAAGTAACCATTAGTTGTGCGAATAATAACCTTATTCTCAGATGCAAGTGGTTTGGCTAAAATTTCACCTTTAGCCATTTCTTGCCAAATGACACTACCATTATTTTTATCTAGTGTATAAAGATTCGCACTTTCACTCCCTAAATAGACATGCTTATCATCAACACTTACTCCTCCTGAAAGTAATGCTGATTGGCTACGGAAAAAAGAGCTGGTGGATAAATCAATGTTCCATAAGGTTTTACCTGTGAAAAGATCTATCGCTTTAACTTGCCCTTTTCTACCTGCCGCATAAACGACATTATTATTTACTGCCGGAGATAGCTGAGAGTATATTTTTGTATTTCCTGATAAACTATTGCTCCACAATTGACTCAACGGAAATGCGCTCTGCGTCACAGGAGATGGCGAGATTTCTATCGTATCTTTTTCTCCTCCAAAAATAGAACAACCTGTTGTCATAGATACCAATGACATCATTAGTGCGCTTGCTAAAAAATATTTACACAAATTCATATTCTTTTCCTACAAATAGCTCAATTAAGCCTTTAATATATTATGTTACTTGGTTTTTTATAATACTCGTTATTTTGCTTAATCATTAACGAGTATTCGTTGTGCCTGTAACTGTTTTGCTGCTAAATATTGAGCTTGATTTAATTTAATTTTAATATCTTTTTCTAGCTCTGGTGTTGGTTGAGATGCTAATGCAACCTCGTAGGCATTACAGGCCAACGGATAATTTTCCATTTTAACCAGCACATCACCACGAATATTATTAACAATCGATGCCCAATTACTATTTGTTACTTTATCTAACGATTTTAAGCTATCAGTATATTTGCCGAGTTGATATTCTAGCCTTGCTATACGGATATTAATAATAGCAAGCAGAGGCTCTGAATCAGTTTTTTTACTAGCAGAAATGAGTAATTGTTCAGCACCAAGATAATCTTTTTTATTTTCAACATAAAATTGTGCCGCTTTTAAGTCAGCAAACAAACTATAAACCGTATCGTTTTGATCAGCAAATTTAACTAATCCATCAATTGACGTTGGATCATCATTATTAAGCTTTGAAATTAACTGCTCATACTGTTCTGATGCAAGTGTAGCTTTTTCAATATTATGTGATTTCCAATAACGCCAGCCCCAGAAAGCAAGCAAACCAATTATGATAACCGCCACAATAATTTTCCATGTTTTACCAAGAATCTCTTGGATTTCTTGTAGTTTTTCTTCACTATCAGAATGACTCACGTTATTCTCCTTCGAGTATTTCTAAACATCTTTGGGCAACCAAGTCTTGCGCGATAGCATATTGGTTACCTGTTTGTAGCTCTTTAATCATAGCTGTATTCTCTAATGCTTCGTTGCCGCCGACAATAACAGCTAATTTTGCACCATATTTGTCTGCTTTGCTAAATTGTTTTTTGAAACTACCACTACCATAATGGGTCATAATCCGTTTATTCGGTATAACATCACGGATTTTTTCAGCTAACTTTTGTACAATTGCTGTTGTATTTTGACCATCAACAAATTCACCCGATGATATCATATAAACATCAATTTTATTATCATTTTTCAGCTCACCATTGACGGCTTGAATAAGCAATAATAAACGCTCTGCTCCTATAGCAAAACCAACACCAGGAGTTGCTTGTCCGCCTAATTGATTAACTAAGCCATCATAGCGACCACCACCACAAACAGTACCTTGTGCGCCTAAGCTGGTAGTTACCCATTCAAAAACAGTTCTATTATAATAATCAAGGCCTCTAACTAGGCGTTGATTAATGGTATATTTTATATTTGCACTATCAAGTAATTGGCATAATCCTGCAAAATGTACTTTCGAATCTGCATCTAAATAATCAAATAGCTTTGGTGCATTATTTAATATTGCTTGTATATCTGGATTTTTCGAATCTAAAACTCGTAAGGGATTACTGTACATCCGACGCTTACAATCTTCATCGAGCGTTTCTTTATGGGCCTCTAAATAGGCGACTAATGCTTTCTTATAATCAGCTCTCGCTTCCAAAGAACCGATACTATTTAGCTCTAATGATGTATGCTCAGCAATACCTAACGCATGCCATAAACGAGCCGTAAGTAATATCAATTCAGCATCAATATCTGGGCCTTCAATACCAAAGACTTCTACACCAAATTGGTGAAATTGTCGGTAACGACCTTTTTGCGGTTTCTCATATCTAAATGCGGGACCAAAATACCATAAGCGCTGTTCTTGGTTATATAATAATCCATGCTCAATCCCAGCCCGAACACAGCCAGCGGTTAATTCTGGGCGTAATGTTAAGCTCTCCTTATCTTTATCATTACGGGCATTGAATGTATACATCTCTTTTTCAACAATATCAGTTACTTCACCGACCGCTCTTTGAAATAGACCGGTAGCTTCAACAATTGGGGTACGAATTTCATTATAGCCATAGCTATTTAAAACCGTTTTTATCGTTTTTTCGACTTGCTGCCACAGCGCGCTCTCTGTCGGAAGTAAATCATTCATACCTCGAATTGCTTGTATTTTTTTTTCTGCCATTTTTATTTCACTAATTGGTTAATTACTTTGTTTTAATTTCAATTCGGTTTGCTAATAATAGTGCTTTGGCTCGGATTTTTGCTTCTAACTCATCGATTATAGTATCATTACTAATTCTACCAATTCTCACACCATCTTCATAAAAGCCACTTTTACTATTTCCACCAGCGACGCCCATTGTTGATGCCAGAGCCTCACCAGGACCATTTACCACGCAGCCAATAATTGACACATCCATCGGAGTTATAATATTTTCTAATCGCCGTTCTAGTTCATTAACCGTGTTTATAACATCAAACTCTTGTCGAGAACAGGTAGGGCAAGCAATAAAATTTATGCCACGTGAGCGTATACGAAGTGATTTTAAAATATCAAACCCGACTTTAACTTCCTCTGTTGGATCTGCTGCTAGCGAAACACGTAGTGTATCACCAATTCCCTCGGCAAGTAACATTCCTAAACCAATAGCTGATTTTATTGAGCCACTTCTCGCGCCGCCGGCTTCAGTAATACCAAGGTGAAGAGGTTGTTTAATTTGTTTTGCCAACAAACGATATGCCTCAATAGCAGTAAAAACATCAGAAGCCTTAACGCTAACTTTAAATTGATCAAAGTTTAATCTATCAAGTATTTCGACATGGCGCATTGCTGATTCAACAATAGCTTGTGGTGTTGGTTCGCCATATTTTTCCTGAATATCTTTTTCAAGTGAACCAGAATTTACCCCTATACGGATGGGAATATTGTTATCTTTAGCACAATCGACCACACTCCGAATGCGACTTTCATTGCCTATATTTCCGGGATTAATGCGTAGACAATCCACACCGTATTCCGCGACTTTTAAAGCAATTCGGTAATCAAAATGAATATCAGCAATTAAGGGAACATTAGATCGCTGTTTTATTAGTTTAAATGCTTCTGCTGCGTCCATCGTCGGAATTGATACCCTAACAATATCAACGCCAACACGCTCAAGGGATTTAATTTGAGCAACAGTATTTTCAACATCGGTTGTACGCGTATTCGTCATTGATTGAACTGCGATTGGCGCACCATCACCAATGGGAACATTGCCGACGTAAATTCGAGTGGACTCACGTCGTTTTATTGGCGACTGCGCATGGCTCATATATGACCTAAATAAAATAAAAAAATAACTTGCTAATAATATTAACAAGATTTGTTAAAAATGTCTGCAAAGAATCGGAAAAATTAGGTTTATATTCTTATCATTCACATGTAATTGTCATCATCGATTATTTTACCAATATTGCTCAATTTAACGATTTGAATGCAGTAATCAATAGTGTAATTTTTTGAACAAAAAAAAAGCAACTACGATTCTATATTGAAAAATAATTATACTTATTTTTTATAAACTTATTTAAAAAAGTGATAAATATTAGCTAAATAAGTTATCTGTTTAGGTAAAAAAATGCTTTCTTATTTTTTTAAAAATATTAATATATCCATACAAGTTATATTGTTATATTTAATAATTTCACCTCCGAATGGCTTAGCGAAACCATAAAAAAACCTTACTAATAATAGCTTGAGCTATGTAGTCATTTTCTTCTTTAAGTTGTGATTTAAGTGTACAGATCTAATTCTTCTTTAAGTTGTAATTTAAGTATGTCGATTTAAGCTCAAAACATAATTAATAATTAGTAAGGAAATGAAAATGGAAATAAAACAGAAACATAAATCATTTTATACGGTGATTGCTCTATCTATTTTTACACTCTATTCCACATCAAGCTCAGCCGCTATTACTTGTAATGGCGATCCATCATGCCCATATGCAGACAACACCAATCAATCTATTGTGCAACAAGGGAATGGTTCTCTCTCTATTGATGGTCAATATACTACTATCGATGGCGGAGGACTAAAGGATTTTAACACTGCTAGCGCCAATAATCACGCTAGTTTTATTGGTGTTGGTTGGCCGAGCACATCCCCTGTTGTTGTTGGTAGTGTGAGCAATTATTTGAAAGTAGACAACTTAATACTACGCGTCATTGGCAGCAATGGCGCAGATCGTGGCATACAAACTTTTCTAAACGATAGCAACATAGGGCAAACATCTGTTACCAGTGTAAATGATTATGTGAATTTTAATACAAGTACAAGCGGTAGTTTGACTACCTTGGTAAAGGATTCAATTATTTCCCTAGCAACAACAGGACAAACTGTATCGCAAAACTCAATAGGCATTAATAGTGAAGCCTATGGCTCAGGTCAAGCCCACTCCGTAACGCTAAATGGTAGTGAATTATATGTAACGGCAGATACTCAGTCTGTTACTGGAATTTCGGCTGGCTCTGGCATTGTTGACACCCTTATTCATGGTAGTTCAACCGCGACAGCAGATGAAATTTCTAAAATTGGAGCTCAATTTGTTAACATAACTATAGACCAAACGACAATACAAGCAAATTCAGTTGCTGCTAGCGCGACAGGTATTTATTCCAGCCATGTTCAAAATGGTGGGAACGCCCAAATTAGCAGCGACAGAAATTCATCAATTACGGTAATAACTAATTCCAACGATAACACTCAGGAAGCCAATGGCATTTTAGCTAAAACAAATAGCTTAGGTAGTAATGCCACAACAATAATTCATTTGAACTCTGATATGACAGTGGAATCCAATAACACCGCTGGTGGTGATGCTTACGGCATACAATCCCACTCATTTAGTAATGATATTGAAAATAGAGGAACATTAACAATAAGCTCTGTCGGCGCTAAAGCGAGCGGTATCTATTCATCGGCGACTTTCTATGATAAAACTGATGATAGAGGAAGCGGAGGCTTTAAGTATCGATATGGTTCAGATCAAAAAATAACCAATACTGGTATAATGAATATTACCGCCGAGACTATGGCCATAGGTATTGATGTAGATGGTTATAATGGTGAAATTAATATCGACAATAGCAGCAGAGTTAATGTGACGGGAGATAATACATCAACCGCCATTAACGTATCAACAGGAAAAACCTGGCTTAGCTCTTCTCCTTTTACTGCACAACCAGATTCGATACTAATTAGAAATAGCGGTTACCTAATTACCAATAATGCAAATAATCATAGCGGAAGCGGGATTACAATTAATGCCGAAACAGGCGTTTTAAATGGTTCAACAATTACTAACACTGGCATGATTAATGCTGAAAAGGTTGTTCAAGCATCATCGTCAACAAGCTCTGATGTAAGATTAAAAAACTCTGGATGGCTTTACGGCAATATTAATTTAACTCAAGGCGGTAACCATATTATCAATCAGTTTAATGGTATTATTAGTGGCGTGAATGATTCTGCAAGTCTTGTTGGCACACCAAATAATGTAGGAGAAATAACACTGGGAACCGGAAATGCACAGTACATTATGACTGGCGGGATACTAAATAGCAATCTTAATATGGGCGACGGGACAAATATTGGTCATATTTCAGGTCCCTCAAAATTAAATTCTAATATTAAGCTAGAAGGTGGTGCAACTCAGGCCGGTGATAGCAGTAAATTGACCTTAAACGGCCAAACATTAACAGTATTTACCGATACCGCAAATAATCAGAAAGGTGTTAATCTTGTTAATTGGGATAATACTTTTTTAGAAAGTGCAACGATCACTTTAGATGGCGATTTATTTTCCACAGCGAGGGAAGGTGACTTAAATATTAATACAAGCTCTATACTATATTCGACCAACCCTGGGGTTAGCACAATTAATGGTAGCGTAGTTAATAACGGTATAATTAATTTAGTAAAAACTAAAAACCAAAATGATATGAGCAAATCATCGACATTAATGATTACGGGTAATTATGCTGGCGATCCGGTCAAACGCAGTATCGGAGAGGCATCAATAATTGTCAATACTGTTTGGAACAATGATACTTCTACTAGCTATAGTGATTTAGTACATATTACCGGAACCGCAACTGGTTATACTGAAATAAAAACCGTAAATGGTATTATTGGTGATGTAACAGCAGATAAAGTTACATGGAAAGATAAGTATTCTAATGATGTCGTCGTTGTTGATAATCCCGCTGCAGGTAGTAATAAATTTTATGGCTTTGCCAATACAACTGGTGCAGGAATGCTTATTTTGGTAAAGAAAGATCCGAATACCTACGCATGGCGATTACCAGGTGGTTCGCAACCAATTATTCCAATAGATCCCAACGTGCCAGGTACAAACCTAATGCCTCTCGCTAACTTAAATGCTGAGTATAATATAATTGGTAGTTTACATCAGCGAGTTAGTGAGCAACAGACGATGGCTTGGGATGATTGTTCTACATGCCAAATTAATCATAATAAAGGTCAAATTTGGGGCCGCCTAATAGGTAATTATGGAGAAATCAAGGGAATTGAAAAACGGCTTGAATATAAGTCAAAACTATGGGGGGTGCAATTTGGTTATGATATTAGAGTGAATAATAATCAAGATAATAACTCAAGAAGTCATAGCGGAGTCATGCTCTCGTATGCGAAGGATAATTTAAAATTTTATGATGCTCATTATATTGGTTTCAATACTAATTTAGGGACATATTATGAACACCGCAATAAAACAGGGCAAGGGCAAGCTGATATTTTTAATCTTGGGAGTTATTATACTTACTATGATAAAAATAGCAGTTATTTAGATTTGGTTGGTAATTTAATATATATTCGTAATAAGTACTCACCAATTGACTCATCTAATAACCATAATCATGGTTACGGCATTGGGTTATCTATTGAAGTCGGTCGACCGTATGCTTTAACAAATAATGGCTTGTATAATGGCGATTGGTTGTTAGAACCACAAGCACAACTCATTTATCAATATCTTAAATATAATGATATGACCATTAATATAGGTAAGGACATAATAGTTGAGCAGCAAAATCAACAAGCATTACGGGGCCGAGTAGGACTTAGATTAGCTTATAATACTGGGACGGGAAAGTTAAAAACCCAGACTATTTATAGCATAGCAAATATTATTCATGACTTTAAAGGTGGTAAGGGTGTCAAATTTGGTTCCAGCTCACTTGAGTACCCTGATAATGTAACCGCTGGCGAACTAGGCCTTGGCGCACAATGGCCATTAGGTGATACATCTTATGTTTATTTTGATACTCGCTATTATCACACTTTAGGCGGTTCGAAGGAAACCTCAAAAAAATATACTGGAACGATTGGATATAAGTATCATTGGTAACAATATAGAAGGGTAAAAAATGAAAAAACTACTAATTATCATCTCACTATTTTATGTAACCTTGGGATTAGTCGGTTGCTCAAATAGCAATGATCGATTTAATGTAAGAAATAGTTGGTGTAGTGAGCAAATAACACCCACAGTGGAACAATTAACGCTGTCGGCAGATATATTATTTTTATATAACGACTCCTCTTTAGATGGGACTTCATTAGATGGAAAAGCGCAATTAGCGAAATTGGTTTCTCATTTGAATGAGAATAACTTAAACAATATTAAGTCGATCAAAATCGTCGGTTATACCGATAGAATTGGCTCGACACAATATAACGATAAGTTAGGCTTAGCTCGTGCAGAGACAATAAAGCAATACTTAGAAGATCATAATATTCAAACTGAATATATTATTGAAAGTAAAGGGAAAGAAGATCCTATCTCTGATGGTTGTTTTACACTAAGTGGCGATGAATTAAAAGCGTGCCTACAACCAGATAGAAGGGTTCAATTATATATAGAAAGAGAAAACTAAGTTAGTGTATTTAGCTAGAGCGTTACCTATACTTGAATAAGTAACGCTCATCTTTATATTATATGTTTAGTTTAGTTGGCTAACCGCTCATCGACGTTGATGGTGATACATAGTGAGTCACTTCAACAAGTGATGTCTTGCTATCTCTCCAGACAAGAAATGCTGTAACACCAACAATCATTACGATAATTAATAAACTGATAAACAACACTCGCTTAGTGTGTCGTTTTGCTTGTTCTTTATTGGAGTAATTTCTTATTACTTGAATCGATGGTCGACTTAATCGCGCCTCAATATATGATTGGTATTCAATCTCAGGTAAACCAACAATAGCTGCATAGTTTTTAATATAGCCTTTATAAAAAACGGCTGGTAAATTTGCTGTATTATCGTTTTCAATATCATATATTATACTCGTTCGTACGCGTATCTGAGTCGCTACATCCGACTCGGTCAAACCTTGAGCTAAACGTAATTCGGCTAATTTTTTCCCTAATGAAACAATATCGTCTTCATTTTCAATTGTTTCTTCTTTCATCCGCAAGCCTCTCAATAATCTTCATTTTTAGGGTTAATAATGGTAACTCCTTTATTCTTACACATTTTTTTAATTAATCAATCCTTTTTGCTATAAACCATTGACTTGGTTTTGCAATTTCATCTTGAGCTGAAACAAGTTGCAATTCATACTTACCTTGTTTTAAGGCTTTAAGGTTCAAGCATCACTAACAGTCGCGTGTTCAAATGCTTCATAGGAAGCGCCTTAGCACTATTACCTGCATGGCCAAAAACAACATGAAATTGAATCGATAATATATTCTTCATCTGTTGTCCATTTAGGATATAACATTAAGGCTATAACAAACTTTAATTTAAAATCAATAAACAATAATACTTTTTACCACGGCGTAACAATGTATAGCGCTGGAATAGGCGGTCACTCTCTTTAAACTTATAATCTGCAGCTGATTGCCGTTCACCATTAATTGAAATTGCATTCGACTCAATCATCGTTCTCGCTTGACCTCTTGACGGCGCCAGACCGGCCTGAACTAACGCTTGTTGTAAATCTGCATCAGAATCTAGCTGAACGATTGGTACGCCATCTTGCTCTAGTTGCTCAAAATCATTTTTGGATAATGATTTTAATGAGCCAGAAAACAGGCTTTCCGTAATACGCTTAGCCGCGACTAATCCTTCATCACCGTGAACGAGCTTTGTTACCTGCTCAGCTAAAATATATTGTGCACGAGGCGCGGCACCACTATTTTTATCTTCCTCTTCAACAGCATTAATCTCTTCAAGCGACATAAATGTAAAAAATTTAAGGAATCGATAAACATCAGCATCAGCAGTGTTAATCCAAAATTGATAAAATTTATATGGGCTTGTTTTTTTAGGATCGAGCCAAATTGCTCCTCCTTCTGTTTTACCAAATTTTGTGCCATCTGATTTGGTTATTAGAGGAACGGTTAAACCAAATACTTGTTTTTGGTGTAAGCGCCTAGTTAAATCAATTCCAGAAGTAATGTTGCCCCATTGATCTGAGCCACCAATTTGTAGCATTACATTATGGGCTTTATTTAAGCTAGCAAAATCATAAGATTGTAATAGATTATAAGCAAATTCAGTAAATGAAATACCCACATCATCGCGTTCAATACGCTGCTTTACTGCTTCTTTACTAATCATTGCATTGACCGAGAAATACTTACCAATATCACGCAAAAAGGTGAGTACGTCCATGTCACCAAACCAATCATGATTATTCACTACGAGCGCTGAATTATTTTCGCAATTAAAGTCTAAGAATGGTGAAACTTGCTTTTTAATCTTATCAACCCAATCTTGAACGATATCTTGTGTATTTAATTTACGCTCAATAGCTTTAAAACTAGGATCGCCGATTAGGCCAGTGGCTCCGCCAACCAAAGCGATAGGCTTATGACCCGCCAATTGAAAACGTTTTAAACATAGTAGTGGCACAAGATGACCTAAATGTAAACTATCAGCAGTCGGATCAAAACCACAATACAATGCAATTTGCTTTTGTGATAACAGTTCTGTTAGCGCATTTTCATCTGTGACTTGGGCAATAAGCCCCCTTTCCTCAAGCTGTTTAATCACATTTGTTGACATAATATTACCTTATCTCTATTTAATTTATTTCTGTTTGTTGTCAAATAATTAGCTTTAGATTGATCTCTTTTATAATAAAAAGCATTTAGTTCTATTTTAGAGTCAAAAAGTATAGCGTATTATTATTTTAATGTCTGCTATAGACTAGCATTCTGCGTTATTTATTGTGGTATAACTTATTCGCTTTATCAAAATGAGTTAACACACTGTCATCAGGTTTTTTATCAAGCAAACTCACAATAATAATTGCTGCTGACGAAAATACAAACCCTGGGATCAGCGAATATAATTGCCACCATTCGAATTTTATCCATACTAAAACAGTTAATGCTCCTACTAACATGCCAATTAGCGCACCATTGCGAGTCATTCGGCGCCAAAAGACTGAAAATACAATAATTGGCCCAAATGCTGCACCAAAGCCAGCCCAAGCATGACTTACTAGATCAAGTACACTATTATTCGGATTTATTGCTAACAGCATAGAGATCACGGCAACAAGTAGAACCATCATTCGCCCAATCCAAACAAGCTCTTTTTGTTTCGCTTTTGGTCGAAAAAACGCACGATATAAATCTTCGGTAATGGCGCTAGAGCAAACCAGTAATTGGCAACTTAATGTACTCATTACTGCAGCCAAAATAGCTGCCAATAAAATGCCTGCTATCCATGGATTAAAAAGTAGCTTAGATAGTTCAATAAAAATACGTTCCTGCTTACCATTATCGATTAAGTAAGCTGCTTCCGGTTGATTAGAAAAGTAAGCAATACCAAAAAAACCTACCGTAATAGCGCCAGTTAGGCATAAAACCATCCAAGTCATACTAATTCTTCGAGCATTTTTCATTACTTGGTGTGAGTCTGCCGCCATAAACCTAGCTAAAATATGGGGCTGACCAAAATATCCAAGTCCCCAACCGAGTAGCGAGATAATCGCAATTGTGTCCATGCCTGAAAATAAATTGAGGTAGCTTGGATTAAGTTGTCTAATTGCATCTATTGAGTCATCAAAACTACCACAAGAAATCATAACCATGATTGGCGTGAGAATTAAAGCAAACATCATTAAACTTGCTTGCACGGTGTCAGTCCAACTGACGGCTAAAAAGCCACCAATAAAAGTATAGGCAAATGTCGCACCCGCGCCAGCGAGCATAGCCCAACCATAGCTCAAACCAAATGTACTTTGAAATAATTTAGCGCCAGCAACAACGCCTGAAGCGCAATAAATAGTAAAAAAAACTAAAATAATAATTGCTGAAATTAACCTTAGTAGCGAACTGTTATCATTAAATCGACCAGAAAAATAGTCAGGTAACGTTAATGAATTATGGTTAACTTCAGTGAATACGCGCAGACGACCGGCAATCAATAACCAATTCAAATAAGCACCAATAGTTAAGCCAATCGCAATCCAACTTTGAGATATACCATATAAAAATACCGCGCCAGGCAATCCCATTAATAACCAGCCACTCATATCCGAAGCGCCTGCAGATAAAGCAGTCACGAAACTACCTATCTTTCGGCCGCCAAGAATATAATCGCCAAAATTTTTAGTTGCGCGAAAAGCAAAAAAGCCAATCGCTATCATGCCAATGATATAAATAGCAAATGTAATAATCATAGGTAAAGACATAATATATCGAGCCATTAAACATTCAGCCCGCTAGCTTAACATACAATTATTTAAAGCCAAAAATTATGACTAAAGGTATTAATAATTGTTATAATGTTTTGAAATAATAAACGAACATTAAGAAATAGCGTGAAGCAAAAAACACGAGTAGAGATACTACAACGGCTACAAGCACATATTAAAAATCCTGTGACAGAATTAGTTTACCATTCATCCTTTGAATTATTAATTGCGGTACTACTTTCAGCACAGGCTACTGATATCAGCGTGAATAAAGCAACAAAACCACTATTTGCGGTTGCTAATACACCAGAAAAAATCCTCGCGCTCGGATTGGATAAGTTAAAAAGTTATATTCGTACTATTGGACTTTATAATAGTAAGGCTGAAAATATTATAAAAACTTGTCAAATGTTAATTGAACTACATGATAGTGAAGTCCCTGAAAATTTTGATCAATTAATTGCTTTACCTGGTGTTGGTAGAAAAACAGCGAATGTCGTACTAAATACTGCATTTGGTCATCCGACAATCGCTGTCGATACCCATATATTTAGGGTTTGTAATCGTACTCGATTTGCGCTAGGTAAAGACGTTGATGCGGTTGAAGACAAGCTATTAAAAGTGGTGCCAGATGAATATAAAATTAATTGCCACCATTGGTTTATATTGCATGGACGCTATACTTGTATTGCTCGAAAACCGCGCTGTGGTGCTTGTGTGATTGAAGATTTATGTGAATTTAAAGATAAGGTTTACCCAGAGTAATTAGTGATGTCAAAAAATTATCGTCCTACTGATGAGGAACTTGCACTATTTAATCGTGCTGTTGTTAATACAAAAAAGATCAAACAAGATACGGTTGTTCATATACCCAGAAAACAGAGCAAAGTAGCAATTTTGGCAAAAAAACAAATGCAGGAAAGTAATAATAATGAGTTTTATTTTTCTGATGATTTTCAACCTTTGCTACAAGAAGATCCCATTCGTTATCTCAGAGAAGGTACTGAACCAATTGAGATAAAACGCCTTAAGCGGGGATTTTATGAGCCTGACTTTTTTTTAGATCTGCATGGGCTAACTCAAAACGAAGCCAAAAAAGAAATTGCAGCGCTGATCGCTGCCTGTATAAGAGAACGCGCACCCTGTGCTTGCATTATGTACGGGCACGGTAAAAATATTCTTAAAAAGCAAACACCAATGTGGCTTGCTCAACACCCTGACATTATTTGCTTTCATCAAGCTCCCAAAGAGTTTGGTGGCGATGCCGCATTATTAGTATTATTTGATTTAGACCAATTTATTTAAACATTTTTTGAGTGAAAATTATACGTTATCGTCCATGAAGAATAATATTAGCCATTTATACACAACAATATGATAGTAAATATCAATGATAAAATTAAGCAGTCAGTACTGATCATAAAAAAGCCAGCCTAATAAATTAAGCTGGCGAAACATTGGAAGCAATGTGAGCAATGTCATACTCTTTTAGGTTCATTAGAATCTATCGGAGCACAAATAATGATAATAATTATCATTTACATAATCAAGCAAAATCTACTTATTTTCTAGTTTATTTTATAATCCATTGATTAATATCATTTTTCATAGAAAGTTTCGACACCTTCTTCATCACTCTCATCCCAGTCATCAAAATCATCATCTTCTAACACACTTTCAATGGTTTGTTGATGATAATCATCCCACATAAATTCAACTTTTTCTTTTGGTTGTTCTGCTTGCTCTTGCTCTCTCGGATGCTCATTAATATAAGTCATCAAGTCCCAACAAAGAGGCTTCACTCCCTCTTGATTAACTGCAGAGATCAAATAATATTTATCTTGCCAACCTAATTGATGAGCAATTTCAGCTGCTCTTTTAACTGATTCTTCTTTACCCAAAACATCTGTTTTATTAAATACTAACCAGCGTTGTTTTTTAGCCAGAAGTTCACTATATTGCTCTAATTCTTGAATGATAACGCGCGCATTTTGTGCGGGTTCTGATTCATCAATCGGAGCTATGTCAACTAAATGAACGAGAACTCGGCAACGCTCTAAATGTTTTAAGAATCTAATCCCAAGACCGGCACCTTCTGATGCCCCCTCGATTAGTCCAGGAATATCGGCAACAACAAAACTTTGTTCATTATCCATCCTGACAACACCTAAACTTGGCACTAGTGTTGTAAAGGGATAATCCGCGACTTTGGGTTTAGCCGCCGATACCGCTCTGATAAAGGTTGACTTACCTGCATTAGGTAAACCAAGCATGCCCACATCGGCAAGCAGTAATAATTCAAGTAGAATATCTCTTTTCTCACCAGGCGTACCATCGGTCTTTTGCCTTGGCGCTCGATTTACTGAAGACTTAAATCGTGCATTACCTAAGCCATGAAAACCGCCTTTAGCAACCATTATTTTTTGTTGATGCTTAGTTAAATCACCGATAATTTCATTGGTATATTTATCAATGATACGAGTCCCGACTGGAACTTTAACCGTTATATCATCACCACGCTTGCCCGTACAATCAGAGCCTTGACCATTTTGTCCTCTACCTGCTCGATACGCTTTCTCAAAACGAAAATCGATTAGGGTATTTAGATTTTCATCGGCAATAAAATACACATCACCACCATCACCACCATCGCCCCCATCTGGTCCGCCTTTAGGGATATATTTTTCGCGACGAAAGCCGACACAACCATTACCACCATCACCGGCTTCAACTCGGATGGAAGCTTCATCAACAAACTTCATTCTTGTTCTCCTTTTTTCCGGTTAATTAAAAACCCTTTTCTATGGTGCCATATTTTATGACCAATTGTAGCAAACATTGCACCACATACTACAGCGATTGCACCAATATAACCGAGCACATTTAGATATTGCATGGCAAAACTCTCAGGCCAAAGCAATGCGAAAATATCTGAAAAAACTAATGCAAATAGTGGGGTTAGGGTCGTAACAGCACTAACTTGGGCTGCTTGCCAATATTCCATCGCAGTAACTAAAGCACCATAAGCAATAATTGTATTTAATCCACAAAATATTATTGCAAAAATCTGTGTTGCATTCGCATTTTTAATTTCAGTTGGTGACGCAATCGGCAACAAAAAGATCGTACATATGATATAAATTAGCCAAAGTAACTGTTCCGCACGTAACTTTCTTAATAATACTTTTTGCGCCAAGGCATATAATGCCCAAGCAATAGCTGCAAACAAACCAAGCCAAACACCTAAACCATATTCAGATAAATTGGCAAAAAGACTGGCGATATTTTTATTAAAAAATAAAACTAGCCCTACGACGAGTATAACAATACCAATAACTTGCGACGGTCTTAAACGTTCTTTAAAGACGATTGCGCTTGAAATCATAAATACAACTATCCCTAATTGCGCAACAACTTGTGAGGTCGTCGGTGATAGGTACTTTACGCCAGAGGCAAACAAAATAAAATTACCCAGTAGACCAAATCCAGCAATCATCAATAGAATAAAGCGCCTACGCTTTTTGAAAATAGTAAGATTTGGAAACTGCTTTTTATAACCAAGCCAAACTGTTAATCCTAATGCTGAGATAAAAAAACGATACCAAACAAGCGTATAGGGATCAATTCCAACTAAGGCATATTTCATTGCAATAGGCACCGCGCCCCACATAATTGCGGTTAATACAGCTAATAAAAAACCAATTTTTACATTTTGTTGTTTAATCATAATAACAGATCACGAAATCACGGCTTAATACCGGTTAAACTAACTCAGCGCTAATTATTAATCAATCTGATTTACGGATCTTACTATTGATTAAAATAAATGAAAAAGCCCCACAAACTGTGAGGCTTTTAAAATCAAGCTTATTATAATTAGCTATTAGCAACAACGCTAATATAACGACGATTTTTTGGTCCTTTTACTTCAAACTTTACTTGACCATCAATTAGTGCAAATAATGTGTGATCGCGACCACAACCAACATTCGTACCTGGGTGGAATTGTGTTCCACGCTGACGAACTAAAATATTACCAGCTAAAACTTCTTGACTACCGTAACGCTTAACACCTAAACGTTTACTTTGGGAATCGCGTCCATTACGTGACGAACCACCAGCCTTCTTATGAGCCATTGTTAGTTACTCCTATTAAGCTATTGCAGTGATCTTAACATCAGTGAACCACTGACGGTGACCTTGTTGTTTACGGTAATGTTTACGGCGACGGAATTTAACAATCTTAATTTTGTCACCACGACCGTGCTCAACGATTTCTGCTTTAACTGTTGAACCTTCAACAAACGGAGCACCAACTTGGATGTTTTCACCATTTGCTACCATTAAAACTTTGTCGAATACGATTTGAGAACCTGTTTCGACTTCTAATTTTTCCAAGCGAACAACTTGGCCTTCGCTAACTCGGTGTTGTTTACCACCACTTTGGAAAACTGCGTACATATCTAACTCCGCAATAAAAACGCAGACACATCATCTAAAATTATTTACAGTCTGCATAGATTGATCATATAGGGCGAGAATTTTACGCAAAAAATATTTTTGTTGCAAGCGCTGTTTAGTAAAAGATCGTAAAAAGTCATAAAAAAGATCGGTTGAACTCTCTTTTTAGCGTTACAATAGTTCATAGATTACTTTAGTTCGAGATAAAATGATAAAAAGAAAAGTTCGATACAATCTATCAATTGTTAATCGGTTGACATTATTGATGCTTTTTCTTGCGGCAGTTGCATTAATTGCATTTTCAATTTCAGTGCGGCTGGCTAATGATACTAAAGGCGGGGCCTATATGACCAATCAGTTAGGCCTGCTGCGCATGAAAAGTTATCAACTTCTATCGATGGTACCTTTAGAAAAAAACCAATATTTTCGTTTAGATTTATTTATTGATATTCATTTATCTTCCAGAGATTACCAATTACTAGAACGTTACCAATTACTCGGAGAATTTAACCAGCTTCAACAACAGTGGACTAATGATATTGCACCTAAAATGAGGCAAGCAAGCTCAATTGATGATATTCGGCTTGAAATTAGTAATTATGTGCTACAAATTGATCATTTAGTAAACCGTATCGATCAGAAAACAGAAAGCCAATTAGCGACAATATCTCACCTACAGCTTTTGTTTATTCTGATTATTATTGTAGTCCTACTTATTCAAATGTATTATTTGCGAAAACATCTCCTTATTCCTTGGCGAAAACTTATTAGCATGGCTGAAGCTATCTCTGAGCATGATTTCAGCAAGCGCTTTAAAACTGGACGGGAAAAAAATGAATTAGAGCTGCTTGGGCTTGCATTTAACAAAATGTCAGCGCAAATTGAGTCGCAATATTTATTGCTCGAACACCGAGTTACAGAAAAAACAGCAGAATTACAACATAAAAATAATATTGTTTCATTTTTGTACTGGGCAACTAAACAACTACATACATCAAGACCGTTATGCGAACGCTTTCTAGTTATATTAAGCCGACTAGAAAAACTAACGCCACTAAGTCAATTTCAAATGCGCTTTTATGAAGCCGATGACCTTGAGCACTACCAGCAAATTTGCTATGGTAATACTCAGAAGCTACCTCATTGCCAAGATCAAACATGTTCAGCGTGTTTGATTCCCTCTAAACCCATTTCCAAAAATGGTAAATCTCTATATTGGTATTTACAGGATAATAATGAAAAGTATGGCTTATTGTTTGCAATATTACCTGATAATGATGTGCTGACTGATGAGCAAGAAAATTTAATTTTGGGCTTAATTGAGCAAATGACGCTTGCTATTGCACTTGATCGACAAATTGAGCAACAAAAGCAGTATCTACTAATGCAAGAGCGTTCTGCAATGGCAAGAGAGCTACACGATTCGATTGCTCAATCGTTATCGTGTTTAAAAATTCATATAAGTTGTTTGCAAATTCAAGTAGATCCGTCTTCACAAGACAGCATTAAACTACTCAATATCATGCGTAAAGAAACAAGTATTGCTTATTCTCAATTGCGAGAACTGATCACAACTTTTCGGCTGCGCTTAAATCAAACGGGATTTTATGCTAGCCTACAAGAGCTCATTAAGGAGTTTGAGCAAAAGCTAGGCTTTACTTTTGTATTAAATTACCAACTACCATTAAATATTATCAGTACTAAATATGCTATCCACCTGTTGCAAATTATTCGTGAAGCATTAAATAATATTTATAAACATGCCAAAGCCTCACGCATTATGCTTAATTTTACTATTGAAAATAATCAAACGATATCAATAAGCATTGAAGATAACGGTGTAGGAATTCAAAATCAGAAGCCCGAAGAAAACCATTATGGACTAATTATTATGCAAGATCGAGCTGAACTATTAAACGGTAGCTTGATGGTTGAAAGCATTCCTTTTAAAGGGACTAAGGTTATGATACTGTTTAAAAAAAATTCGGATATTTCATTAACTGTGACCTAAGGCAAAAAGATGGAACAACTTAACACAACAATATTGCTGATTGATGATCATCCAATGTTGCGTAATGGCGTCAAGCAACTCATCAATACGGTCCCTCATTTTCAAGTTATTGGTGAAACCGGTCATGGAATAGAAGGGATAAAATTAGCCCGAGCGCTTGATCCTGATATTATTTTACTCGACATCAATATGGATGAGATGAATGGTCTTGATATTTTGCGCCATTTACGTAATAAAAATGTATCTAGCCGTATTATTATGTTTACCGTATCTGATGATAAAGCAGATATCATAACAGCATTAAAAGCGGGCGCCGATGGCTACTTATTAAAAGATATGGAACCAGAAGACTTTTTACAATCACTACAAGAAATAATGAATGGAAAGTTAATGATGGGCGAAGCAATAGCTGATATTATTCTCCGTTATATGCGAGAAGAGCAGCCAGTCACCTTGCAAAATCACGATATGCAGCTCTTAACGCCTAGAGAACATGAAATATTTAATTTACTCGTTCAAGGTCTAGCAAATAAATTGATTGCTAGAGAGCTAAATATTGTTGAAAGTACGGTTAAAGTTCATGTAAAAAGTATTTTTAAAAAATTAAACTTTAAATCGCGCATGGAGATGACGGTATGGTATTTACAAAATAAAGAGTGATTTTAGCACATATCATTAATCTTTATTTCACCTTTAGGCTTAATTATTGAGACACTTAAAATTATTAAATTATAATGGCATAACATAAAAGAACGTCTATTTTGAACATTGAAACTCGCTTAAAAATCATCTCTTTTTTACAATTTTTTATTTGGGGAACGTGGCTTATAAGCTTTAGTGCCTATATGATTAAAACACTCGGCTTTACTAGCATTGAGGTTGGATTCGTGTATGGCAATATTGGTATTGCATGCCTATTTATGCCAAGCTTGGTTGGAATTATTGCCGATAAATGGGTTCCTGCCAATTACCTCTATTTTACCTGTCATTTTATTGGTGCAATATCGCTAGCGCTAGCTGGATTTGTGACCAGTCCTACGCTAATGATACTGATAATGCTGATCCATTGTTGCGCTTTTATGCCATCAATATCGCTATCGTATTCAATTATTTTCTATTTTTTAGCGAAAAACCAGAAAGATCCCGTTAGTTACTTTCCTAAAATGCGAGTGTATGGCACGATAGGATTAATCTCTGCTATGTGCACAATAAGTTTATTAAAACTTGAATTGAGCAATATTCAATTATTTATTGGCGCTGCCGTATCATTATTGCTTATGCTATTTATTACTACTTTGCCTAGTATTTCTATTGCGCAAAAAACCGAAAAAAACTCAATGCTATCAATACTTGGGCTCAATGCATTAAGCTTATTTAAACAATACAATATGTGTGTATTTTTCCTATTTACCTTATTTTTAGGGGCTATTTTACAAATAAATAATGCCTTTATCAGCCCTTTCTTACATGACTTTAGTGACCTTACCCAGTATCGAGCGACGATTGTCGTCGCCTATCCTGGCGTTTTGCTATCTTTATCTCAGGTAGCTGAGATCTTTTTCATTATCTGCATTCCTTTATTTTTAAGACGCTATGGCATGAAAGGTGTTTTGCTTATTAGTCTTTTAGCTTGGACGCTGCGTTTCGGATTCTTAGCTTACGCAGATCCATCACCATTTGGATTAATATTATTTATATTATCAATGTTAGCTTATGGCTGTGCCTTTGATTTCTTTAATGTATCGGGCTCTATTTTTATTGAAAAATCGGTTACGGCAGACATCAGAAATAGTGCTCAAGGCCTATTTATGATTGTTAAAGGATTTGGCGCTTATTTAGGTGCTGTTTTAGGCGGCGTAATTGTCAATATCTTTACCGTAAATAACACCCGGGATTGGTCAACGATTTGGATTATTTTCTCGTCGTACGCTTTTGTTCTTTTTATTTTATTTCTCTTTAGTTTTAAACCTAACCATAAAAAAAAAGCCGCTTAGCGGCTTCCAGATTGCTGACAAACCTCGATATTATTCGGGGTTTATTTTTTTATTTTAGCCATAAATACGATTTTTAATTGAAATTTTATTAAATCCATTCAAAAGTGACCTAAAATAGAGCAATAAAAATAGCTTTAACGCTATTTTCTTTATATTTTGTGCTGTTGCGGCTAACAAACACTGCATTTGAACCTTAGCAAGCCCTCTAAATCTCGCATAACGATGTCCATGATGTTGTTTGGCGTCAGCAAAACTTCGCTCGACGGTCTCTTTTCGTCTCGCATAAACTTTTTTACCCCATTTACTTAGACGAATATCATTCGCTTTTTCTTTATCGGCTTCCCAGATATGGCGAGTGATTATTTTCAAACTATTTTTACTTTGTGTACACTGTGATAATAACGGACACTGCTTGCAAACACATGCTTTAGAGTGATAATGACGGTAACCTTCTCGACTTGTCGTTTTATAAATCAGTGATTGCCCATTGGGGCAGGTATAGGTATCGCGTTGACTATCATAAATAAACTGCCGTTTTCGTATGGCATTCGCGCCATGATTCGGCCTGCGATAACCGATTACGGGATATATCTGCTCAGCTAACAATAAATGGCAAATAGGGGCGGTAAAATACCCCGCATCAAGACCCACACCAACAGGCGCAAAGTTAAACCGAGTGACCTGCCGTTTGAGCCGAGCAAGATAAGGTTGAGAATCATGAACATTTCCCGCCGTAACATGCGTATCGGTAATTAGATTATGTTTACCATCAACCGTTCGGTGGTCAAGATAAAAGAACCCTTTAGGTTTGCCTTCCCGATGCATAAAACCGCTTTCTCGGTCGGTGGTGCTGATTTTAACGGCTTTATACCGTGTTTCCGTCCTTGGCGCTAAGGCTTTTTTCCATGTGTAGCCCGCTCTTCCTCAATCGCGTTATTTAACTCATTAATATATTGGCTCGGCTCTATAATACGCTTTTCATTACATGCTTTTCCCTTATTGGCACTGGCTTTAAGATGCGTGCTATCCGAATATAAGATACGGCCGCTAATTAAGCCTTTCGCGATAGCTTGCTCGACAATATTATCAAAAATCTGTTGATAAATGTCACTATCATTAAATCGACGTCGACGATTTTGGCTTAGGGTTGACGCGTCAATCACTTTTTCGGTTAATCCCATCCCCAAAAACCAACGATAAGCTAAGTTAACCTGTATTTCTTGCACCAATCGCCGCTCACTGGGAATGCCGAAAAGATAACCTAATAACATAATTTTGAATAATCTGACGGGATCTTCTGCCGGGCGTCCATTATCCTTACAATAAAGGGACGCCACCGCATCGCGAATAAATTCGAAATCAATAATCTTAGCAATTTTACGGACAAGATGGTTTTGAGGAACAAGGGCTTCGAGCGATATTTGTTCTATTTTTTCAGGGGTTGCTGGTGTCGGTTTTCTAAGCATCGGGACATACCTTTGATAGTTACACACCACACTATTAGATCAAAAAACTCGCTAAAAAGCGAGTTCTTTGTCAACAATCTGAAAGCCGCTTAGCGGCTTCTTTTTTATATTTGAATAGACCAAATTTATTACTAAATTTATTTTTCTCAAAAAAATATTCCGTTCACGAGTAATAATGTCACGACACCGGTAGCCCACAGCACAGTTGATGTGATACTCCATACTTTAATCTGCTCTTTAATTTCAGTGATCCCTAATGAACGATTAACAACCCAAAAATATGCATCATTAAAATAAGAAAACATAAATGAACCAATCGAGCAACCAAGTCCGGCCATAATCGGATGCACTCCAAGAGTCCCAATCATGGGAGCAGTGATACTTGCTGCAGTAATCATTGCCACCGTACCAGAACCTTGGATCAAACGGATCAGTGTTGAAATGGTTAATGGTAATAAAATACCGGGTACCCCAATGGCAACAATATATTCAGCAATAACCTGCCCTGTACCTGAGTCACGCAATACCATCCCTAACGCACCGCCACCACCGATAACCAAAAGAATAATGCCAGCAGAGCGAATCGACCCCTCCATATGGTGAACGACCTCTTTACGTGGAAAGTTATTACTTAGCCCTAAAATTGCCACTAATAAACCAATACCCACCGCAACAATTGGGTGCCCGATTGTTTTTAGCATAACCGCTACCGGACCTGACCATTTCATCTCACCAATTAAGGTTGCACTCAGAATTAAAATAATAGGAACAAATATTGGCGCAAATGATGCTAGTGCCCCTGGTAAATTTTCATTTTCATTTAATAGGTCATTTTTTACAATAAGCCGCTCACGGGTAAAACTTTCACCCTCTTCGGTTGGCACTTGATAAATCACGTTACCCAAATAACGTGTATAGATAAAACCTGCCATAGTAATAGGAATCGCAATTACCATGGCCCATAACATATATTCACCTAGACCAATGCCAAATTGCGACACAACGCCAAAAGGGCCAACAGCGGGGGGGATCATGCTATGACTGATCACTAAACCCATTGCTAAAGTTGTGCCTAAACCAACCACTGATTTACCAGTACTACGCGAAATCGCTTTAACTAGTGGTAGAAGCACAATAAACGCGGAATCACAAAATACGGCTAAACTCACTAATAACCCAATAATAACCAGTGCGAGTTCTTCACGTCCACGACCAAGTAAGCGAATAAATACCTGAGCCATTTTTTGCGCCGCACCACTCATTTGCAAGATCGAGCCCATCATTACGCCAAAACCAATCACGATACCAATATGGCCTAAAGTGCCCCCAAACCCTTTACTAATCGTTGTGATCATAAGTTCACTTGGCATACCACCTAGTGAACCCGTTATAATGGCAGCAATGATTAATGCGGGAAACGCAGGTATTCTAGTTCGTAAAATCATAAAGAGTAATAGAGCAATAGCTATTAGCAACCCAACGATCATTCGCCAACTATTTTTTTCAGTTGCTTCCAAGCTACCCAAATAGAAAACAGACAAGCCTACAATTAATAAAATGATGCTATTGATAACAACATATGGATAGAGTGATTTTTCGTTATTTTGTTTTTTTTGCATATAAAATCCTCTTAGGGCGTTGTAAAACAACGCCCAAATATCAGTACAATAGATAAAATAGTGCTTAGTATTTGAAACTTGGTGCGTAAAGCGCTGCTAGCCGTATTGCTTCAATTAAACTAACTGGATTAGCAATCCCCTTTCCAGCAATATCATTAGCTGTGCCATGATCAACCGAAGTCCTAAGTATTGGCATACCGTTAGTTATTGAAATCGTTCGATGAAAATCGACCATTTTGGTCGCAATGTGCCCCTGATCATGGTAAGGGGATAATACCGCATCGTATCCACCATCAAGCGCAAAATAAAAAACACTATCAGCGGGTTTTGGCCCATTAATATTGATACCTTTTTGCCTTGCCATTTCAATTCCCGGAAGTAACACATCATCATCTTCATGGCCGAATAGCCCATGCTCACCACAATGAGGATTAATGCCCGCAACGGTCATTTTAGGATTATCGATACCTAGTTTAATTAATGCGTCATGGCAACGTATGGCATAATCACACACTCTCTGTGGGGTTAACGATTGGATTGCGTTCACTAACGATAAATGGCGGGTTAAGAAAAAGACACGTAAGTCTCTTACCTGAAACATCGTTAATGGATCTTTCGTATGCGTTAGATCGGCTAAAATCTCGGTATGTCCAATATAGTTAACTTGCCCTGCTTTTAATGATTCTTTATTAATCGGGGTAGTTGCTATTGCATCAAGTTTACGAGTCATCGCTAATGTCGTGATTTTTTTAATATATTCAAAAGCGGCTTTACCACATTGACCTTCAATCTGACCATTTTTAAACGTGTCATAATTTAAGTCACCACACTCAATTAAGTTAATAACACCTTGTTTATCTTGAATTTGTGATAGATCATTAATAATATTTATCGTAAGATTAACACCCGAAAACTCACTAGCGTCAGCAAGTATTTTCTTATCACCCGCAACAACAATGCAGCCATATTGATAGGTTTCTGGTGCAGCAAGGCTTTTTACTACAATCTCAGGACCAATACCCGCAGGATCACCCATAGGCACGCCAATTAGACAACGATTCTTCATTTTCTACTCCTTTTTTATTATTAAAGTGATTTTTTATTTACTAATCAAATGGTTATAGAGGGCGATTCATAGGATGAAACTTTTGTAGTGAGATAATCAATACAATGGACTAATGTATTATCATTGCCAACAAATCCGCCTTTAGTTACAATCGCATAACCGTTGCATTTTCCCCCAACTAGATGCCCATACACCGCTAAAGGTTCAACTTCATCTTTTAATAAAAATCCACTGCTACCAACACGATTAACCACGCTTACTGTCACATCGCCACCGCTAGTGTATAACGCTCTAATCGGTGAATTAGGATTAAGTAAAACTTGCCCTGTAATCTCTGCAATTCCTTTATTTAAGGATGAACTCGCTTCAGTAATGGTCATATTGTTTTTTTCAGCAATACGGCCTAAATCGCATACATCCGCTGGGGTCTCGACGGTATCAAGGCCAATTAAGTCAAACTGAGCTAATTTCACTAACAATTTATCAACAATAGGCTTAGCGTTTTTACTATCACGAGCAATATCGATTAGTTGCTGCACTGCGATTGTTTCTAACCAAATTTTTCTATCATATTTTAATTTTTTTATTTGGCGCTGAGTTAAATCAGACACGCTACCAATAGCAATAAACACTTTATTTGCCATTGTTCGTTCAGATGAATAACGGAGGTGGGCAAATTGCGCGGTAAATGGTCCGGGATCGACACAAAATACGGGCAATTTTGTATTTTCAGCTGCTTGTGCAATAACATTAATGTCAATATCTGTTGTTGCATCAAAAATAACGACGCGACCTCCTTGTTGATATATTTGCTTAAGTTTTTTTTCAATGCGCTGTTGTCCTTCAAGTACCTCTTTTAAGGGAACATGTGTTATTGGATAACGGGACTGGCAATGGAACAACTCTAAAATTGATGATTCTGTCATAGGATTCTTTGGGTCATTACGCATCGCCGTATTTTGTAACGGAATGCCATTTACTAATAATGAACCACCAACGCAGATCCGATCACTCGATGGATATACCGGTACCACTAGTGCCATTAAATCTGGGTTATGATCTATAACGGCATCAACTTCTGCACCTAAATTACCACGCAGAGTTGAGTCGATCCGTTTACTAATTAACGGTTTATATTTTTTAAATTGTTCGATACAGTCAACCACCCGCGAGTAAGCTTCTTTATAGGGAATAGAGCGGGAATCAGTGGCAAAAGAGATAATTTCAAACTCAACCAAATCATCATGAAACTTCTCTAAACAAGTAATGGCTTTAAATCCTTTTTTGCTTAATAATGCACTGGTTGCATTCGCACCAGTAAGATCATCTGCAACAACTGCTACTTTCATATTTAGCTCCCACAGCAATGTTTTTCAACGGTTTAATTATTAACGACTGCGCAATGTGTTATCATTCAGCTAGTAGTTTTATTGTTCTTTTTTATTTAAAAGTAGTTAAAAATATTTAATAAATTAATTTAGTATCTTGTCTTATAAGAGTTTTCTCCATTTTTTCAGTTAGTTTTTTTTCAGTAACAATATAATTAAAGCAATCTAATCCTGCGATTTTGTATCGACAACGTAATCCGTTCTTGCTGCTATCAACTAATAATGCCGATTGAACAGCGCGAGAAATCGCCATCCATTTACAATCAGCTTTTATTTGATTAGTCGTCAATGCGCCGTCATCTAAACTAAAGCCATCTGCGCCTATAAACGCCAAATCAATGACTTGTTCAGATAAATATTTCATGGTTTGAGTGTTATAAGCTGCAAGACTGCTAGCTTGTATTTCACCGGGGCAAATTAATGTTTTAACTTCTGTTCTATGGCTAAGTTCTATCGCGACATGCAGATCAGGAGTAATTACAATGAGCGGAATATTAATGTTGATAGAAAACTCCCGCATTGTCGTTCCTCCATCGATAAATATCACCATGCCTGGCTGCAGTAAACTCATTGCGATTTGCCCGATTCGCTTTTTACTCTCTGAAAAGCGACTTTGTTTGTCGTCATACAGTGGGGTTAAAGCTAAAAAACTACGCTTAATCTGCCCACCATAAGAGACGTTAACTAGACCTTTTTCTTGTAGATACTTAAGATCACGCCTAACACTCATGTGTGAAACAGAAAAAAGATTCGATAACGAATTGATGGTAGCAAAATCATATTTATCTAAATATTCTAAAATACGCTTATATCTTGGTAACTCTTGAATCATCATGTCTCTCTTTTTATATTTTATTAATTGAGTTAAATTCTAATTTCAATCTACAAATAATTACGTTAATTAATTAACACTTTCACATTTTGATTTAACAATTGTGAGGTCAATCTGATTTTATTTATTCAGTTAACACTATTTTGTTAAATTTTGCGCACATTGATAAAAAAATGAATATAAAGATTAAATTAGGTGAAAAATGTATCGACAATGAACGGATTAGGGGTTGTTACTAAACTTATCTAGTAATAAAATACTAGAATTATGTTT
The DNA here is from genome assembly GCA_036251875.1 of Orbaceae bacterium lpD02. NCBI lineage: Bacteria > Pseudomonadati > Pseudomonadota > Gammaproteobacteria > Orbales > Orbaceae > Orbus > Orbus sturtevantii. The sequence goes on along the minus strand of CP133960.1, from coordinate 2,027,731 downwards.
ATATTCAGAATAAATAGAATTTAGAGTAACTTGCTAAATTATTTTTCGTTATGAATGATAGTTTTCAATCATATCTAGGGGTATGAAAGGGTATTAGATGAAACGACACTTTATTTGTCTCTTTTTAATTTTTAGTTGTAATGTTTTTGCAGAAAATTCTCAAATAACTGAGCAGTCAGATACAACAACGGTAAATAGCCAAGAAAAAAGTAATGTAGATACTTGTTTATCGGCTTATTTTGAAGGATTAAAAAGTAGCAATTTCAATCAAGCTGTTCAGCGTTGTATAAATATACCAGATAGCGAAGGAGAAATAGAATATGTAGCGGGATTAATGTACGCAAATGGCCAAGGTGTTGAGCGTAATTTTAACGCGACTTTAGAATATTTTTCTCGTTCAGCCGAACATAATTACGCTGATGGTCAGTATTCTTTCGGTTTAATGCTATTAGATAATAAAGATAATAAAGCTATTTATCAACAAGGTTTATCATGGCTAGAAAAAGCGGCTAACCAAAATCATATATTAGCACAATACTATTTAGGGGCGTTGTACTTCGAGGGAGATGGTGTTGAACGTAATTATGATAAAGCCAAAGAATTATTAGAAAAATCAGCTCAGCAAAACTATGCTCCCGCACAATACCACCTAGCTTTAATGTATGTGAATGGTGTTGGGCTAGAACAAGACTTTGACAAAGGTCTAGTATTATTGAACCAAGCTGCTGAAAATAACGATAGTAATGCTCAAAATACACTTGGTTTTATTTATACCGATGGTAAGCACGTTGCACCTGATTATAAATTAGCGCAAGAATGGTACGAAAAAGCAGCAAATCAAGGACAGGATTATGCTCAAAATCAGCTAGCCAATATGTACTATAAAGGCGATAAACTTGCACAAGACTACCAACAAGCGCTGTATTGGTATAAAAAATCTGCTGAGCAGGGGGATCTTATCTCGATGGCAACAGTTGGCTATATGTATGCTAACGGTCAAGGCGCAAAACAAAACTACCCCGAAGCTTATTTATGGTATGAAAAAGCAGCAAATGAAGGTTATATCCCCGCACAAACCGTACTTGGCTTGATGTATCAACAAGGCTTAGGTTTAGAAGCTCCAGATTACAAAAAATCACTTGAATGGTATGAAAAAGCAGCAGAACAAGATGATCCGTCAGCGCAAAATAGTTTAGGTGTTTTCTACGCTAGCGGTAAAGGCGTCGAGCAAGATACATTTAAAGCCATCTCTTTTTATGAAAAAGCAGCAGTTAAAGGATATACGCCGGCACAAAATAATTTAGGTTTAGCTTACCAAACGGGTTTTGGCAACTTAAAGGCAGATCAAGACAAAGCACTATATTGGTTTGAAAAGGCTGCTGCGCAAGGATATAAAAAAGCGCAAGACAACCTAGCTAACTTAAAAGCGCAAATTGCTACGCAAAAAACAGTAGAGACTAAACCATCGTCAGCATCAGCAAAAACACAAGTCGCATCTACCGCTACCAACAATAAGGTCAAGCTCAAGGTCAAAAACGGTACCAACACCAATCAAGCTAGTACGGCTAATAGTCTCAATAATGACATTGTTGATTTACGTATTGGGGATAATAAAAATAACTCTCGCTTTGTTATCGAGTCCCTAAAACCAGTTAACTATACTCTTACGCAAAATAGTGATGACTCTTTTACGTTAATTATTGATAAAATGTTAGTTAGCACCGATGTTGTAGCCCGCCTAAATAATCGCATAAAAAAGGTGTCTGGCTCTATTTCATCGATTGAAATAACACCCGATCAAGGTAACTTAAAATTAATTATAAAATTGAAGAAAAAAATATCGAACTTCAAAAAAGTACAATATAAAAACAAAAATAACCTTTTAGTAATCGATTTTATTTTTTGACTTTACTTTAAGACATTAAATTAAATAACTCGGCTATTTATATTTTATATCTAAATTAAATAGTCGAGTACATTTAGCTATCTAGTATGCTACCTTGCTATAACAGCGCGCCTTACATCCGATAATTCAATAATTGATAAATGTTATAGTCATACTTTGACATATTTCTTATAGAAATTGCTGGCGAATATAAATAATTTTGCAGCAAAAGAGAGATAGGTGTATTGCTATTGCCTTAAAACAGAACTTAACAAGAATAGATGGTGTATTGAAAACAGAATATGATTAAATATGCTTAACAAACCTTGATAAGCTTATTTCCAACATGTTGTTATAACTGAATCGATATAATAAACTCTCTATGCTATCTGTTAGCAATGATAAAACCGCTGTGGTTGTAGTGCTCCGCATAACGGATTTACTAAAATTGACTAATAACTAATGATCTGTACTGGCAATAGACATAAAATCAGAAAAGCAAGATTAAATAACATAAAGGCTGAAATATGCTCTAATACTATTGAGCATATTTTTCATTAGTCGTAGCTAAACCAATTGAGCTTTTGTCGCAGCGCGACAACAGGACCAATAATAATAATACTTGGACTGCGAGCGTGTAGTGCCATATCAGATAATTCTCGTAGTGAACCGCTGATAACGTTTTGTTTTGTGGTCGTTCCTTCCTCAATAATCGCAGCAGGTGTGTTCACTTCCATGCCATGTAAAATTAGCTGTTTTTGGATATTTTCTGCTTGTGATAAACCCATGTAAAAGACTAAGGTCTGCTTATCCGCAGCAAGGCTTTGCCAATCAAGGTTACTACCATCTTTTAAGTGACTCGTAACCAATCGTACACTATACGCATAATCTCGATGGGTTAACGGAATACCACTATAAGCAGAGCAGCCAGACGCAGCGGTAATTCCTGGAACAACCGAAAAAGGAATACGAGCATTATAAAGCGTTTCGAGTTCCTCGCCTCCTCGACCAAAAATAAATGGATCTCCCCCTTTTAATCTAACAACACGTTTACCTTTTTTGGCTTGTTCAAGTAGCATTTGATTAATCTGCTCTTGTGGAACACAGTGAAAACCTGCTCGTTTACCGACGAATACCCGCTCAGCATCACGCCGAGTTAAATTCATAACTCCGTCAGACACTAACCTATCATAAACAATAATATCGGCCTGCTGAATTTGTTGTAATCCTTTTAAGGTTAATAACCCTGGATCACCTGGACCCGCACCAACCAAAACAACTTCCCCTCGATCGGCAACAGGCTCGTCAAATAGTAACTGTGTTAGCCTATCAACCTGCTCGGAATCGTTGTTTGCTAAAGATTGTGCTAAGCGATCATGTGCAAATAGCTTTTCCCAAAAACGGCGCCTTTCTGTAATTGTTTTATAGGTTGCTTTTACTTTTTTCCGTAAATAACCGGCGTAGTTGGCTAGTTGACCTAAGTGATAGGGCAAAATAGCTTCTAACTTTTCTCTTAATAAACGAGCCAAGACTGGTGCTCTACCTGCTGATGATACCGCAACAATAATGGGCGAGCGGTCAATAATAGATGGCATGATAAAGCTAGCTGATTTTGGTGAATCGACGACATTACAAAAAAGATGCCGTTGCTCTGCTTCTTCGCTAATTTTTTGATTAATTTCATCATTATCTGTTGCCGCAATAACCAGCCACTTGCCTTGCAGTAAAGTTGGGTTAAATTCACCAGAGACTAGTTCAAGCTGCTTTTGAGTAAACCAACATTTGAACTGCTCGTTAAACGCTTTTGCATTTACAGTTATTTTCGCGCCAGCTTCAAGTAAAAGCCTAGCTTTACGCTCTGCAACTTCGCCCCCGCCCACTAATAGGCAGGCTCGATTTTCAAGTTTACAAAAGATAGGTAAGTAATCCATAAAGCCTCAACATGAAACAATAGTAACTCTAATTTAACAAACTATAAGTCAATATTGAATAGATTAATTTAGGTTTAGATACTTAGCTAGAGGAACCTAGCATCTAATTGACTAAAGTAATTTTAGTGTGATTTTATCTGCACAAAACCATTTTCACTTACTTTTACTTCATAGTGAGCAATAGAGTATTGTTCATCGTCAAAGCAATAACCATCTTTTAGACGAAAGCGTTGCTTTTTAAGCGGGCTTGCTACCCATAGGTCATTATCATGCTCAGCAATAATACCTCGAGATAAAACGCTAGCTTTAGCAAACGGATCTATATTACTTAATGCATAAAGCTCATTGTTATTATAGGGCCGAAAGATTGCAATATGCTCTTGGTTAACGAGAGCACAAACCCCCGTTGCAGGTAAAATATCATCGAATTTACAAATCGTTATCCATTGGCTCATATCCATTCTCCTGTTCTTTTTTCTCTTTCTTCTGCGGTTGCAGGGCGATGCTGATCGCGTTCAGGGATAATTTGTACATTGTCATCGCGTAAGTCGCTATTAATAAAATGAGCAAAACGACGTTGGCTTGCTGGATTATTGACTGTTTCTCGCCACTCGCAGACAGTTAATTTCCTAATACGAGCGATTTCATTTTCTAGCTCGGTATTAATCGACAACTTATCATCAATAATTATACTGCGTAAGTAGTCAATACCACCGTCCATATTTTCAAGCCATAACGATGTGCGCTGTAACTTATCTGCCGTGCGAATATAAAACATAATAAAGCGATCAATATATTTAATCAGCGTTACTTTATCAAGATCGGCGGCCAATAAATCGGCATGCCGTGGCTTCATTCCTCCATTACCACACACATAAAGATTCCAACCTTTTTCTGTTGCAATAACACCAATATCTTTACCCTGAGCTTCAGCGCATTCACGCGTACAGCCTGAAACCCCCAGCTTAAACTTATGCGGTGCGCGGATCCCTTTATAACGGTTTTCTAACTCAACACCTAAACCGACGCTATCACCAACTCCATAACGGCACCACGTACTGCCAACACAGCTTTTGGCCATACGCAAGGCTTTAGCATAGGCATGACCTGTTTCAAATCCAGCCAAGATTAGTTCTTGCCAGATTGCAGGTAGATCATCTTTTTGCGCGCCGAACAGACCGATTCGCTGCGAACCCGTAATTTTACAGTACAAATTATATTTTTTGGCTATCTCGCCAATCGCAATTAAACCTGCTGGAGTGATCTCTCCACCAGCACTACGAGGAATGATGGAATATGTGCCATTTTTTTGAATATTACCCAGAAAAATATCATTAGTTTCTTGTAATGGTACAAGATCGGGCTTAAGAATATATTCGTTCCAACAAGAAGCAAGTAAAGAAGCAATTGTTGGTTTGCATATTTCGCAACCATAGCCTTGACCATGCTTTTGAATCACATCTGCAAATGATTTTAATTCCTCAACTCGAATTAAGTGATAAAGCTCTTGGCGTGAATACTTAAAGTGCTCACAGAGTGCTTGGCTAACTTCGATACCTTGCTTAGCTAGCTCAAGATTAAGAATTTGTACAACTAATGGAATACAGCCACCACAACCTGTACCAGCTTTAGTTTCTGCTTTAATTGCTGCAAGGGTATGACAACCAGCCTGGATTGCATTAATAATTTTTGCCTTGCTCACATCAAAACAAGAGCAAATTTGTGCGCTATCTGGAAGCGCATCAGCACCCATCGCTGGCTTTGCTCCTGCATGAGAAGGCAGAATAAGCGTGTCAGGGTGCTCAGGTAAATCGATACTATTAAGCATTAATTGTAACAAATTATTATAGTCTGATGTGTCACCAACTAATACTGCACCGAGCAATTTCTTATTGTCACAGGAGACAACCAATCTTTTATAAACAGGGATACTTTCATCAAGATAAACATAACTACGACAACCAGCAGCTCGCGCTTTAGCATCGCCAATGCTACCGACATCAACACCCATAAGTTTTAATTTAGCGCTCATATCTGCGCCTTCAAATTTTGTGTTATCACCCATTAAATGCGATAAAGCTACTTGAGCCATCTTATAGCCAGGTGCGACTAAACCAAAGATTTTACCTTGCCAGCAAGCGCACTCGCCTATTGCATAAATGTCGGGATCAGATGTTTGGCAAGAATCATTAATTATAATTCCCCCTCGCGCGCCAATCTCTAGCTCACAAGATTTTGCCAGCTCATCGTGAGGGCGGATACCAGTTGAAAATACGATAAAATCAACTTCTAGCGTAGAGCCATCAGCAAACCGCATCAGTTTACCTTTTGCTGTATCAATGATTTCTTGAGTATTTTTACCAGTATGTACACCAACGCCAATTTCTTCAATTTTGCGCCGTAACTGCTCTCCCCCCATGTTATCCAATTGTTCAGCCATTAATACTGGGGCAAACTCAATAACATGCGTTTGCATACCCAAATTTTTAACCGCACCAGCAGCTTCTAACCCAAGCAAACCACCGCCAACCACTGCGCCACTTTTACTTCGATTTGCGCACTCTTTGATCGCATCAAGATCCTCAATTGTTCTATAGACAAAGCAGTCAACACCATTTGCACCCTTAATCGGCGGAACCCAAGGATAAGATCCCGTCGCAATAATTAATTTATCATAAGTAACAATGCGGCCTGTCTGCGAATGAATCTCTTTACGTTGACGATTAATTAAAATAGCACTCTCACCAACTAAAATATTAATATTATATTTAGCGTATAGCCCCTCATTAACAAGAGATAATGCTTCAGCAGTATGACCAGAAAAATACGACGAAAGATGAACTCGATCGTATGCAACTCGAGGCTCTTCACAAAAAATTGTAATATTGAATAGATCGGGCGGTGTTTTTTCGATTAGCTCTTCAACAAAACGATGCCCAACCATCCCATTACCGATAATAACGAGATTAGTTTTGCTCATAAAATACTCCAGTTTTAATTTTTAGCTTTATGTATCAATTATTAACTAACTATATTGTATGTAACCTTGTGTATAATATAAGTACTCTTAGGGATTACTACTTTTGAGGTATATTAAAAAATATTAGACAAGCTAATTACTTTCAGTATTTTTTAGCACTAATTTACTGCTTAATTGCTCAATTACAATCTTTAAGAATCGCTATGAAATTTTTTACAAGCGGAGATTTCACTTTTCATATTAACTAAAAATTATTTTTCGTTATGATTTTGCCTTAAAATATCATTACGGTATAAAAAATAGCTGCTTTTACTATTGCTGCAATTTGTATCAAGAATAAATGCTCAACAAGGTTGATTCTTTTTCTCAGCGTTATATTATTATTCTATCAATATAGAGGAGTTATATTATGCTAAAAACAGTTAATCCGACCCATACCGATGCATGGAAATCATTACAGACGCATTTTGAAGATATCAAAGATACAAGCATTAAATCACTTTTCAATAGCGACCCCAACCGCGCAGAAAAATTTTCCTTAACGTTTAATGAGCAAATTTTTGTTGATTATTCAAAAAATCTCATTACGCAAGAAACACTGGAAAAATTACAATCGTTAGCGAGAGATTGTGGGTTGGCTGAAGCGATTAAATCAATGTTCAGTGGTGAAAAAATTAACCAAACTGAAGACCGTGCGGTTTTGCATGTTGCACTGCGCAATCTTTCTAACACGCCAATTTACGTTGACGGTAGGAATGTTATGGATGATGTTAATGCGGTACTGAATAAAATGGAGTCTTTTAGTAACAGAGTAATTGCTGGTGAATGGAAGGGCTACACGGGTAAAGCAATCACCGATGTGGTTAATATCGGTATTGGCGGTTCTGATTTAGGCCCATTCATGGTGACTGAAGCATTACGGCCTTACAAAAACCATTTAACGATGCATTTTGTGTCTAATATTGATGGCACACAGATGGTTGAAACACTAAAAAAGGTTAACCCAGAAACAACACTATTTTTAGTTGCTTCAAAAACATTCACAACACAAGAAACTATGACCAATGCACAAAGTGCAAGAGATTGGTTACTTAAATCAGCACAAGATGATACCGCTGTGGCTAAGCATTTTGTTGCACTATCGACCAATACGAAGGAAGTTGCTAAATTTGGGATTGATACCGCCAATATGTTTGAATTTTGGGATTGGGTTGGTGGGCGATACTCATTGTGGTCAGCAATTGGCTTATCAATCGTATTATCTATCGGCTTTGAAAACTTTAAACAGCTATTAGCTGGTGCACATGATGTTGATAAACACTTTAGCCAAGCGCCTGCAGAACAAAATATTCCACTTATTTTAGCGTTAATAAATATATGGTATAACAATTTTTTTGGCGCAGAAACCGAAACAATTCTACCTTATGATCAATATATGCATCGATTTGCTGCTTACTTTCAGCAAGGAAATATGGAATCTAACGGTAAATACGTTGATCGTAATGGCGATAAAGTTAGCTACTCAACTGGACCGGTCATTTGGGGTGAGCCAGGTACTAATGGTCAACATGCGTTTTATCAACTCATTCACCAAGGTACTAAACTGATTCCATGTGATTTTATTGCACCTGCAATTAGCCATAATCCATTAAATGATCACCACGAAAAACTTCTGTCTAACTTTTTCGCTCAAACCGAAGCACTGGCTTTTGGTAAAACTAAACAAGTCGTTGAGCAAGAATTTATTTCTGCGGGTAAAAAGCTTGAAGATATGAGTGCAATTGTGCCATTTAAAGTATTTGAAGGTAATCGCCCAACTAATTCACTTTTAGTTAAAGAGATAACACCTTATACGCTTGGCGCGTTAATTGCTATTTACGAACACAAAATCTTTACTCAAGGGGTTATTTGGAATATTTTCAGCTTTGATCAATGGGGTGTTGAGCTAGGTAAACAATTAGCTGGGCGTATATTGCCAGAGCTGCAAAACGATAAAGCTATCGTGTCACACGACAGTTCAACGAATGGTCTAATTAATCGCTATAAATCATGGCGATAAATGTATTAAAAAAACCGCCAAATTGAAGTGACCCCCAATAGTTGGACAACCAATTACTGGGGGTCTTTTTATGTCAAAATACAGTCGAAATTTAAAAATTAGCATTGCTAATGAATTCTTATCAGGAGTATCATCGGAAATACTTTCGAAAAAATATTCTATATGTTCTAGCCAAATAAGGTATTGGGGGCAAGTGGTCGCGATTCATAGTAATGACTCTTTTCAACCAACATCGCATTTACGTGATGCGCAAGCAAGATTACAAGCGCTGGAGTTAATGTGGGCAAATGACTGGTCTCTCAGGTACACGAGTGCCATGCTTAATTTAGTCTCGCCAGGGATTTTGTCAGCTTGGCTTAATAGATACCGTGAAAAAGGATTCGTCGAGCTTGCACATCAATCTAGAGGAAGACTATCCATGAAGCCATCACGTATTGCATCGACTCATTGTAATGATGAAAAAACAGTTGAAGAATTAAAAGAAGAGATAACTTATTTACAAGCGGAAAACGCTGTTCTAAAAAAGTTGGAGGAGCTAAGACAAACAAAACGTCAACAAACAAAGAAAAAACGTTAGTTGTTTTAGCACTTAAATCTCAACATCCTTTAAAGTATTTGCTGTCAGTAACACAGCTGGCAAAAAGTGTATTTTATTATCATGTTAACAGGTTGAAAGAGCCATCTCCTTATGAGAAGGAATTAAAGCGTATTGAAGCGATTTACCATGAACATAAAGGACGTTATGGTTATCGCCGTGTTCATTTAGCTTTAATGAATGAAGGGAGTCAGCTCAATCATAAAACAGTACAGCGATTAATGGGAGAGCTTAATCTTAAATCGACAGTAAGGGTCAAAAAGTATCGCTCTTATCGTGGTGAGATAGGTAAAGCAGCCCCCAATCATCTTAAAAGAAAATTTAACGTTTCAAAACCGAATAAAAAATGGGTAACCGATGTCACAGAATTTAAAGTAAGTGAACAGAAAATTTATCTATCGCCCATTATTGATTTATACAACCAAGAAGTGATTGCTTATAGTATAGCTAAAAATGCACGGTTGACTTTAGTCACCGATATGCTTAAAAAAGGACTGTCACGATTAAAAAACAAACAAAGGCTCTTACTACATAGTGACCAAGGCTGGCAATATAGAAATCCCATTTATCAGAAGCAACTCGCTGATAATGGTATAAAGCAAAGTATGTCGAGAAAAGGAAATTGCTTAGATAATGCTGTTGCTGAAAACTTTTTTGGACTATTAAAATCAGAAATGTATCATGGGCAACATTTTAAAGATGCCGATGAATTGATTGAAAAAATAGAAGAATATATAGAATACTACAACACGAAACGGATTAAAGTTAAATTAAACGGCCTGACTCCGGTAGAATACCGAAACCAGACCTTACGAGCTACTTAACCAAAGTGTCCAACTATTGGGGGTCACTTCAAAATGGCGGTTTTTTTATCGAGCAAGCCGGCTATTTTTTTACCTTCATAATTGCTGTTTTGCCTTCTTCGGCGGCTCCTGAAAGCTTAATCAGCTCATGAATACTGTCCATATTAGAAATAACAACAGGAGTGAGAACCGATTTGGCCTTACCTTCAAGAAAAGCTAAATCAAACTCAATAATCGGCTCTCCAGCTTTGACTTGTTGTCCTTCTTCAGCAATTCGTTTAAAACCTTCGCCTTTTAGTTCAACGGTATCGATCCCAAAATGAACAAATAATTCAATTCCATCATCAGATTCTATTGCGAAGGCATGATTCGTTTCAAAAATTTTACCAATTTTACCTGATAATGGTGCAACAATTTTATTCCCCGTTGGCTTGATTGCAACACCATCGCCCACAATTTTCTCTGCAAAAACGACATCGGGTACATCTTCGATTTTAACGATCTCACCAGAGATTGGTGCTAAAATTTCAATATAATTCTGATCATCATCAGAAACAAGTTGTTTTAATTTATCGAATAAACCCATAGTTATCTCCTGCTAGCAAACTTGCTTTTCAGTTGTAAATTTTTCGAGTAAGTCACTAATTTCTTTTGCTGTCGCTTTTTGTAAAGCTTCATCCGCTAGTTTTTTTGCTTCGCTGAAATTAGTGTTACGAATAATTTTTTTAATTTTAGGAATTGAAATTGCACTCATACTAAACTCATCTAATCCCATACCAAGTAATAGTACCGTCGCTTTTTCATCCCCTCCTAACTCGCCACACATTCCCGTCCATTTACCTGCTTCATGCGATGCGTCAATAACACGTTTAATTAATCCTAATACCGATGGCGACATCGGATTATAAAGATGTGAAATTAGCTCATTACCGCGGTCAACTGCTAATGTGTACTGTGTTAAGTCATTAGTGCCTATGCTTAAGAAATCTACTTCTTCTGCTAAATGATGAGCAATAACTGCTGCTGCAGGCGTTTCAACCATAACGCCCACTTCAATTTTTTCATCAAATTTTTTATTTTCTGCTCGCAGTTGCTCTTTAAGAATATTAAGCTCCGATTTCAGTACTCTAACTTCTTCAACAGAAATAATCATTGGGAACATTATACGTAATTTACCAAATACGGATGCTCGCAAAATAGCACGCAACTGAGTGTGTAAAATATCTTTTTTATCCATAGCAATACGAATTGCTCGCCAGCCTAAAAACGGATTTTCTTCTTTTGGTAAGTGCATATAAGGGACATCTTTATCACCGCCAATGTCCATGGTACGAACAATAACGGATAGCCCATTTGCGGCTTCTGCAACTTCTTTGTAGGCTTTAAATTGCTCATCTTCATTTGGATAGGCATCACGATCCATAAATAAGAATTCGGTCCGGTAAAGTCCAACACCTTCATAACCATTACGATCTGCACCAGCTATATCACGCACCGTACCTATATTGGCACATACTTCTACTTGATGACCATCTAACGTTATCGCAGGTAAATCCTTTAATTTAGCCAGCTCTTCCTTGTCTGAAAGATACTGTTTTTGAACTTGTTTAAGTTTCTCGGTGGTTTTATCATCTGGATTTAGATAAATTTTATTATTAATCGCATCTAAAATGATATTGTCACCTTGTTTGATTTTTTTAGTCGCATTAGAGGTACCAACAATAGCAGGAACTTCTAGTGAACGAGCCATGATTGAAGTGTGGGATGTGCGGCCACCAAAATCAGTAATAAAGCCAAGTACCATATCAAGGTTAAGTTGTGCCGTTTCTGACGGGGTTAAATCAGTCGCAACCAGAACACAAGGCTCATAGATAGCGCTTAAATCAACAATTTCCATGCCAAGCACATTTTTCAATAAGCGTTTACCAATATCGCGGATATCAGCAGCACGCTCTTTCAAATATTCATCATCTAAACCTTCTAGCTCTTTCGCTTGCGCTTCAAATACTGAATGGACAGCTGAGTCAGCGGATGAATGCTTGGTTTTAATACGATTAATAACTTCGCCTTCTAAGTCTTCATCTTCTAATAGCATGATGTGACCTTCAAAAATTGCCGCTTTATCTTCACCTAAAGTGGCTTTTGCTCGCTCCATGATTGCACTTAGTTGTTCACTTGATTTTTGGCGTGCCTCTTTAAAGCGAGTAATTTCTGCATCAATTTTATTATCTGCAATTGGTCTAGTGTTTAGAACAATTTCATCTTCTTTTAGTAATAAGGCCTTTGCAAATGCAATACCTGGAGAAACGAGTATACCTGAAACCATAATTATTAATCCTTATCTGATGGTATGACAGAAATCTAATATTTTTATTCGGTGGGGGTTATTCTAACTCAGGAATCAGCTTAATTAAATGTGTTACCGACTCTTGCTCATCTTCGCCATCTGCGGAAATAGTAATAACTGTACCTTGCGTCAAACCTAAAGTCTGTAGCTTAAATAGGCTTTTTGCACTAGCACTTTTGCCATTAGATATGACGGTGATCTCTGAATTAAATGCTTTTGCTTCCTTTACAAATTGAGCTGCTGGACGCGTATGTAAGCCGTTTGGTGCAGTTATTGTAACATCTTGCTTATACATATTAATTTACCCCTAAATTTATTATTATTAATGTATTCAATATAAATAAAATTGGACAAAAAGACTAGTGCGTTTTCATGCCAATTCAGAAATCAGTTATTATCGATTTGACTGCTATTATGGCGAGGAAATCAAACCGAAACAAGCCCAATCATTAACTTGTTGTATAATATTAAATAAATTTTTCGCTTATTGTTAATGTGTTTTAAAAAAAACAGTTATAAAATAAGACTCTATCTTATAATTATAATAATATCATTTGCTTTATCATTTTTAAATGAGTGCTAGGGAGATTTCATTGTGGAAAACGTACAGGTAATTTGGGCGGCATTGATTGATGTATTAAAACGTCAAGTGTTACCTGCAACAGGTTGCACAGAGCCCATTTCTTTAGCTTTTGCTAGTGCAGTTGCAGCAAAATATTTGGTTAAAGAAAATATTGACCGTATTGAAGCAAAGGTTTCACCTAACTTAATGAAAAATGGTATGGGCGTCACCGTGCCGGGCACGGGCATGGTTGGTTTACCCATTGCGGCTACAGTTGGTATGTTTGGGGGAAACGCAGAAGCAGGGCTTGATGTGTTACAAAAAATAAAGCCAGCAGATGTCAACCGAGCAAAAGAATTTTTACAGCAAAAACAAGTTAGCGTTACGATCACCCCAACTGATAAGCCATTATATTGTGAGGTGACTCTTTATACTCAAGACGATTGGGCTCGCGTGCGCATAGAAGAATACCATACCAATATCATATTAATTGAACACAATGATCAAGTTATGTATCAAAAAAATGATATTCAAAGTGACACCAATCATGCTGTTAATATTATGGAGCAAGTATCAATTCAAACTATTTACGATTTTGTTAGTCACATCAGTTTTGATGACATTAAGTTTATCCTCAAAGCAGCTGAATTAAATGACGCACTGTCTAAAGAGGGGTTAGCACAAACTTATGGATTGAGCATCGCTCATATTCTAAATAATCAAGTGAGTAAAGGGTTATTATCTGATGATTTATTAACTAAAATTATGATTCGAACGACTGCTGCTTCTGATGCAAGAATGGGTGGAGCGGCATTACCCGCGATGAGTAATTCAGGTTCAGGTAATCAAGGTATTGCAGCAACAATGCCAGTAGTTGTTATTGCCGATTATATTAATGCTGATGATGATTTTTTGGCAAGGGCGCTTATTTTATCACATACCATTGCCATTTATATCCATAGCAAGTTTCCACCGTTGTCAGCGCTATGTGCTGCATCTACAGCCTCAATGGGCGCCGCGGCAGGTATGGTTTACTTATTAGATAAAGGTAATTTTGAAGCAGTGAATATGGCTATTTGTAATATGGTCGGAGATTTGACAGGTATTATTTGTGATGGCGCATCAAATAGCTGCGCGCTAAAGGTATCAACCTCAGCTTCCTCGGCATTTAAATCGGTACTAATGGCATTAGATAATGTGCGAGTAACAGGTAATGAAGGCATTGTCTGTGATTGCGTTGAATCCTCGATCAATAATTTATGCGCACTTGCAAGCAATAGTATGCGACAAACTGACGCCCAGATTATTGAAATTATGGCGAGTAAACCGTAAAAAATGGCGAATAAGTGGTAAAGTGTTGCTTATATAAACAAATAGGCAAGGATTTTTAAAAATCTACTAGACAAAATATTTAGAAATGCGTAATATTGCGTCCTGCTTATATGGTGGCTATAGCTCAGTTGGTAGAGCCCTGGATTGTGATTCCAGTTGTCGTGGGTTCGAATCCCATTAGCCACCCCATTAAGCTTACGGCGAGTAGCGCAGCTTGGTAGCGCAACTGGTTTGGGACCAGTGGGTCGGAGGTTCGAATCCTCTCTCGCCGACCATTTTTTAAGAAACCGATGAAAATCGGTTTTTTTGTGCCTACCACTTACGAGTTGCAAAACGCCAAAGAAAAATATCATAGCGGAAAAATTTGTCCACTTTTTGGCGAAGCTCAAATATCGGTTTTATAATTCTAAACGTAATAAGTAATTTTATACATGACATGCCAACTCCCCCTTTAAATCAACGACGATTATCGAGATAAAAACAGCGGAAAAGCATACAAAAATATCCATTTATGCGGTATTTAACTAATATTTAATAATTAGATTTATTCATTTTCTATCTGCTAATCGCTCGATAGTAGATATGTATCTGATAATTTATAAGCTTTAAATATTACTAAAATATTTCGACACAATCCGTTATTATAAATCTAACTAAAATAAACAGAGACCTAGTTATGCGAGTACTTGTTGTCGAAGATGAAAAGTCTATTTTGACTGTCTTAGCTAAACGCCTATCTCAAGAGGGATATAGCGTAGATATGGCATCAGATGGTCAAGAAGCTCTAGGTTATATAGAGATGGGTATTTATGATTGTATCGTTATGGATGTTATGTTACCAATACAAGATGGTTTAACGGTTTTAAAACAGATGCGAAAAAAGCATAATAAAACACCGGTACTACTTCTAACGGCTAAAGATGGTATCGGCGATAAAGTACTTGGTCTTGATGCTGGTGCCGATGATTATTTAGTTAAACCATTTATTCATGATGAGCTATCCGCTCGAATCAGGGCGTTACTTCGTCGTAATAGTGAACAATTATCAACCGTATTACAATTTTCTGATTTAACATTAGATCTTTCTACTCGAGCTGTTACACGCAATGGTAAGCATATTGAGCTTTCAGCAAAGGGGTTTACAATTTTGTCTTATTTTTTGCATAATCCCAACCGAGTGTTAACGCGCGATCAAATTATCGATCATGCCTGGAACTTTGACTATGACAATGATTCAAATGTAATTGATGTTTATATTGGTTACTTACGCCGTAAAATTGATGATAGTTTTGATAATAAACTGCTTCATACTGTCCGTGGTGTCGGTTATGTATTAAGAGATTACAATGAAAAAAATTAGCATTAGAACGCGAATAACTTTATGGTATACCTTTATGCTAATGATTTTTTTAGCAATAGGAGTTGCGGGCTCGTACAATGCAATGTATGACATATTACTGGAGCAACATCGAGTCGGTATGCAGAAAGGGGCGAATAATTTAGCTCGTTTAATTACTCGTGCCGATAATAGCGCTCAATTAGCCGTGCTTGAAAAAAAATGCTACCAAAAGATATCTACTTTGTCTTTTTTAACAACCAGAACCAAGTCAAGGCCGGCCAATATGAAACTTGGATGACTGAAATCCCTAAACAATTGGAGCAAATACGCACTATCGAACACGATGGTCAATACTGGTTCGTTTATGATAATCCGATTAATGAAAATGCCAATGAAATCAGTTGGTTTAGAACAACAATAGAGACTACGCCTACTTTTCAAGCGCTAAAGTCAATGCGAGAAAAAGGAATGATTTCTATTATCCCTTGTTTATTATTAGCGGCTTTAGGTGGATTTTTTATCACTCGTTGGGGGCTAAAACCGATTAAAAATATCGCTAAAACAGCCAAAGAGATTGGTGATGGAGATCTATCTAAACGCATTGAACTCATTGCCGCAAAAGATGAAATAGGCGAGCTACTCACTGAGTTTAATCATATGGCAGATAATGTGCAAAATGCCATCGAAAGAGAAAAACAGTTTAGTTCCGATGCGTCACATGAAATCAGAACGCCGATATCCGTTATTATTACTAACGCAGAATACGCTATAGAAAGTAAAGATTTACAAATTTGTACTCAAACCTTAGAACTGATTATCACAAAAAGTAGGCATATGCAGCAGATGCTTTCACAACTGATGATTCTAGCTAGGGGACATGAACAAGCTCAAGCGATGGAACTTGAAAATCTTAATATTAGTAATATTATCAGCGATATTGCCGAAGAACGAGCACCTAAAGCAAGAGAAAAAAATATCACCATTCGAGTCGAATCAGAAAAAGAAGTAGTGGTAAATGCCGACCTTATGTTGTTCTCTAGAATGATAACCAACTTGATTGATAATGCCGTCCAATATGGCACTAAAGATGGTTACATTAATATTGATATTTATAAAGACAGACATGCACAAAATGCCGTTATTTTAATTGTCGATAATGGTATTGGTATTGCGCAAAGCGATCTGCCTTTTATTTTTAATCGTTTCTACCGAGCCGATAAATCACGTTCTCAGTCAGGCTCCGGATTGGGACTATCGTTTGTTGATTTTATCGTAAAATTACATAAAGGAACGATTGCCGTTGATAGTTATCTTGATAAAGGTACATGCTTTAAAATTGAAATTCCATTAGTAAAAAATCACATTTAAACTATCAAAAGCTAAAATGAATTACCCTATCGATGTTAAGTTACAATAACTTAACATCGATTAGCTTATTATAACGAATAGTTTTGATTTCATTACTCCCTTGTTAAGGCTTCAATTGGATTGAGCTTAGCCGCATTTTTGGCGGGCATGAAACCAAATACAACCCCGATGAGCATCGAGAAAATAATAGAGAACACCATAATATCGGTAGAGAAAGATAGCGTAACGACATCCGCTAAAAAAATCCCTAATACTAACCCAATTAAACCAGAAAATACCAACCCTAATATTCCGCCAATCATACAAATTAGCACCGCTTCAATTAAAAACTGCTGCATAATATCAGCTTGCTTAGCCCCTATTGCCATACGTAAGCCGATCTCTTTTGTACGTTCAGTCACCGAAACAAGCATAATATTCATCACCCCGATCCCGCCAACAATTAATGAAATTAGCGCAATACCTGATACTAATATTGTCATCGTACTAGTCGTGCTTTCTATCGTTTTTTTGATACTATCAGAGTTAATAGTAAAAAAATCTTTACTACTGTGGCGTTGAGTTAATGCTTGGATAATACTATTTTCAGCCATTTGTGAACTAACATTATCAGCAACTTTTACGGTAATCGAGCTAATGTATTTACCGCCAGTTACTTTATTCATAACCGCTGTATAAGGTGCCCATAATGTTAAGGAATCAGAGGACATTCCTACTGTGGTAAGCTTTTTAGCAACGCCAATTATTTTTAGTGGCTTTTTATTAAAAATAATTATTTTTCCTAGTGGATTTTCACCATTGGAAAATAGCTTATTTTTGACATTTTGATCAATAACCACAACCGAAGCATTATCTTTAACATCTTGCGCGCTAAAAGTACGACCTGACTCAATATTAATACCTTTAACATTAAAGTACTGCTCACCAACACCGTTAAGTTGTGCGCTGACAGATTGATTCGCAAATGTAATCGTACCGCTTGTTGAGCTATTTGGCGTGGTACTATCAATATAGTTTTGTTGTGTTAAAAAGTTTGCATCACCAACAGTTAATGTTTTAATTTTATTAGAACGCATATCACCAAAATTTTTACCAGGTAAAATATCGATGGTATTTGTTCCCATGGCATTAATATTTTCCATAATCGTTTTTGTTGAACCCTGCCCTAACGCAACAACAGTAACTACGGAAGCGATACCAATAATAATACCTAACATCGTTAGAAGTGAACGCATTTTATGTGATAAAATGGCTTGAATCGACATTTTGAATGATTCAAGCAGCATATATTTATAGTGAGAAAAAAGATTACGAGCTGTTTTTTTCGTAGGTATTAAAGATTGGCAAATATCTTCATTTTGACGGTAATCAGTGATAATCAAACCATCTTTAATTTCAATGACACGACTAGCATAATTCGCAATATTTTTATCGTGTGTTACTAAAATAATCGTATGACCTTTTCGATGTAAATCGATGATAATTTCCATCACATTTTCACCACTTTTAGAATCAAGAGCGCCTGTTGGCTCATCTGCTAAAATTATCTCACCACCATTCATCAAGGCACGTGCAATACTTACTCTTTGCTGCTGACCACCTGAAAGCTCATTTGGTTTATTATCTAATTTTTCACCTAAACCCAAATCAGTTAGCAATGATTTAGCTCTCGCTCTGCGCTCTGTAATATTAGTGCCATTATAAATCGCAGGTAAGGCAACATTTTCCAGAGCGCTTAAATTGCCTAATAAATTATAGCGTTGAAAAATAAAACCAAACGTTTTAGATCGCAGCTCAGCCAGCTGACTATTACTCATCTGACTTGTTTCAATACCATTGATCTGATAAGATCCTGATGACGCAGTATCAAGGCAGCCAAGTATGTTCATTAATGTTGATTTACCAGAACCAGATTGTCCGATTATCGCGACAAAATCACCCTTTTCAATAGTCAAATCAATACTTTTTAGCGCATATACTTCATTATCCTTATTACCAAAAAGTTTATTAATTTGGTTGATCTTAATAATATCCATAACTTACTCCTAATTGGCTATTATTTTTATTTAACTAACAATAGCCAATGAATGTTCTTATTAAACTTAAGTACAATCCGTTACATCATCCGACCAGGACGTTGCATCGCTCCAACTGAACTATTAATTTCCTGATCACTCATTTGCGATTGTATGACAAGTTCGCCTTCATTTAGCCCACTTGTTACTTCGATATTAAGACCGTCAGATAACCCTGTCGTAATCTGTTTTTCTGACACTTTGTTATTATTTTCAAGAATTCTTACGTAAGTCTTACCATCATGCTCAGATAAGGTCGCCATTGGAATAGTTAATACATTCTCTTGATAGGCAATTTTGATAGTATCTTGTGTTGTCATACCAATACGTAACTTTCCTTCAGAATTAGGGACTTCAAGTCGCCCATAGTAGTAAATAGCCGCATCGGAACTTCCTCCCTGCACATAGCTTCCATTAGTTAAAGTTGTAAGACCTGGATCGATCGCTTTTAATTTTGTTGTAAAGATGTCATCTGGCGATGAAAGCACTGAATATGTCACTGTCATGCCTGGTGCTATTTTATTAATATCACCTTCTGAAATTTCCATCAGAATTTTCATTTCAGTCAAATCGGCAATTTGTACAATTGTTGGGGTAGACATGGCGGCATTCACTGTTTGTCCTTCTTCAACTGGCACCGAAACTACTGTTCCATCAAGTGTTGAAAGAATTTTGGTATAACCTAAATTAACTTTAGCAGTATTTAATGATATCTGTGTTTGTGATATTAATGATTTAAGTTCAACCACATTAGATTTTGCAGTGGCATAAGTACTTTGCGCTTCTTCTAGGCTGGCTTTGGATGCTGCTTTTTGCGCATAAAGTGTAACTTCACGATCATACTGTGATTTAGCGACAGTAAGTTGGACCTCTGCAGCATCATATTGCGCTTGATAGCTATCAAGTTTAGCTTGCTCTGTATCGTAAGTATTTTGCTGAGTAGTTGAATCTATTTGAGCAATTAAATCACCTTTTTTAATTGTTTGTCCCAATTTTACATAAAGCGTTTCAATTTGCCCCGAAACTTGTGAACCAATTGTAACAAGCTGAATTGGCGCAACCTCACCTGTTGCACTGACCTCTTGATTAATATTGCCTTTATTAACCGGAACCGTAATATAATGGATCTGCTCAGATGTTTTAAAGAATAAAAAATATAATGCTATACCGACAATCAGTACGCCAATGGAAATAATAACTTTCAAATTATATTTCATAAATCACCTTAACTTAAATTAATTCTGTTATTCAAATTAAGGGTACTATAAAGAGTAGGTATGAAAGCTACATGAAAATTAAATGAAAGAAATTTCATATTCTATTTCATGTAGCAAATTGCAGGTTATTATAATGACTTATTCAATATATTTCTTACAGGAGCAAAACTCTTACGATAAATATGATTTACGCCATATTGTGAAATTGCATCTATATGAGCTTTAGTCGGATAGCCCTTATGCTGAGCTAAGCCGTAATGAGGGTAAATATTATCCAGCTCTTGCATTTCCCTATCACGAGTCACTTTAGCTAAAATAGATGCGGCCCCAATTTCTTGGACAAGGCTATCGCCTTTTATTACGGTCTGGGTTGTGATACCAAAATCAGGCGCACGATTACCATCAACTAGCACAAAATTAGGTTTAATCGATAGCCCAGCAACGGATCTTTGCATCGCCAGCATAGTTGCATGCAAAATATTTAGCTGATCAATTTCATCAACACTTGCTCTTGCAATGCTCCATGCGAGTGCCTGCTCTTTGATAATATCAAATAAATATTCACGTTTTTTTTCGGTTAGTTTCTTTGAATCAGCGAGCCCCTCTATCGGTTTATTTGGATCTAAAATCACTGCGGCAGTAACTACGTCACCACATAATGGCCCTCTACCAACTTCATCAACGCCAGCGATTAATCCAACATTGTGAGGATAGATAAATATCATAGCTCAACTCCAATTACGTCAAGTACTGCTCTAGCTGCCTGTTCATCAGCATTGCAGCGAATTTGCTGGTGTAATGATAAAAAAGTTGCTTTTAATAATGAATTATCACTACTAAGTAGCATCATTATATGTTGAGCAATTTTTTCAGGAGTACAATCCTCTTGTAGCAGCTCTGGGACGATTTCCTTTCCAGCTAAGATATTCGGCAGCGACACATAAGGCGTTTTAACTAATTTTTTGGCTAACCAAAAGGTAAATGGTTTCATTTTATAACCAACCACCATCGGGCATTTTGCTAGCATGCATTCTAATGCAACGGTTCCCGATGCAAGAATAGCCGCATCACTTGCAATCATCGCTTCTCTGGCATGCCCATCCAATAATTGAATAGATAATTTCGGTGCAATTTTAGCTTTGATCTCTTCAAATTCTAGTCTTCTTTTTTGATTAGCTAAAGGCACAACAATATGCAAATTAGGCACAGATTGACTAACCAATTGCGCAGCTTGCAAAAACGGCGCGGATAATAACGTGACTTCCGCATGTCGACTGCCTGGTAATAACGAAAGCACTTTCATATTTTGTGGAATATTTAGCAGTGATTTCATGTGGTTTTGGTCAGGAAGCAAATCAATATCATCTGCCATTTTATGACCAATAAAATGACAAGGTACATCATGTTTATCATAGAAGGATTTTTCAAAAGGTAAAAATGTTAAAATCAAATCAGTATTACGTTTAATCTTAAACACGCGTTTTTGTTTCCATGCCCAAACCGAGGGACTAACATAATGTATCGTTTTTATACCTGCCTGTTTCAACTTTCCTTCTAAAGAAAGATTAAAATCAGGTGCATCAATGCCTATAAATAAATCAGGTTTTAATGCTTTAATTCGTTTAGTAATATCTTTACGGATTGACAATATACGGCGTAATTTACCTAATACTTCAACAATCCCCATCACTGATAATTCGTCCATTTGGTACCAAGCTTGACAGCCTTCTGCTTGCATTTTTGGCCCAGCAATACCCACAAATTGAATATTAGTATAATGCGCACGTAAAGCCCGAATCAGGCCCGCACCTAAAATGTCACCAGACGTTTCGCCCGCGACAACAGCAATAGTTAAACAGCGTTGATGGTTATCGTTCATAATGATTCAATTTAGTTGAATTAAATATAATAGGCAAATGATGTATCGCAAAGCGACACATCATCATATAACTAACGAATAATGCCTCGAGTTGAACGTAATAAGAAATCAAGAAACAGCTTGGCTTCTGGATTTTTTTCTGCAATGAGTGCAATTTGCACTTTTGCTTCATCTAAAGATAGACTATTACGGTATAACGCTTTATAGCTATTGCGAATCGCATGTAAAGCTTCTTTACTAAACCCTCGACGTTTAAGTCCTTCAAGGTTAACACCGTGAGGCGTAGCATGATTGCCTTGAGCAATCACATAGGGAGGGATGTCTTGAGCGACCCCAGAGCAGCCACCAACCATGACATGGGCACCTATTACGCAAAACTGATGCACTGCAGTCAAGCCGCCGATAATAACAAAATCATCGAGTTCAACATGCCCAGCAAGGGTTGCATTATTAGCGAGAATACAGCGATCACCAATTTGACAGTCATGGGCAACATGCGCATTAATCATCAGCAAGTTATCATTACCAATACGAGTAACGTCTTTACCTTGGATTGTGCCGCGGTGAATGGTCACACTTTCACGAATACAATTGCGATCACCAATTTCTGTTCTGGTCGGCTCACCTTGATATTTCAAGTCTTGATTAACTTCACCAATTGAGGCGAACTGATAAACTTGATTATCTTTACCTATTTTAGTATGACCATTAATTACAACGTGAGACTTAAGCTCCGTCCTTTCACCAATTTCAACATTTTTACCAATATAACAAAATGGGCCAATTTTAACATTGGCATGAATCACTGCACCATCTTCAATAATTGAACTTGGGTGAATTATAGCTGACTTATCAATTGCCATAAATATTCCTTAATATCGTGATTCAGTTAATAACTTACTTACGCGCACACATCATTTCCGCTTCGCAAACAAGTTTACCATCAACTGTGGCAATACCATGGAATAATGCGATACCTCTTCGCTCTTTGATGTAGGTAACATCAAGAATCATTTGGTCACCTGGAACAACGGGGCGTTTAAATCTCGCTTTGTCTACAGAGGCAAAATAGTAGAGTTGGCCTGGTGTTAACTCTTCAATACTTTTAAACGCTAAAATACCCGTTGCTTGAGCCATCGCTTCTAAAATCAATACACCAGGAAAGACTGGCTTATTAGGGAAATGTCCCTGAAAAAAAGGTTCATTAACCGAAACGTTTTTAATCGCTCTTAATGTTTTACCTTTTTCGTAACTCACAACACGATCAACCATTAAAAAAGGAAAACGGTGTGGTAATAAGCGAATTATTTCATCGATATCAAGAGAGTTTAATTCAGTACTCAAAATAATCATCCTTTTAAAAAATATAAAAAAATCTGCTATATATTATAGCTTATGTTAAGGCCTGGGGGAATCATCTGAGCTTATTATTTATTATATAACAATAAGAATAATAGATAAAATATCGCGATATTATAAAAAAAATGCAATTATGAGTATAATTGTATATAATTTGACAACTGAAAATTTGTTTTTTAATAAATACTCAGAGTATTCATATATTGGAGATTTAAATAAAATGAAAGCATTATTAAAAATGACACTAATAAGTAGTGTAATTGCTCTTGCATTAGTTGGTTGTGATGATAAAAAGGCTCAAACTACCGAACAAAATGCGGCAACCCAAACAGTTAATATTGAAGTGGATGCAACGAAAGAAGCGTATGCAATCGGAGCTTCATTAGCAAATGATTTAAAAAATAACCTTGAAAAAGGTCAAGTCAACTTAGACGATTCAGAAATAGTTAAAGGCTTTAGTGAAGCATTCCAAGGTAAATCTGAATACTCTCCTGAGCAAATCCAGTTCATTTTAAACGAATTAACTGAGCGCTTACAAAAAGAAGCACAAACAAAATTTGATGAGAAAAAATCAGTAAGCATTGAAGCTGGTGATAAATTCCGTGAAGAATTTGCTAAACAACCAAACGTGAAAAAAACTGAATCAGGATTACTGTACGAAATCATTGATGCAGGAAAAGGCAAACACCCAACAAGTAGCGATGAGGTTGTTGTACATTATTCTGGTACATTAATTGACGGCAAAAAATTTGATAGTTCTTATGATCGCAATGAGCCAAGTACGTTTCCACTAAATGCGGTAATTAAAGGCTGGAGTGAGGGTATTGAGCTAATCGGTACCGGCGGTAAAATTAAATTAGTTATTCCACCTGAACTAGCATATGGTGATCAAGAAATTCCAGCATTTGGTGATGATAATCCAGGCATCCCGCCAGCATCAACGCTCGTATTTGAAGTTGAATTACTTGCAATTGATGGCGATAACAAAGCAGCGCCTAAGTCAACGCCAGCTAAATAGAATTGAGTGAATACTAACGTATTACATTATACCGTTATTATTATGGGTCCCGCCTATGGGACCCAAGCTTCTTTTTGTGCTTACCAATTTTGTTTATCACTCCTAAATTCTGGTCACCAGCTACAATCTGTTTTTTTCTATGCTGATGGAGCATGTAATGCAAATGCTTTTACCTATCCAGCTAATGATGAGTTTGATATTATTAATGCATGGCAAACCCTAGCAAAGCAATATCAAATTAAACTATCGGTATGCATATCTGCAGCGCAAAGACGCGGCATAGTAATAGGTGAACTAAACCACAATATCGCGACAGGATTTGAATTAACTGGACTTGGTGAATTAAGTGAAAACATATCACGAAGCGATAGAGTTATTCAATTTTAAGCAAATAATATAGAGAAAAAATTGAAAAAAATTGCGATTATTTTTAACCAAGCCCCGCATGGCACAGCTAAAGGTCGCGAAACATTAGATCTGGTTTTAGCTTTGTCAGACATAAACCAAATATCGGTCTTTTTTATTGGTGAAGGAGTTCTCCACCTACTTAGTAATCAACAGCCAGATAAAATTCTGATGCGCGATTATATCACCACCTTCGGCATGCTAGAGCTTTATGATATTAATGATATTTATATTTGCAGCACATCCCTTGCACAATACAACTTGGCATCGCAACAGCTCATCATCGATGCAAAAGCAGTTACCAAGCAAGCGATTGCTCATTTATTGGTAACTTATGACACTATTTTACATCCCTAGGCTAACCCTGTAGACTAAACCATTCATCAAGCTTAAGTTTTAACTGTTCTAGACCGGTTCTTTTTAAAGATGAGAGCATCGCGACCGTAATATCACCCTGAAAAGGCAAAATAGCTTCTCTTACCATATTTAGCTGCTGCTTTTGCGCTCCAGATGCTAGCTTATCTGCTTTGGTTAATAACAACATCACCGGTAAATCTGATTGGACGGCCCAATCAATCATCTGTTGATCGAGATCTTTTAGTGGATGACGAATATCCATTAAAATCACAAGTCCTTTTAAGCTTTCGCGTTTTTGTAAATACTCAGCTAATGACTTCTGCCATTTATGCTTAACTTCTTCAGGAACCTGCGCAAAACCATAGCCCGGCAAATCAACTAAGCGACAATTAGGCTCAACTTCAAATAGGTTAATTAGCTGAGTTCGACCAGGGGTTTTGCTCGTCCTTGCTAAGTTTTTTTGATTAGTTAAAAAATTTAATGCACTTGATTTACCTGCATTCGATCGGCCAGCAAAAGCAATTTCTACACCAGTATCAGACGGTAAATGCCTGATATCTGGTGCGCTGGTAACAAAATGTGCTTTAGCATAATTCAATGGGGTAAATGACATTAAGCCCCACCTTTAATTTGGTTATTTAGATTCATTCTGAGCCTTTAATAGATCTCTAATTTCGGATAACAGCACTTCTTCTTTCGATGGTGGTAGTGGTGCCACTGGTGTTTCAATTTTTTGTAGTTCGTCTTTCGCGCGTAACTGATTCATAAATTTTATCGCAATAAAGATAGCCATTGCAACAATTATGAAATCAACAACATTTTGAATAAATAAACCATAATTTAATACAGTGGCGGGAACACCATCATGTGCATCTCTTAATACAATAGCAAAATCAGTAAAATTAATGCCGCCGATGAGTAGTCCCAACGGAGGCATCACAATGTCGCCGACAAATGATGACACGATTTTACCAAATGCACCACCAATAATAATACCAACTGCCATGTCAACAACATTACCTTTTACCGCAAACTCACGAAATTCTTTTAAAAAACTCATATTACCTCTCCTTCATTGATCGTCATTCGTTAAATTGAAACTAACAAAACGGTTAAATAATAATAACTTAATTCAAATTTCATATACTGCTAATGTATATAATTTTACGCTAAAAATATACTCAAATTAATTGATTCATAGCCAAGGTATTTATATTTAGGTATAAAATAGTTGATAAAGGCTGCTGTAACAGCCTTTTATATTGCTTGTGATTGACAAACAGAAATGACTTTTTCAACGGCTTTAGCAAAACGCGCCATACCGTCTTTAATCTCTTCATCAGAAATAACTAACGATGGCGTAAATCGTAAAACAGATGTTCCAGCATTAAGAATCATCACTTTAAATTCGGTTGCAAGATTTAAAAAGTCACGTGCTTTTCCTTGATACTTAATATTTAATTCAGCGCCTAATAATAATCCTTTGCCTTTATATTGGGAAAACACATCAAACTTTTGATTAATTTTTTCAAGCTCAGCAATAAATAACGCTCTTTTAGCAGAGACGCCAGCAAAAATATCTCCTTTATTAATCGTATCAAATGCAGCGCAACCTACTGCGCAGGCTAATGGATTCCCCCCATAAGTTGTGCCATGAACCCCAGGATACATAATGGATGAAATTGCTTCAGTTGTTAGCATGGCACTAATTGGAAAACCACCGCCTAATGCTTTAGCTGAAGTCAAAATATCTGGCGCGATGCCATATTGTTCATAGGTGAATAGAGTTCCTGTCCGCCCCATTCCACACTGCACTTCATCAAAAATTAATAGCGCATTAAATTGATCACAAAGCTCACGTACGCCAGTCAAGAATTCTACTGTTGCCGAGTTTAATCCTCCTTCACCTTGTACTGGTTCAAGAATGACTGCGCAAGTATGATCATCAATAACCGATTTAACCGCATCAAGATTGTTAAATGGGACATGAACAATATCAGCTGGTTTAGGGCCAAATCCATCCGAATATTTAGCTTGCCCACCGACAGAAACAGTGAAAAAAGTTCTACCATGAAAAGAGTGATTAAAGGAGATAATTTTAGTTTTATATGGGCTATATTTTTCAATTGCATAATGACGAGCAAGTTTCAATGCTGCTTCATTAGCCTCTGCCCCTGAATTAGCAAAAAACACTCGGTCAGCAAAAGTATTATCAATCAGTTTTTGTGCTAAACATAGCGCTGGTTCATTAGTGAACACATTACTAACATGCCACAATTTTTCACTTTGCTCATGTAATGCTTGCACTAAATTCGGATGGCAATGACCTAATGCATTAACGGCTATACCACCAGCAAAATCGATATATTCATCACCATTCTGATCCCAAACCCGGCTGCCTTTACCTTTTACTGGGATAAACTGGGCTGGCGCGTAAACGGGGAGAATAACTTTATCAAAAATATCGCGAGTAATTAGATGATTATTGTTATGATTCATAATTAATAGTCCTAATACTGATGATTTAACTGGTGGGTTATATTTTAGCCTAAATTCTTTTTATGTAAATATTTATTCAATATTTTTGAATATAAATTCATTCAATCAGATGGATATTGCGAAAATTTAATATGTAACGATTGCACCGATGCCATAGAGTATTATAATGCCACTGCTCAATCACTTAAATTATATTAACCACATGAATCCACAACAGACAACACTCCTCTCTTTTTGGCTAACGATTTTAATGGCAATGGCTGTTGGGATCTCGGTGGCAAGTAATTATTATGCACAGCCGCTTTTGCATTCAATAACCCAAGATTTACAAATATCGGTAGAAAACTCAGGTAGTATTGTCACAACAGCTCAATTTAGTTATGCATTAGGGCTGTTATTTATCGCGCCATTAGGCGATAAAATTGAGCGTAAAACACTAATTATCATCTTGATGCTATTAACCACAATAGGGCTTGTTATTAGCGCTGTTGCGTACTCAAAAACAATGCTAATTGTTGGCACTGCGATATCAGGAATATTTTCAGCAGTAGCTCAAGTTCTGATTCCTTTTTCAGCAACCTTGGCATTACCGAATCAGCGAGGCAAAGTCGTTGGTATTTTAATGAGTGGTATGTTGCTGGGCATTTTACTTGCGAGAACATTTGCGGGCGCAATATCCACAATGGCTGATTGGCGGATGGTTTATTGGATTGCTGCGGCGATTATGTGTTTTACCACCTTCTTATTATGTTGCTCCTTACCGCGTTATTATCATAAAAATACCACTAATTATTGGCAATTAATTAGTTCTATTTTTGGTTTATTTTATCAAGAGCGTGTACTTCGAATTAGAGCTTTAATTGGTGGCATTGCTTTCGCGTTATTTTCATTACTATGGACACCACTGGCTTTTTTACTCAGTTCCGAGCCTTATCATTATTCTGATTTTATCATTGGATTGTTTGGGCTAGCTGGAGCGGCAGGAGCAATGGGTTCGCCCATTGTGGGTAAACTATCTGATAAAGGTAAAGGTATATTGGTTACCTCAGTCGGCCTTGCTTTATTATTATTTTCTTGGTTACCGTTATCTTTAGCTCAATTATCGGTTATGGCTTTAGTTATCGGCGTCATTGTTATTGATTTTGCGGTGCAAGTTACCCACGTCTCATGTATGAATGCTATCTATCAGCACGGTGGGGTTGAAAATCGCACCCGAATGAATGCTGGTTATATGTTAAGCTATTTTACGGGTGGCATGTTGGGCTCACTAAGCTCAACGTATTTATTCGCCCACTATGGCTGGTATGCTATCGTTAGTGCGGGTTGTTTACTGGCAACATTTGGGATCTTAGTGTGGGTGTATTATTTAAAAAACAAATCATCACGGTAATCCACCCATAAAATTAAGTGGCAACAGGGTGCATTCTGTCTTACTACCTACGGGGAAATGTTATGTTTAATGGTGCTGATTTATCTTCTTTCTATTACTCACCTAAAGTACAAAGCATTCTTTTCCTCGTTTTCGGTTCAGGGCAACCAAGAAGGATCGCATCCTTTGTTCTTATAATTACATTTGGTTATTTTGTACATATTAGCCGACAGCGTTATTATCAGCGTGGGAGGCCTATACCAATTATCAATATCATTGTTATAGCATTGCTCATCATCGCTTTTATGTGCTTACAAAAATACAGTATAGAATTTAACCAATACTTTTTTGAATTCAATGGATCTTCGCCAAAATCTTAGATAGATATCACCTCTATAAATATTTTATTTAAGTAATGATCATAATAAATTTAGCTAACCTATAGACCGAACCGATTTATTCATTACAATATGTGCTATCAATAGTCATTTTAATAATGGAAACAATAATAATGGCACAATATGTTTTTACCATGAATAGAGTAGGGAAAATTGTCCCTCCTAAGCGCTATATTCTTAAAAATATTTCTCTAAGTTTCTTCCATGGCGCGAAAATCGGCGTACTCGGTCTAAATGGTTCGGGTAAATCAACGCTATTAAAAATTATGGCCGGACTTGATACTGAAATAGAAGGTGAGGCTCAACCACAAGCAGGGTTAAGAATTGGTTATTTACCACAAGAACCAAAATTAAATCCTGAACAAACTGTGCGAGAAGCAGTTGAAGAAGCCGTTGGTGATGCCAAAAATGCCTTAGCCCGCCTTGACCAAGTGTATGCTGCTTATGCCGAGCCTGATGCCGATTTTGATAAGCTAGCCAAAGAACAAGCGGAACTTGAAGCGATTATTCAAACCCATGACGCTCACAATATTAATATTCAACTAGAACGCGCTGCTGATGCGTTGCGTTTGCCCGATTGGGATACAAAAATTGGCGTGTTATCTGGTGGTGAACGCCGCCGCGTCGCACTATGTCGCTTACTACTTGAAAAACCCGATATGTTACTGCTTGACGAACCGACCAACCACTTAGATGCAGAATCCGTTGCTTGGCTTGAGCGATTCTTACATGATTATGAAGGTACTGTCGTTGCCGTAACTCATGACCGTTACTTCTTAGATAATGTTGCGGGTTGGATTTTAGAGCTTGATCGTGGTGAAGGTATCCCGTGGGAAGGTAACTACTCATCATGGCTTGAACAAAAAGATCAGCGCTTAGCACAAGAAGCATCAACTGAATCTGCACGCCGTAAATCGATCGAAAAAGAACTTGAATGGGTACGCCAAAATCCTAAAGGTCGCCAAGCAAAAAGTAAGGCCCGCCTTGCCCGTTTTGATGAGCTTAATAGCAATGACTATCAAAAACGTAATGAAACCAATGAACTCTTTATCCCAACAGGTCAACGCCTTGGTGATAAAGTTATTGAGATTGAACATCTTACCAAATCTTATGGTGATAGAGTTTTAATTGATGATCTTTCATTGCGAATTCCTAAAGGTGCAATTGTCGGTATTATCGGACCAAATGGTGCAGGTAAATCAACATTATTTAGAATGTTATCAGGACAAGAGCAACCAGATTCAGGTGTAATAACATTAGGCGAGACGGTCCAGCTAGCATCAGTTGATCAATTCCGAGATAGTATGGATGACAAAAAAACGGTCTGGGATGAGATCTCTCATGGTCAAGATATTATGCGTATCGGTAATTTTGAAATCCCAAGTCGTGCCTATGTCGGACGTTTTAACTTTAAAGGTGTCGATCAGCAAAAACGCGTAGGAGAGTTATCTGGTGGTGAACGCGGTCGAGTGCATTTAGCTAAATTATTGCAAGTCGGGGGGAATGTACTATTACTTGATGAACCTACCAATGACTTAGATGTCGAAACGCTGCGCGCACTCGAAAATGCCTTGCTAGAGTTTCCTGGTTGCGCGTTAGTTATTTCACATGATCGCTGGTTCTTAGATCGTATCGCAACGCATATCATTGATTATCAAGATGAAGGACATGTTGAATTTTTTGAAGGTAACTTTACCGAATATGAAGAGTGGAAAAAACGTACGCTTGGCGCTGAAGCATTAGAGCCGAAACGAACTAAGTACAAACGCATCACCAAATAGAGTGAAATATTTTGTTAATTTTAACCTAACACATCATTTTGCTAAACAATAAGGCCGATTACTCGGTCTTATTGTTTTTATATCGCTGTGCCGATCAAATAATAAGTTCTGGCTTGATAACAATAGGTGTAGAAATTTGAGTATTTTGTAAAAGAATATCGGCTGCCTGCCGACCAATTTCCATTGGCTGGTTATCAATGTAATTGATCAAATTTTTAGCAATATATATTTCAGCTTGCGTACCAAAACTGAACACTTCTATTTGGTGCTCAAAATAGCTGATCATGCGACCTTTACCTAGCGCTCGACCTAATTTAGATACGGTAAGCATTAAAGATAACGTTGTTGAAGAATCATGGCATAAAAATGCTGAGATATTCGGATGAAGTTTAAGTAACTGTTCAAAGTCAGCAAGCTCTTCTGGTTGTTCATGACTCACTGTCCATTCCGCTTTAAATTTTAATCCGTGTTTAAATAATCCATCAGCGAACCCGGCTAAACGTTCAGCTCTTGTTAATGAATCCATTCGCCCACCAAGATAACCTATTTGCCGATGACCTTTATTAATTAAATATTCAGTTGCTAATTTAGCACCTAAGCGGTTATCAGAGCGTACAATGGTCATGTTATCAATATTGCTAGATTGCGCGGCAATAATCAGCGGAATACTTTGTCTGTCAGCGACGATTTTCAGCTCATCGGTGATTAGCTCACCAAGACACAAAATGATCCCCGATACGCCTTGTTCAATCAAAGAGTTAGCACATTGTAATAGAGCTGTTTGCTCATTACCCGATTGAGTCAAAAACATCACATAACCTTGCTGAGTTAAAATTTCATTAATGCCAGTAATAATACTCGCATAGAAAGGATCTCTAATATCTTTAACAATTACCCCGATCATCGCTGATTGACCACTACGTAAATTAGCTGCATTTTTATTACGGATATAACCTAATTGGTGTATTGCTTCATTTATTTTTTGGGTGGTTACATCTGATATTCGACCTTTACCGCTTAAAGCAAGTGAAACGGTTGTAACTGAAACGTTAGCATATTTTGCAACATCATGAATTGTGGTTTTTCGAGCCATACTCAATTTATTGTTCATATATTAAAATAATTATCATAGTATCCATTTTAAAGTGAATTGCCTATCTATAAATTTATTTTCTTATTTTGTGATAAACCCCCCATTTTTATAATGGTAAAACGTTTTACCTTGCGGTAAATTAGGAACGAAATTTATTAATTTTTTTAGGTAATATCATGTCAAATAAAATAAGAACAAAGGTAACGTTTTGGGAATTCTTTCAAAGCCTTGGCAAAACATTTATGCTGCCCGTCGCACTCCTTTCATTTTGCGGTATTATGCTAGGAATTGGTAGTTCACTTGCGAGTCAAGACGTTCGCGAATTATTACCGTTTCTAGATAATCATATCTGTATTACCATTTTTACTTGGATGAGTAAAATTGGCTCGTTTGCTTTTAGTTTTTTACCAGCCATGTTTGCCATAGCCATCCCATTAGGGTTGGCAAGGGAAGATAAAGGTGTTGCTGCATTTTCTGGCTTTGTTGGTTATATCGTTTTAAATTTAAGTATTAATTTCTACCTTACTATTTCTGGAATCTTGCCAACAACAGACCCTGAAGTAATGCGTGTAAATGATATCCAATCGGTTTTTGGTATTGAATCAATTAACACCGGGATTCTAGGTGCAATTTTTGTTGGTATTATTGTGTATTGTTTGCATGAGCGCTTTAGGTCAATTCGTTTACCAGATGCCTTGGCATTTTTTGGTGGTAACCGTTTTGTGCCAATTATTACGACCTTTACCGTCGGGATATTGGGACTAATTGTACCATTAGTTTGGCCATTTTTTGCTGCAGGTATTAGCGGCTTAGGTTATTTAATCAACAGTACAGGGGTGTTTGGACCACTTATTTTTGGTTCAGGTGAACGCCTATTATTACCTTTCGGTTTACATCATATACTCGTTGCGCTTATTCGTTTTACCGATGCGGGCGGCACAATGGAAGTCTGTAATGAAACCGTTAGCGGTGCACTGACTATTTTCCAAGCACAGCTCTCATGTCCAACGACGACCAG
Source organism: Orbaceae bacterium lpD02 (assembly GCA_036251875.1). NCBI lineage: Bacteria > Pseudomonadati > Pseudomonadota > Gammaproteobacteria > Orbales > Orbaceae > Orbus > Orbus sturtevantii. Next base: position 1,994,062 of record CP133960.1, on the reverse strand, counting down.
TTTTGCTGAGAGCGCAACACGCTTCTTATCACAAGGTAAAATGCCTGCATTTCTTGGCGGTTTGCCAGGCGCCGCATTAGCAATGTACTATTGCGCCAGAGTAGAAAATCGCCATAAAATTAAAGGATTACTTATTTCAGGCGTTGTGGCATGTGTGATAGGTGGTATTACTGAGCCATTAGAATTTTTGTTCTTATTCGTTGCACCAGTGTTATATGTTATCCATGCAATTTTAACGGGTCTTGGTTTTATGGTGATGTCTATTTTAAATGTGACCATTGGTAATACTGATGGCAACATAATTGACTTCATTGTCTTTGGTGTTTTGCATGGTACTGCCACTAAATGGTACTGGGTACCCGTCATGGCCGCTATATGGTTTGTGGTCTATTTTTTAGTATTTAGATTCTTTATTTTACGTTTCAATATTAAAACGCCTGGCAGAGAAGTAGAAAAGCAAGACAGTAATGAAGAAAGTGGCAATATATCTCAAAGCAAATCAGGTTATAATGTACCCGCTATTTTAAAAGCACTCGGTGGTGCAGATAATATTATCTCATTAGATAATTGTATTACTCGTTTGCGCCTCTCGGTCGAGGATATTAGCCTGGTTGATGATAGTGCGCTAAAAGCTAATAAGGCCATTGGCGTCGTTCGCCTTAATCAACATAATTTACAAGTCGTCATTGGTCCACAAGTTCAATTAGTAAAAGATGAACTTCAGCAATATCTATCGACATGAAGCTAGTATAAAGGAACAAATATAATGTCAACATTCAACTCTGATTTGTTTGATTTTGATACACCAGTCAACCGTAAAGGAACCTGGTGCACTCAATGGGATTACGTACAAGATCGCTTTGGTATTGCCGATTTAATTCCATTTACGATCTCAGACATGGATTTTAAAATCGCCCCCTGCATAGAGCAAGCTTTAAACCAACGCATTAGTCATGGCGTGCTAGGTTATAGTCGTTGGAATAACCAAGAGTATTTTGAGGCTCTTAGTCATTGGTATTTATCACAATTTTCAATACCTATTGATACTAATATGACCGTTTATGGGCCGTCGGTAATTTATATGGTGGCAAAACTTATCAATTTATGGAGCCACGAAAATGAAAGCATTGTGGTTCATACTCCAGCTTATGATGCTTTTTATAAAGCAATTATCGGTAATAACCGTAAAGTTGAAGCATGCCCATTAATAAAAAAAGACACAAATTGGCTATGTGATATGGATTACCTAGAGACATTATTGGGCAAAGAAGAAGTTAAAATTTTATTGTTATGTAGTCCACATAATCCAACAGGTAAAGTGTGGAGCGAACAAGAATTGAAGCATATGGCTCAGCTCTGTGAAAAATATCATGTCAAAGTGATTAGTGATGAGATCCATATGGATATGATATGGCAAGAAAAACACCTGCCATGGAGCCAGTTTGGTCTTAATGAATGGGCATTATTATCTTCAGCATCAAAGAGTTTTAATATTCCCGCACTAACTGGTGCATATGGTTTTATTAATTGCCAAGAGACTAAAGAGCAGTATTCGCAGCAATTAAAAGCTAAAGACGGTTTATCTTCCCCAGCAGTCTTATCTTTAGTCGCAACGATTGCAGCATATCAACAAGGTAGCCCTTGGCTTAAGGCATTAAAAGGTTATTTACGAAGTAATCTTGATTATGTCGCAGAAAAACTGAATACCGCTTTCCCGCAATTAAAGTATACCGTCCCTCAATCAACCTATTTAGCCTGGATTGACTTAAGAGCCTTAAACCTAGATGAGCAAAAACTGCAACACCAATTAATTCATCATGAAAAAGTAGCCATTATGCCCGGTTCAACTTATGGTCTAGAGGGGAAAGGGTTTTTACGTTTAAATGTCGGCTGTTCAAGGAGTAAAGTTGAGGTTGGCGTAAACGCGATCATTAATGCGATTAATTCCATAAAATGAAAAAAGAATAAACCTATTTTAATGCGTTTATTCTTCTTAATATGGTTGTTTATAAAATAACTCGCGGCGAATAAGAAAATTAACCCTCATTCACTATTAGTTTAGCGGATTATTTTTTGTTAACTTATCAATGATTTTTTGAGCTATACCACCAAAGCCACCATTACTCATTACCAAAATAACATCATTTGGCTTAACTGCGGTGGCAATCATTTCAACCAGTAAATCCAGATCACCTGACCAGTGTGCAGGTTGAATACATTGATCTACGATATCAGACACAAGCCATGGTAAATTTTCTGGCTGAAAAATAAATACTTCATCAGCACGCCCTAAAGCTGGCGCTATTTCATCTTTACTTACACCAAGCTTCATTGTATTCGACCTCGGCTCAAGTACAGCTAATATTCGTCGATTTGAACCCACTTTACTCATAATCGCTTCAAGCGTGGCTAAAATAGCGGTTGGATGATGGGCAAAGTCATCGTAAATTTCGACATCTTTAACTTTTCCATATAGTTCTAAACGCCGCTTAGCATTAATAAATGTACCGAGTGCTTCACAAGCATCTTTAGGTAGAATACCTACATTTTTTGCTGCTGCAATTGCCATTAAAGCATTATGCATATTATGCTCACCAACTAATTGATAGTTTACTTTACCAACCACTTCATTATTAAAAAGGACACTAAATTGGCTAGCATCATTGGTAATTTTTTCCGTCCGCCAACCAGCGATATCTCCCGTTTGAACGAGTTCACTCCAACATCCTTTCGCTAAAACTTGCTTGAGGTTAGCGTCGTCTTGAGCCGAAATAATTAAGCCTTGACTAGGTACTAGTCTCACTAAATGATGAAATTGTTTTTGTATGGCACTTAAGTCATCAAAGATATCGGCATGGTCATATTCTAAGTTATTCAAAATAAGTGTTTTTGGACAATAGTGCATAAATTTAGAGCGCTTATCAAAAAAAGAGCAATCATACTCATCAGCTTCAATAACAAAAAAGTTACCATCACCGAGCCTAGCAGATACGGCAAAGTTACCCGGCACTCCGCCAATCATAAAGCCTTGTTGGTAGTTAGATTTTTCTAATATCCAATTAACCATTCCAGAGGTTGTTGTTTTACCATGGGTTCCTGCAACGGCAATAACCCAACGATCTTTTAACACATTATCATGCAACCACTGTGGCGCAGAAATATAAGTAATATTGTTATTAAGAACGTATTCTACACAAGGATTACCACGAGACATGGCATTACCAATGATAACAATATCAGGAGCAGGTGTAAGTTGGCTTGGATCATAACCTTCGATAATTTGAATATTCTCTTTTTCAAGCAGAGTACTCATCGGTGGGTACACATTTTTATCAGACCCAGATACAGTATGGCCTAAAGAACGTGCAATTAGAGCTATTCCAGCCATAAATGTGCCACAAATACCTAGAATATGAATACGCATTTTTTCACCCTCTATTGTTTACTCATTTATGATTACATTATATTCATGTGAATATATTTTGAGTATTAATTGATTAATCTACTGCCCAAAGATGCCTTACTAGCAATGAAATACTTTGGTTACCTTTAAATTCGTCAACCTCTAATTGATAAACGATCTTTACTTTTTTGACTGACTGATCAGGCCACAATGCCAAGTCAACATTAAATGCAATACAGTTAATTAATGGTCCACCATCAAGCGGTTCCACAACTAATTTTAAATGTTTACCCACGACTAATTTCTGCTGATGAATTAAAAAAACACCATCAAATAGAGGTTCAGGGAAAGATTCTCCCCAAGGACCATTATCTTTTAATAACTTGGCTGTCTCTAGGTTAAAAAAGCAGTTTTCAATTTCACCATCGGTTTCTATAACATTGTCTAAACAAATATTGCAGACGACTTTAGCAACTTCTTCAGTAAAATATTGATCAAATTTTGCTAGGTTTTTTTCGTTAATAGTAAGGCCTGCTGCCATCGCATGTCCGCCAAAACAGACCATCAAACTTGGATCTCGCAGGCTAACTCGCTCGAGTATATCACGCAAATGGACACCATTAATTGACCGCCCCGATCCTTTTAAATAACCATTATCAGCCAAAGCGAATGAGATAACGGGACGATAGAATCGCTCCTTGATTCTAGAAGAGAGTACACCTATCACTCCTTGATGAAAATCAGGATGATAAATAACAAAACTATTGGGAATTTCATTGGTATTTTTTTCTAGTTGCTCAATAAACACCAATGCGTCTTGGTGCATATTTTTTTCAACGGTCTTTCGAGCAAGATTAAGATCTTCTAAAATTTCAGCAGCCTCAAGAGCTGTTTGTTCATCCTCTGCCAACAATAATTCAACACCTAAAGACATATTTTCCATTCGACCCGCCGCATTAATCCGCGGAGCAATATAATATGACAAATCTTGTGAAGTTAATCGAGGTATATTCCTTTTAGTGATATTTGCTAACGCTTTAATACCAACACAGCAGTAACCCGAACGGATACGAGCAAGACCTTGTTGGACTAGTACTCGGTTATTTTGATCAAGCTTAACCACGTCAGCAACAGTGCCGAGAGCAACCAGATCAAGTAAATTGGCTAAATTATACTCTTTGAGATGATGAGCTTCAAACCATTGGCGCTGACGTAAAAAAGCGCGAAAAGCCAACATAAAATAAAATGTTACTCCCACGCCAGCAAGGCTTTTAGATGGAAATGGACAGTCGGATAAGTTAGGATTAACGATGGCATCAGCATCAGGTAAGACCTCTGGCGCAAGATGATGATCGGTAATAATAACCTGAATATTATGCTGTTTAGCAAAAGCGACAGCGTCGAAAGCAGAAACACCATTATCAACGGTAATAATTAAATCAGCTCGCTTCTCTTGCGCTTTTTTAACAACAGAAACACTCAAGCCATAGCCATCTTCAAAACGATCTGGAATAAGGTAACCAATATTTTTGATGCCAAACTCTTTTAAGGCGGTCAGAATTAGTGCTGTGCTCGTTGCACCATCAGTATCAAAATCACCAACAATTAAAATATTTTTTCCTGCAACAGCCACTTGATAGAGTATTTCGACTGCTCGGTTAATCCCCGATAGCTGTCCATAATTTATTAATGCTTGAGTTGAGTGATTTAATTGCTCACTCGACGTGATCCCCCGAGCAAGGTAGAGCCTTTCTAATAAAGGGTGAGAGATTACAGGTAGCTTAACCTTTTGAGAGGGCACAACGCGTCGTTTTATTACCGTATTAGTCATGGCTCACTTAATCTTTAATAGTAATAATGCCGATATGGCATTATTACTATAAATTAGCAAAGTTAAAAAATTATTCTACTGTTTTATCAAGTATTTTGATCAGTTCACTGGCCGGAACATAGCCACCCAACAACTGTCCATTTGGTAAAATAATGCCTGGCGTGCCAGAAAGACCTATTTTACGGCCAGCATCAAACTGCATTTTCACGTAAGGAACCATACTCGTAGCTGGTGAAATTTTACCGCCTTTATAGGCATTATCAAATGCGGCTTTGCGATCTTTAGAACTCCAGATTGACTGCATATCTTTTGCCACTGATGAATCTAATCCTTCGCGAGGGAAAGCAAAATAGTGAACAGAAATACCTAAATCAAGATAGCTATTGATCTCTTCATGTAACTTTTTGCAGTAACCGCAGGTATAATCAGTAAACACCGAAATTACATATTTTTGATTTTTAGCTTGGTACACGATGGCATCTTTCGCAATCGAATTAATTAATTTAAGGTTCTCACTATTAGCAATATTTTCTGGTGTGTTACCCGTCATATTGTAGATTGGTCCCTGGGTTAAAAACTTACCATCATTAGTGACATAAAAAACACCGTCAGGTGTTGTCGCTCTTTTCATAGAACTGATTGGGGTATTGTTAATTTGGATACTATCTTTGGGATAACCTAATTTTTGTAATGTTGCCATAATATCAGCATCAGATGCAGAAGCCGAACCGATTAATAAACCACTAAGTATTATGCTTAGGGTAAAAGTTAGTTTTTTCATTAGTCGTCCTATTATATTCTATTGCAATTAAAAAATTCACGCCCTTGGGTGGTGTTTACGGTGTAGCTGTTTTAAACGTTCCGTTGCTACGTGAGTATATATTTGTGTTGTTGATAAACTGCTATGACCCAATAACATCTGCACGACACGTAAATCAGCTCCATGGTTGAGTAAATGAGTCGCAAAAGCATGGCGCAAAACATGGGGCGACAACATATCCGTATCTATGCCTGTTAGTATCGCATAATATTTAATCCGATGCCAGAATGTCTGTCGAGTCATTTTTTTTCCTAATCGACTAAGAAACAAGACATCACTGACCCCTGTTTTTAATAAATCATTACGGCTATATTTTAAATAATATTCAAGCCAGTATACTGCTTCTTCCCCTAATGGGACTAAACGCTCTTTATTACCTTTACCAATAATGCGAACGACACCTTGAGTTAGACTAATATCATTAAGATCTAAACTAACCAGCTCAGAAACACGCAAACCTGTAGCATAAAGTAGTTCTAACATGGCTTTGTCACGGATCTCCAATACATCTTCGGCATCTGGTGAATTAAGTAGCACTTCGACTTGCGACTCAGTTAAGTCTTTTGGCAAATTTTTAGGCAATTTAGGCGACGATAATGCAGCTGAAGGGTCGTCTTCTCGATATTTTTCACGATATAAATATTGAAATAATCGCTTAATCGCACTCAGTAAACGAGCAGAGCTTGTTGCTTTATATCCTTTCTCTACTCGTTGCAATAAAAAATCTTGCAAATGCATCGTCTGAGCCGTTAAAAATGTGACATTAAGATCACTAAATGCTTCCATCAATGCGCGTAGATCCAGTCGATAGGACTGGACGGTATTATCTGCCAGATTTCGTTCTAACCACAATGAATCTAAAAATTGCTCTAGCAATACGGTATCTTGTGACATTATTTAACTTATATTTATGTAACTCGTTAATAAATAGTACGACTATTTCTAAAAAATAATTTTTCAACACCACTAACGACGTTTTTAATAAAACGGTCAGAAATTTTTCTACGTCGTTGGTATTTAACGGCAATAATTTTATAGTTATCTAATTGTGATAAAATATAATCATCGCTGGTGCCAATATCATCGACTAAACCTTTATCTTTTGCTTGAAGCGCAAACCAGTGTTCTCCTGTTGCAACTTCATCAATATTCAGCCTAGGACGATTTTCAGCAACAAAATCTTTAAAGAGTAAATGTGTCTCTTCTAACTCTTGTTGGAATTTTTGTCGACCTTCCTCAGTATTTTCACCGAACATAGTTAAGGTACGCTTAAATTGTCCCGCTGTTTGCAATTCTACATCAATCTCATTCTTTTTTAATAAACGATGAAAATTAGGAATTTGAGCGACAACACCAATCGAGCCGACAATCGCAAATGGTGCAGCAATAATTTCATTTGCGGTACACGCCATCATATAACCACCACTTGCGGCAACCTTATCAATCATTGCCGTCAAATGAATATTTCTCTGCTTAAAGCGCATCAGCTGTGAAGCGGCTAAGCCATAACCATGCACCACACCGCCAGGGCTTTCGAGTTTTAATAACACTTTATCTTCAGGTTTAATGACGGCAAGTACTGCGGTGACTTCCTGTCTTAAATCTTCAACTTCGTGAGCATCGACGCTGCCATTAAAAGACAGAACATAACAAATTGGCTTGCGAATCGGCGATTTATTATCAGCAAGACTACCATCAGTATTACTCTCTTTGTTACTAGCATTAGCTGCCTGCTTGGCTATTTTTAACTCTTGCTTTTTAAGCTTTTTTTGTGCCTTATGGAACTGTTTAGCTTCTGCTTCATCCATAATGCTTAATTGCATTGTTTCTTTAATATCTTGATATTCGACCGTAATATCTTTAATTTCAAGTGCGCCTTGGGGGGCAGACTTTTTGCGCTGCATAATAATAAAAAGTAGCACAATAATGATAGCTAAAACAACGGTGACTGTTTCAGCTAAAAATATAATATATTGAAAAAACCATTCCATAATTCTTATTCCCTAACAACCTAGCAACAGATAGCGCTATATCATAACAGATTTACTATTAATGTAATGATTTTAGCAATTTTTTTACCTATTTAATTTTTAATTTAACTTACTAAAAACGTCAAAACTGACAGCCGTGATTGATAAAGCAGGATCTTTCGAATCTCACCTTTATTCAAGATAGCAATTTCATTATACTATATACATCAATACATCTTAATTTAAGGGATACCGTTATGGCTGGCTCTACTCAGTTACTTCCTATTAATGAAATTGCTCAAAAATGTGGGATCGATAATGAATATTTAATCCCCTATGGTAAGTATGTTGCCAAGATTGACTTATCGTTAATTGTAGCGAATAGAAATAAGCCAAAAGGCAAGTTAGTACTAGTAACCGCAATCACGCCAACTCCGTTGGGTGAGGGTAAAACGGTTAATACTATCGGATTAAGCGAAGGATTGAACTATATTGGTAAAAAAGCAATTGCCTGCATCAGACAGCCTAGCCTTGGTCCCGTTTTTGGCGTAAAAGGGGGAGCTGCGGGCGGAGGACAAGCAGAAGTATTGCCAATGGAAACCTTAAATTTGCATCTAACAGGGGATATTCATGCGATCACAGCTGCCCACGACTTGGCCTCCGCAGCTCTCGATGCAAGGTTGTATCATGAAACGCGCCTTGGTGATGAGTTTACCGAACAAACCGGTCTTAAGCGCTTAAATATTGATAAAGATAGAATTATCTGGAAGCGTGTAATTGACCATAATGATCGTGCATTAAAAAATATTACCGTTGGTGTAGGAGGGGGGCTAAACGGCGTTGAGCGTACCGATGGATTTGAAATTACTGCCGCCTCAGAACTAATGGCAATCCTAGCACTAGCTGATGGTTTGCATGATATGCGTCAACGCATTGCTAATATTATTTTAGCTTATAATATAGATGGAGACATCATTACGGCAGAAGATCTAGAAGTCGCAGGGGCAATAACCGTACTATTAAAAAATGCCATTAATCCTAATTTAATGCAAACTATCGAAAACACACCAGCACTGATTCATGCAGGCCCTTTTGCCAATATCGCTCATGGTAACTCATCGGTTATTGCCGATCGCGTTGCCCTGCCGCTAGCTGATTATGTCGTAACGGAAGCAGGCTTTGGCTCGGATATGGGCATGGAAAAATTCTTTAATATTAAATATCGCCAATCAGGAATAGCGCCAGCTTGCGTGGTTCTAGTTGCAACAGTTAGAAGTTTAAAATCAAATAGTGGTAAGTATAATATTAAGCCGGGTCAGCCAATTCCAAAAGAAATTTCAGAATCCAATGTTGAATTACTTGAGATTGGCGCTGCCAACCTTGGCTGGCATATTAATAATGCTAAAAGCTATGGTATACCGGTGATTGTTGCAATTAACCGCTTCCCTCATGATAGTGATGAAGAGCTAGCATTTTTACAGCAATATGCTCTAAAACAAGGCGCATTTGCCTGCGAAATTAGCGAAGTCTTTACCAAAGGAGGAAAAGGCGCTGAAAAATTATCACACCATATTGTTAATGCCTGCGCACAAAATAGCAAAGTTGAGTTACCATATAAGGATAGTGATAAATTAATCGATAAAATCAACTGCATGGCGAAAAAGTATGGAGCAAATCAAGCTAATTTATCGCAACAAGCATTAAAAGATATTGAAGAGATCGAAAAACTAAAATTGGATCATTTGCCACTTTGTATCGCCAAAACACCCATGTCGATCAGTGCCAATCCAAATCTTAAAAATGTCCCAACGAATTTTGATATTGATATCAGCCATCTTGCGCTATCGGCCGGTGCGGGGTTTATTCGAGTTTATGCTGGCAATATAATGACCATGCCAGGGCTTGGAACAAATCCGGCTTATCGGCATATTGATATTGATGAGTTCGGTAATACTGTTGGTTTAAGCTAATGACACAAGTATTGATAGCCTTTATTGATGAAAGCAATTGTATCGGTTGCAGCAAATGTATTCGCGTTTGCCCAACGGACGCAATAGTTGGTAGTAAGCACTATTTGCATACTATTATTCCACAGTTATGTACGTCTTGTGAGGAGTGTATCAACGTCTGCCCTACTGATTGTATTAGTCTAAAAACCCCACATATAGCAATGAGTGAGGAACAAGAACAACAATTAAGGCAGAAAAAGCAACAGCGCCTGTCTGCCGCCAAATCAGCCCTTACGGTGGTTAACAGCACAAATAGTTCAGTAATGATGCATACTCCGGAACCTCTGGCGCCAGACGAGAGAAAAAAACAGATAGCGGATGCAATTGCCCGTGTACAAGCACGAAAAAAGCTAATTAATAATTAGCATTATATACAACAACACACAAAACAGAGTTACTATAAACAACTTAATAAAAAAGCCATTTACTAAAAGTAAATGGCTTCAGATTGTTGACAAAGAACTCGCTTTTTAGCGAGTTTTTTGATCTAATAGTGTGGTGTGTAACTATCAAAGGTATGTCCCGATGCTTAGAAAACCGACACCAGCAACCCCTGAAAAAATAGAACAAATATCGCTCGAAGCCCTTGTTCCTCAAAACCATCTTGTCCGTAAAATTGCTAAGATTATTGATTTCGAATTTATTCGTGATGCAGTGGCGTCCCTTTATTGTAAGGATAATGGACGCCCGGCAGAAGATCCCGTCAGATTATTCAAAATTATGTTATTAGGTTATCTTTTCGGCATTCCCAGTGAGCGGCGATTGGTGCAAGAAATACAGGTTAACTTAGCTTATCGTTGGTTTTTGGGGATGGGATTAACCGAAAAAGTGATTGACGCGTCAACCCTAAGCCAAAATCGTCGACGTCGATTTAATGATAGTGACATTTATCAACAGATTTTTGATAATATTGTCGAGCAAGCTATCGCGAAAGGCTTAATTAGCGGCCGTATCTTATATTCGGATAGCACGCATCTTAAAGCCAGTGCCAATAAGGGAAAAGCATGTAATGAAAAGCGTATTATAGAGCCGAGCCAATATATTAATGAGTTAAATAACGCGATTGAGGAAGAGCGGGCTACACATGGAAAAAAGCCTTAGCGCCAAGGACGGAAACACGGTATAAAGCCGTTAAAATCAGCACCACCGACCGAGAAAGCGGTTTTATGCATCGGGAAGGCAAACCTAAAGGGTTCTTTTATCTTGACCACCGAACGGTTGATGGTAAACATAATCTAATTACCGATACGCATGTTACGGCGGGAAATGTTCATGATTCTCAACCTTATCTTGCTCGGCTCAAACGGCAGGTCACTCGGTTTAACTTTGCGCCTGTTGGTGTGGGTCTTGATGCGGGGTATTTTACCGCCCCTATTTGCCATTTATTGTTAGCTGAGCAGATATATCCCGTAATCGGTTATCGCAGGCCGAATCATGGCGCGAATGCCATACGAAAACGGCAGTTTATTTATGATAGTCAACGCGATACCTATACCTGCCCCAATGGGCAATCACTGATTTATAAAACAACAAGTCGAGAAGGTTACCGTCATTATCATTCTAAAGCATGTGTTTGCAAGCAGTGTCCGTTATTATCACAGTGTACACAAAGTAAAAATAGTTTGAAAATAATCACTCGCCATATCTGGGAAGCCGATAAAGAAAAAGCGAATGATATTCGTCTAAGTAAATGGGGTAAAAAAGTTTATGCGAGACGAAAAGAGACCGTCGAGCGAAGTTTTGCTGACGCCAAACAACATCATGGACATCGTTATGCGAGATTTAGAGGGCTTGCTAAGGTTCAAATGCAGTGTTTGTTAGCCGCAACAGCACAAAATATAAAGAAAATAGCGTTAAAGCTATTTTTATTGCTATATTTTAGGTCACTTTTGAATAGATTTAATAAAATTTCAATTAAAAATCGTATTTATGGCTAAAATAGAAAAATAAACCCCGAATAATATCGAGGTTTGTCAACAATCTGAAGCCATTTACTAAAAGTAAATGGCTTTTTCATCGGAATCAAGCGTATTCATAGCTTATTTAACCAAAAAACTTTTTCACTTTATCAAAAAAGTTTTTCTCTTTTGGGCTATGCTTAGAATTTTTATCACCCGATAAACTTTCAGCGAGCTCTTTTAGTAGATCTTTTTGTTTATTAGTCAAATTAACTGGCGTTTCAACTACAACATGACAGTATAAATCACCCATTGTCGCACCGCGTAATGATTTTATCCCTTTACCTTTAAGTCGAAACACTTTCCCTGTCTGCGTTTCAGCAGGAATAGTTAAACTAACTTTACCGTTAAGTGTTGGCACCTGAACATCACCACCTAAAGCAGCTAAACCAATATTAATCGGAATTTCACAATGCAAATTAATACCATCTCTTTCAAAGATTGCATGTTGCCTAACTTGTATTTGAATATATAAATCGCCAGCAGGAGCACCATTTTTACCCGCTTCACCTTCGCCTGAAAGCCGGATTCGATTACCTGTATCAACACCAGCAGGAATAGTTGCCGATAATGTTTTTGTCTTTTGAACTCGGCCTTCACCATGACATTTTTTACATGGATTTTTAATACTTTTACCAAGCCCATGACAAGTCGGGCACTCTTGTTGAACGGCAAAAAACCCCTGGCGCATTTGAACAACACCGCTACCATGACAAGTTTCACATGTTTTTATATCTGCCGCATTCTCGGCGCCTTTACCATTACAGACATCACAAATAACAGCCGTAGGTACTTTTATCTCTTTACTTACACCAGCAGCAGCTTCTTCTAAACTTAAAGTAATATTATATTGTAAATCATTACCTCTCGATGCCGTCTGTCCACGACCTCTGCCACCGCCACCAAAGAATTCACTAAAAATATCGCCAAAAGCATCGCCAAAATCTGCGCCACCGCCAAAACCACCGCCACCAAATCCTCCGTTACCACCTTGTTCAAATGCAGCATGTCCATACTGATCATAGGCCGCTTTTTTTTGCGGGTCAGTCAAAATTTCGTAAGCTTCTTTAATTTCTTTAAATTTAGCTTCAGCTTCTGTTTTATTATCCTGATTTTTATCTGGATGATATTTCATGGCAAGGCGTTTATAAGCTTTTTTAATCTCTCGCTCATCGGCACTTTTATTGATGCCTAAAACCTCATAATAATCTTTCTTGGCCATTAATTATGTATCCTTTATTTCAATTTAATTTATATTAATAATTGCGTTATTAAAAAGTAATTATCATTATCGGTAATGATATAAATAAATTAAATCAAACCATTTTTATATATTTATTAAAATAACTAAACGGGCTTGAGTTACCTCTTGCCCGTTTTATTTCCTTAGCTCTTCAAACTAAAAAGCAATAACTCTTTAATAATCAAATAATTCACGATTATTTGTTATCATCAACTTCTTTAAAGTCTGCATCAACCACGTCATCTTCTGGCTTTGCATTGTTACTTGCATCGGCTTGCTGCGCTCCCGCTTGTTGTTGAGCAATTTCAAGTAACTTTTTAGATGCTTCCATCAGCGCTTGAATTTTTGCTTCAATTTCAGCTTTATCTTCACCACGAGCAGATACTTCTAACGCTGAAACAGCATCTTCAATCGCCTTCTTATCATCTTCTGCTAATTGCTCACCCGCTTCAGCTACTTGCTTACGAGTTGAATGAACTAAGTGATCGGCTTGGTTACGAATTTGTGCTAGCTCTTCAAATTTACGATCTGCGTCTGCATTGATCTCTGCATCTCTTACCATTTTTTGGATCTCTTCTTCACTTAATCCAGAAGAAGCTTTAATAGTAATATTTTGCTCACGTCCCGTATTTTTATCTTTTGCCGATACATGCAAAATACCATCAGCATCAATATCAAATGTGACTTCAATTTGAGCCATTCCTCGTGGGGCAGCTTGAATACCATCAAGATTAAATTGACCTAATGATTTATTATCGCTCGCACGTTTACGCTCGCCTTGTAACACATGAATAGTTACAGCAGATTGATTATCTTCGGCGGTTGAGAATACCTGACTATGTTTAGTTGGAATAGTCGTATTTTTTTCTATCAACGACGTCATCACGCTACCCATGGTTTCAATACCGAGTGATAAAGGTGTAACATCAAGCAATAATACATCTTTAACATCACCACCAAGTACACCACCTTGAACTGCAGCCCCTACAGCAACCGCTTCATCTGGGTTAACATCTTTGCGAGGCTCTTTACCAAAGAAATCAGCAACAACTTTTTGTACCATTGGCATACGTGTTTGACCACCAACCAAGATAACATCTTGAATATCAGACACTGAAAGCCCAGCATCTTTTAATGCTGTTTTAACGGGCTCCATAGAGCGTTTTACTAACTCTTCAACCAAAGACTCAAGTTTCGCTCTAGTTACTTTAATATTTAAGTGTTTTGGACCTGTTGCATCAGCAGTAATATAAGGCAAATTAATATCGGTTTGCTGTGCAGATGAAAGCTCAATTTTTGCTTTCTCGGCAGCTTCTTTTAAACGCTGCATTGCTAGTGGATCATTTTTTAGATCAAATCCTTGCTCGCGCTTAAATTCTTCAACTAAATAATTAATCAAGCGAGAGTCAAAATCTTCACCACCTAGATGGGTATCACCATTTGTAGCTAATACTTCAAATGTTTTTTCACCATCAACATCATCAATTTCAATAATAGAGATATCAAATGTACCACCACCTAAGTCAAAAACAGCGATAGTGCGATTACCTACATCTTTATCTAAACCATACGCAAGTGCAGCAGCTGTTGGTTCGTTAATAATACGTTTGACTTCGAGTCCTGCAATACGACCTGCATCCTTAGTTGCTTGGCGCTGCGCATCATTAAAATAAGCTGGAACAGTAATAACCGCTTCAGTAACGGCTTCACCTAAATAATCTTCAGCCGTTTTTTTCATTTTCTTTAATACTTCTGCTGAAATTTGTGGTGGTGCAATTTTTTGACCTTTAATATCAATCCATGCATCACCATTATCAGCTTTAGTAATTTTGTAAGGCATGATACTTACATCACGTTGAACTTCTGCGTCTTCATAGCGACGACCAATTAAACGTTTAATAGCAAATAGCGTATTTTGTGGATTTGTTACAGCTTGGCGCTTTGCTGGTTGTCCAACTAAAATTTCACCATCTTGTGTGTATGCAATAATCGACGGGGTTGTGCGATCGCCTTCGGCATTTTCTAATACTTTTGCCTGACCGTTATCCATTACTGCTACACATGAATTTGTTGTACCTAAATCAATACCAATAATTTTACCCATAATAATCTTCTCCTAAAAACCTGTATTTTATTTCTTGTATATAGGTCTCAAATATTTTTTTTCAAGCCCCTAATATTTACAAGGAAATATTTCGTTTCCACATAGATGGGAGCATAATGACTAATATCAAGGGGGGAAAATAATTTTTTTTCGGTAACTATTGATTGAAAACTAGTCTCCCCTTATTATTGCAACGCTTAAAAGCATTAATTATATATTTTATAAGTAGGAATTTTATGGAAAATACTAAGCTTGCCAACCCCGGCCCTTTAGGTTTGATGGGATTTGGTATGACAACTGTTTTATTAAACATTCATAATGCAGGTTTCTTCCCTGCAGTTACGGCAATTGTTTCTATGGGGATTTTTTACGGCGGGCTTGCACAAGTTATCGCTGGAATTTTAGAGTTCCGTAAAGGTAATACATTTGGAACAACGGCATTTACTTCTTATGGCTTTTTCTGGATTGTCCTCGTTGGTATCTGGTATTTACCAACAGCAGCAGCCACTGCGCCGACAGATAAAGTCTTTTTGGGTATTTTCTTAGCATTGTGGGGAATTTTTACTGCATTTATGTTTATTGGTACCTTAAAAGCAAACAAAGCGTTACAATTTGTGTTTGCTAGCTTAACGATTTTATTCGCTTTACTTGCTATCGGTAATATTTGTGATAATCACACAATTATTAATATTGCTGGTTTTGAAGGAATCATTTGCGGTGCAAGTGCAATCTATTTAGCAATGGCTGAAGTAATCAATGAACAACATGGGCGTACCGTATTGCCTATTGGCGCACCTAAAGGTTCAAGCCACTAATAAAATTAATAGCTAAATAATTAGCATTATATTAATTATTAAAAAAGCCCTTTTTTAAGGGCCTTTTTATCTCTACTTTTTAAATAAATTTTTACTGCCATGCGGCGAACTACGCGCATACTGTGGCGGAACGATTACCTGAGCACCAAGTATTTTTGCGGCTTGCCAAGGCCAATGAGGCTCAAATAATATCTCTCGACCGATAGCAACCATATCTGCCTGACCTGTTGAAATAATTGCTTCAGCTTGGATTGCCTCGGTAATTAATCCTACCGCAATAACAGGCATAGTAACTTGCTCTTTAATTGCTTGCGCAAATGGTACTTGATAATTCGGTCCAACTGGAATTTTCTGACACATATCAAGACCACCTGTTGATACATGAATATAGCTGCAACCTAACTCATTTAGCTTTTTAGCTAATATAATCGATTCAGCTAAATTCCATCCGCCCTCAACCCAATCGGTTGCAGAAATACGAATACCGACGCCTTTTTGTTTGGGAAACACAGCCCTAATAGCTTTAAATACTTCAATAACAAAGCGCAAACGATTATCAAGGCTTCCACCATATTCGTCGGTACGATGATTTGTTAATGGTGATAAAAATTGATGAATTAAATAACCATGAGCACCATGAATTTCAATAAAGTCAATATTAGCACGATCAGCTCTAATCGCTGCATCAGCAAATTGTTTCACTAAATTTTTAATTTCATCAGTCGTTAATTGTCTTGGTGTATCATAATTAGCATTAAAGGCAATCGCTGAAGGCGCAACCGTTTTCCAACCACCTTGTTCAACCGATACATGTTTTTCTTCTTTCCAAGGCTCAGGCATCGATGCTTTTCGACCCGCATGAACCAATTGAATAGCAATTGGCATTTTTGAATATTGACGAATTGATGCAATTAATGATTCCATCGCATGCTCTTGTTGATCGCCCCATAAACCTAAATCAAAAGGAGATAATCGACCTTCAGGGCAAACAGATGTTGCCTCTAAAACCATTAACCCAGCACCAGAATGAGAAAGCGAACCATAATGCATTAGATGCCAGTCTGTAGCTAAACCATTTTTTGCTGAATATTGGCACATTGGCGGAATAACGATTCTATTTTCAAAATGCTGTTCACCAATTTTGATTGGGCTAAATAGCTTACTCATTTTAAACTCCTTGCTGATCAAGAGAATATTAAATAATTTATTATTAATTGATTATAATCTCTTTTTTTTAGAAAGAATGCACTTTTTAGTATGGTATTTGCAAATTGGGCGTTGAAAATAGTGATATAGAGAGCTGAATAAAAGCCAAACTATGGTTTGGCTTCAAGGCGGTTCATTTTTTTCATCTTTTGTTCTATTCGTTGACGTTTTAAAGGAGAAAGATAATCAACAAATAATTTACCCACTAAATGATCCATTTCATGCTGAATACAAATAGCCAATAAACCATCAGCATCAATTTCATAAGCTTCACCATCACGGTTTAAGGCTGTAATTTTAATTGTTTCAGCTCGGGAAACAAATCCGCGACTATCCGGAACAGATAAGCAACCTTCTTCAATGCCTGTTTCACCATTTTTGAGTATAACCTCTGGATTAATAATAACATAAACTTGATCACGATTTTCTGATACATCGATAACAATAATCCGTTGATGAATATTAACTTGTGTTGCAGCAAGGCCAATTCCCTCTTCTGCATACATCGTTTCTATCATATCATCAATAATTTGCTGCGTTTGTGTTGTTATTTTTTCAACTGGTTTAGCAATTTTGCGTAGCCTTTCATCAGGAAAACGTAATACTGGTAAAATAGCCATAAATTTCTCGATTTGCCTCTAAATAGTCGTTTAGTCAATTTATACATATTTTAAACACTAATTATATTAATGGGTAGCCTTTAATTCCTATTATTAAAATAGTGAGTCTATGAATAAATATGAGTTTTTAATTCGATTTTCAATAGTTAATAATAAAAAAACAGCTAAAATTAGACCGTACCTTTACCAAGCTAGTGATGATATTGACGACAGCTTTTTATTACATCAACTTAATTTTAACCCCGATCAGGTTAAGCAATTTTATCGATATGATATAACCGAAACATTAGACTGGGTAAATAAAGATAATCACTTTTTAATTAGTTATTACGACCAATTTTATCCTGAAAGTCTAAAACAAATTAGCTGTGCGCCTTTATTACTATTTGGCATAGGCGATCCAAATTTATTAACAACGCCGCAAATAGCAATGGTTGGTAGCAGAATTTTTAGTGAATATGGTGCGCATTGGGGACGTTACTTTGCAAGTGAGCTTGCTATTAATGGACTAACAATTACTAGTGGTTTAGCATTAGGCATTGACGCTATTTGTCATCGTGGTGCGCTTGATGTTACAGGAAAAACAATTGCTGTTTTAGGTAGTGGTTTATTGAATATCACACCGAAGACTAATTATAGTTTAGCCAAAGATATTATCGCAAACAAAGGCACAATTATTTCTGAATTTTTACCAGATAAACCTGCACAACCAAAACACTTCCCTCGACGAAATCGTATTATTAGCGGGCTTTGTTTAGGTACATTTGTCATTGAAGCCTCTGAAAAAAGTGGTTCATTAATTACGGCTCGTTATGCATTAGAGCAAAATCGAGATGTTTTTGCACTACCTGGTGACATAGATAACTCAAATTGTAATGGTACCCATTGGTTAATCAAACAAGGCGCTTATTTAGTCACAAAACCAATCGATATTTTAGAACACTATTCAAGCAGCTTATCATGGGTAAAAAAGAGTGTTGAACAACAAGTCGATAATCTAACAATTATCCATCCAGAAATACTAGCGACAATAAATAATCAAGCTACACCCATCGATATTATTGCCGATAAAATGGGGTTATCCGTTGCGGAGGTTTCAATAAAATTAATTGAATTAGAGCTAGAAGGATTAATTGAATCTGTTAGTGGAGGCTATGTTCGCAGTAAATTCCTATGATTAGGTAAACTTATTAACTTAAATAGTGTTAATATATCGCGTAATAAAAAACAACTAAAATTAGCTATGACCATACTTTCATTAACTCAATCATGCGAAAAATTAACTCAAGGTGAGGTTATTGCCTATCCTACAGAAGCTGTTTTTGGTTTAGGCTGCGATCCAGACAATGAAAATGCTGTTTTGGCTATTTTGACTTTAAAAAACCGACCAATTGAAAAAGGATTAATATTAATTGCCAGCAATTTTGAACAGCTCACTCCCTATATCGATCTATCAAAAATAACAGAAAAACAAAAAAAATTAATGCTAAGTTCTTGGCCTGGCCCTGTGACTTGGATTGTAGCTAAAAATAATAAAACTCCGTATTTTTTAACGGGTCAATTTGACTCAATTGCCATTCGCGTTACCGATCATCCTTTAGTTCGACAGCTTTGCTTATTATTTGGTAAACCTATCGTATCGACTAGTGCGAATCTTTCAGGTCAAGCGCCCTGCCGAACAGTAGCTGATGTTAAGAAACAGTTTGGTATCAATTTTCCTGTCCTATTAGGCAAAACAGGTAAAAGAAAAAATCCATCAGAAATTAGAGATATTAAAACAGGGCTAATAATTAGGCTGGGATAGGGAATAATCATATGAAAAATTCACTTTATATTGGCGTAATGTCAGGTACTAGTTTAGATGGGGTAGATATAGCCTTAGTTAGCATAACAAAAAATGATATTTCCTTTAAGCTAGGCCATACATATCAAATACCCGATAATATTAAATCTGATTTACTCACTATATGTGAACAAAAGCAAAGTTCATTGCAAAAATTAGGCGAAATAGATCATCAATTAGGTGAATTGTATGCAACAGCAATAAATAATTTTATTAAAAATAATCAAATAAATAAAAAAAATATCGTTGCTATTGGCTGTCATGGACAAACTATTTATCACTCTCCTACGGGTCATTATCCATTTACAATGCAAATCGGCGATGCCAATATCATTGCAGCAAGAACAGGGATTACTACGATTGCTGATTTTCGCCGAAGGGATGTCGCGTTAGGAGGTCAAGGTGCTCCTCTGGTTCCAGCTTTTCATAACGCAATATTTCATAATCCAAATAAAAATAGAGTCATTCTCAATATTGGCGGCATTAGTAATATTACCGTTTTAACACCTAACAAACCAATTATTGGTTATGATACAGGCCCAGGGAATGTATTATTAGATAGTTGGATAATGGCTAATTTGAATAAATCTTATGACCATGATGCTATCTGGGCTAAAACAGGAAACATAAACCAACCACTGCTAGACCAGCTTTTACAAGAATACTATTTTGAACAACCGTACCCTAAAAGCACTGGCCGAGAACTATTTAATCTTAGTTGGTTAAAGCAAAAAGTATCAAAATTTAATCTTTCCCCACAAGATATCCAAGCAACACTTGTTGAGTTAACGGTTAGATCAACAGTAAATGAATTATTAAATAAGCAATTATTGGATCCTTCATTACCTTGTGAATTACTCATTTGTGGCGGCGGAGCAAAAAACCCTTTAATAATTGAACGATTTTCTAAATTATTAGTTAATTGGCTAGTTAACACAACGGATCAGCATGGAATAAGTGGTGATTATATGGAAGCTATTGCTTTTGCTTGGTTAGCTTACTGTCGAATGAATAATTTAGTTAGTAATATACCAAGCGTAACGGGTGCAACTAAATCAGTGAGTTTAGGTGTAATATATCCGAGTTAGTTCTCATAAAAGAGAATAAAATATGATTAAATCTATACTTGGTTCGTGGTTTGATAGTTACAAAAAATATTTAATGAATCAGATAGGAAAAGGCATGGCACATTTAGTATGTTTATTATAATTCAGCATGTTATCTTTACGGCAATTATCCGCATCCTAAATAACAACGACCAACCGTTTTAGTGTTAACTTTTTACTGCCAGCAATAAATGGGTAAGTAGCACAGATCATTTAAACTCAATTAAATTAAACTGAAGTGTTTTAATCCTTTAGCAATGCCATCGTTATTATGATCGTCTGTAATAAATTCAGCTAATTTTTTTAAGGGTGTTACAGCATTGCCCATAGCGATAGGATGATCAACTAATTCGAACATTTCTAGATCATTTAAACCATCGCCAAAGGCATAAGTTGGTACGTCCAAAAGTTTTTTATTTTCTAATAATTTTTTGATACCAAATGCTTTTGATCCTCCACGATTAAAAACATCAACACAATATTGGGTGTTGCGTATAAAGCACAGCTCTGGAAATTGCTTAATATATTCTTCTTCACCATCCTCGCACAGTAGAAGCAGCATCTGAATGGGTTCACTACGATAAATATCCGAATCAACAGGAGGGACGGGTTGCTTTAAAAAATTATAAAATTTTATCGCTGGTTTGCTTAATTCCGAAATTCGCATAATTTTATCATTGTAGAACGAAAGAGGAATATTTGTTCTGGTTTTAGAATAAGCCATTACTCTATCAATAACACTAATATCAATATTATTAGAAAAAACATGGCTACCTTGATAAAAAACAGATTGACCATTCATGGCAACAATTGAATCGATTTTAGATTGCTTCATGATATGTTGTACTTCACAAACGGTTCTACCTGTTGCTATTACTGGCATAATGTTGTTATTATGAAGATTATTTATTGCTTCAATAGTCGTTTTAGCGACCGTAACATCGCTTGTTAGCAATGTTCCATCTAAATCAAAAAAAATAATTGCGTCAGGTTTATTGGTCATTAATTACCCCATAACATCATAAATTAAACATTGTTTTAATAAAAGGAATTGTAAGTTTCCTCTGTGCTGTTATTGTCATTTTATCAAGTTTATCAAGTAGGTTTGATAATGTTTTCATATCACGATCAACGCGTTTTAATAAAAATAATCCAACATCAGTTGGTAATTCAAATCCCCTTAACAGGGCTCTAAGTTGTAACGCATATAGTTTATCTTCATCATTAAGTTCTTTTAATTGATAAACTTGCCCCCACTCTAACCTAGAAATTAAATCTGGTAGGATAAAGGGAATCTGCTTAGGCGGTGCATTACCAGTAATGAGTAGTTTACTATTATTGTTTTCAAGTAAGCGATTAAAAAGATCAAAAATAGCCTCTTCCCATGCTCTATTACCCGCTATTTTATCTATATTATCTAAGCAAACGAGATCATAATCATCAAGTCCCAATAAAATATCAGGCTCTAATAATAAATATTGTTCAAGGGGAATATAGCTAATTCGTTTATCTAAATGTGATAAATAGTGACAAGATGCATGTAATAGATGTGTTTTTCCTGATAAAAAAGCAGACCAAACATAAAGAAAACAAAACCCTGATTTACTCAAAGTTTCTTTTAAATAGTTAAGCAAAAGTAAATTATCACCTGTATAAAAACTGGTAAATGTTTCTGTATCCGGCAATGAAACAGGCAAAACTAACTGCTGAGAATTAATTGCTAATACCTCATAATATTTATATAACTAAGCTAGTATAAATTCTAGTAATTAAAAAGCAATATTATTTATGATTGCCAATTTAAGGTAGCAAAGCTACCTTTACTTTATTTAAATTAAGGGCGCGGTAAAATAAGGTTTAAAATGATGGCTAAAATTCCACATAAACTAATACCCTGTAAAACATAGGAACCAAAATCAAAAATCATCCCACCGATACCAAATACTAAAACAAGTGCTGTAATACACATGTTGCGTGATATTGATAAATCAACTTTATGTTTAACTAAAATATTAACGCCAACTGATGCAATAGAACCAAATAATAAAACCATAATCCCCCCCATAACAACAGCAGGAATAGAGGCAAGAAAAGCACCAACCTTACCAATAAATGACATAATAATAGCCCAAATAGCGGCCCACGTCATAACGCGAGTTTTAAAATTACGCGTTAATGTTACTGCACCAATAACTTCTGCGTAAGTAATGCAAGGTGGGCCACCTAAAAACCCAGCGACTGATGTTGCAAGGCCATCGCCTAATAATGTTTTTTGTAATCCTGGATTTTTAATATAATCTTTACCCGTTACACTACTAATAGCCATAATATCACCAACATGTTCAATTGTAGGTGCAATTACAATTGGGATCATATAAAGCGCCGCTTGCCATTTAAATTCAGGAAAAGTAAAAGTTGGTAAAGCAAACCAAGGTGCGTTAATAATAGGATTAAAATCAACCAAACCAAGAAAACAAGAAAGAGTATAGCCAACTACGATTCCTGAAATAATTGGAACCAGTTTAAAAAAACCTTTTGCCCAAATAGCAACAATAAGCGTAGTAATAAGCGATGCCATAGAAATAATAATTAATTGATACTTGGGTAAAGGTGTGTTGATTCCCGTTCCCATCGCCATATTAACAGCAATAGGAGCAAGTGATAGACCTATAACCATAATAATGGGCCCCGTTACAACAGGTGGTAATATTTTATTAATAATTTCAGTACCATTAATTTTTACTAAAAATGAAAAAAACATAAAAACAAATCCAGCTATAACCAATCCCCCAAGAGTAGCTGGGATCCCCCATTGTGAAACACCATAAGAAATAGGCGCAATAAACGCAAAAGATGATGCTAAAAAGACAGGAACTTTACCTCGGGTTGTTATTTGAAAAATAATAGTACCAACGCCCGCTGTAAATAGTGCAACATTAGGGTTTAATCCTGTTAATAATGGAACTAAAACTAATGCCCCGAATGCGACAAATAACATTTGTGCACCAGCTAAAATATCAAGCCAAGAATGTTTATTATTTTCTATTGATTTTGCTATTTGATTTGAACTCATAAATAATACTTCTCTTTCTTTATTAAATAGTAGGCATAAAAAAACCGGCTTAACCGGTCTTAAAATAATTTTTTATTTAGTACCAAAGATCTTATCACCAGCATCACCTAATCCGGGAATGATATAACCTTTTTCATTAAGCTTCTCATCGATTGAAGCCGTATATAATTCTACATCGGGATGAGCTTTATCTAAAGCTTGAATGCCTTCAGGCGCAGCAACTAAAACCAATACTTTAATATTTTTACAACCTGCTTGCTTTAATAAATCAATGGTTGCAACCATTGATCCACCCGTTGCAAGCATAGGATCAACAACAAGAGCCATTCTATCTTCAATAGAAGAGGTCAATTTTTGAAAGTAAGGAACGGGCTCTAGTGTTTCTTCATTACGATAAAAACCCACAACACTGATTCTAGCACTAGGTATATGTTCAAGCACGCCGTCCATCATACCAAGACCAGCACGTAAAATAGGTACTACTGTTATTTTTTTACCTTTAATTCGTTCTACTTCAATAGGCCCACACCAGCCCTGAATAGTCACTTTTTCGGTGGGTAAATTTGCGGTTGCTTCATAAGTTAGTAAACTACCAACTTCGCTAGCTAAATCTCTAAAATCTTTGGTTGAAATATCATGTTCGCGCATTAAACCAATTTTGTGGCGTACCAGAGGGTGTTTTACTTCAACTATTTTCATGAAAGGCCTCAGTTGTTATTAATTATTATTGCAATAACTGCTGAGGTAAAATTGTAACATAACTAACTATAATAAGCGAAAATTAGTTAAATAATTTAATGCTAACTATTATTATTTTTTATCGTGATTAAATTGCGCTCAGCATTAAGATTAGGGACATTGAGCTTTATCACATCCAAAATAGTAAATGTATTAGGTAAATATTTTAACTCTTCTTGAGAAGCCATACTTTTTAAAGCATAAAAAATACCATTTTGATTAGGTAAATGGTGACACCAATTAAGCATATCAGCTAATGAAGCAAAAGCACGACTAATTACACCATCAAATTGTTTAACCGTATATTCTTCTATTCGACTTTGTACAGGATGAATATTATCAATCTTTAATTCAAATTTAACCTGTTTTAAAAACCTAACTCGCTTACCAAGGCTATCAACTAAATCAAATTGCTTATCAGGATTAATTATAGCAAGCGGTATTCCTGGTAGGCCAGGGCCTGTACCTACATCGATAAATGACTCACCTTTGAGATAAGGTGAAATAACTAAGCTATCCATAATATGCTTAGTTAACATTTCATTAGGATCTCTAATAGATGTCAAATTATAAGCTTTGTTCCATTTATTAAGCATTTCAACGTAGCAAACAAGCAGATCTAATTGCTTTTCATTGATAACTAGATCTGTTTTTTCTATAAGGCTTTGTAGGTTATTTTTTAACATAATTTATTAAATTTTATTTTTGTTAATATAATTTTTTTTCTTTAAATAGACTAATAACATTGATATAGCCGCGGGAGTGACGCCCGAAATACGCGAAGCTTGCCCTATTGAAATAGGTTTATGTTGCTTTAGTTTAGCAACAACTTCATTAGATAAGCCTGATATTTCAGTATAATCAATCATATCAGGAATTAATGTGTCTTCATTACGTTTTTGCCGTTCAATTTCTTCTACTTGCAGTTTAATATAACCATCATATTTAACTTGAATTTCAACCTGCTGCATTGCTTGTTCATCGTCAATACCCGGTGCAAATAAAGATAACGATTTTAATGTCTTATAATCCATTTCGGGGCGCTTAAGTAACTCTTCGCCATTTGCTTCTTTAGTTAAATTAGCATTAAGTACGGCATTGACTTCATTAATAGTATCAATATGCGGATGCACCCAAATATCTCGTAAGCGAGCACGCTCGTTTTCAATAGTTTCTATTTTTTGATTAAAATGTTGCCAGCGATAATCATCAACTAGCCCTAATTTACGACCTATTTCAGTTAAACGAATATCAGCATTATCTTCTCTTAACATTAGGCGATATTCAGCACGGGAAGTAAACATTCTATAAGGTTCATTGGTACCTAATGTACAAAGATCATCAACCAATACACCTAAATAAGCTTGATCTCGCGTTGGGTACCATTGTTCTTGATCATTAGCAAACCTTGCCGCATTTAAGCCTGCTAATAATCCTTGAGCAGCAGCTTCTTCATAACCTGTTGTTCCATTTATCTGACCAGATAGAAATAGTCCTTTAATAATTTTACTCTCAAGAGTTGGTTTAAGATCTCTGGGATCAAAATAATCATATTCTATAGCGTATCCAGGTCTAACAATATTAGCATTTTCAAGTCCTTTCATACTTCTTACAAAAGCAAGCTGAACATCAAATGGTAAACTAGTTGATATACCGTTAGGATAAATTTCATTGCTATCTAATCCTTCGGGTTCGAGATAAATTTGATGCGAGTTGCGATCAGCAAAACGCATAATTTTATCTTCAATAGATGGACAATAACGAGGGCCAATTCCCTCTATAACACCTGTATACATAGGACTTCTATCTAAACTATTACGAATAATATTATGAGTATTTTCGTTAGTTTCAGTTACATAACATGGAATTTGTCGTGGATGTTCATTAGCATGCCCTAAAAATGAAAAAACAGGTGTAGGATCATCACCAAATTGTGTATTTAATTTTGAAAAATCAATTGTTCTAGCATCAATTCTTGGTGGTGTACCTGTTTTTAATCGTCCCATTCTGAATGGGTGTCGATGTAATGATTTAGATAATTCAATAGAAGCTGGATCGCCCGTTCTTCCGCCACTGTAGTTATTAAGACCTATATGAATTTTGCCATCTAAAAAAGTACCCGTAGTTAAAACGACTGCTTTAGCTTTAAATTTAACTCCCATTTGGGTGATTACACCTAAAATCTGGTCATTTTCAATGATTAGATCTTCAACAGATTGTTGAAAAAGCATTAAATTTTCCTGATTTTCAAGTGCTATTCTTATTGCATCACGATAAATTGATCTATCTGCTTGAGCTCTTGTCGCTCTGACGGCAGGGCCTTTACTTGCATTTAAAATTCTAAATTGAATACCTGCTTTGTCTATTGCATGAGCCATTAAGCCGCCCATAGCGTCGATTTCTTTAACTAGATGTCCTTTACCTATGCCACCAATCGCAGGATTACACGACATTTGCCCTAATGTATTTATATTATGTGTTAGTAGCAATGTCTTTCTACCCATTCTGGCAGAAGCCATTGCAGCTTCAGTACCTGCATGACCACCACCTACAATGATGACATCAAAAAGATCTGGGTAAAACATAATATCCTCAACTTACTTCAAATAAAAATCGATAATACACATAGGGATTAATTAGAGTGACAAATTCTACTCGTCTTTTCGATAAGGTCAAATGATCTATTTTAGATCGCTAATTAATTAAAAGATCTTTTATATCTTTTTCTTATTATTTTTACTACTACTGCATTCTTAATCTGTGGGTTATTTATTTTTCTTATTACTTTTTAAAAAGTTAATGTCTTTTTGAGTATGTTAATATAGTGATTTATTGTCGCCTTTAAACTGAGGATAACTATCTAACTTATCCACAGATGATTTATGGTTATAAGTTATTTGTTGAGTGTTAACAGGTTAATTATGCTTTTTACCACAAACTTATTCACATAAAATAAATTTAATTGCTAGTTTTTTGTGTGTTTATTGGCTATTAAATAAGCTTAACGGATCCTTAGATCCTTTATATTATCTATTTAGATCCGTTATTTTTTTGTTTTTATACTTATTTTAGTGAAAATATTAAAGAATATTTTTTATTCAATTTTAATGGGCTTGGTCCCAATTATCACCAATTCCTATATCAACTTTTAATGGAATAGCGAGTTTATAGCAATTTTCCATGATTGACTTAATCTGCTTTGCGATAAAATCGATATCATTCTCTTTAACTTCAAAAACTAATTCATCATGGACTTGCATAATCATTTTTATTTTATCGTTTTGAGTATCTATAAATTTATCCATTTCAATCATAGCTGTTTTTATAATATCTGCAGCCGTTCCTTGCATAGGGGCATTGATAGCCGCTCGTTCAGCCGCTCGCTTTTCTATTCCATTTGATGAGTTTATTTTAGGTAAATAAAGTCGTCTTCCCGATAATGTTTCAACATAGCCTTTTTCTGCTGCAAGTAAGCGTGTATTTTCCATATAACGTTCAACATTAGGGTAACGCTCAAAATAACTATCAATATAGAATTTTGCTTCATGTCTTGCTATGTTAATTTGTTTTGATAAACCAAAAGCACTCATACCATATATCAAGCCAAAGTTAACCGCCTTTGCGCGTCTACGCTCTTCTGATGTAACGTCTTGTTCATTTTTACTTAATATTTCACTGGCGGTAAAACGGTGAATATCTTTATCATTAGCAAATGCATCAAGGAGATTTTTATCCTGTGATAGATGTGCCATTATACGTAGTTCTATTTGAGAGTAGTCTGCTGAGACTATCTTATAGCCTTTTGGTGCAATAAAGGCTTGCCGTATTTTACGGCCTTCTTCATTACGCACAGGAATATTCTGTAAATTAGGGTCGTTAGATGATAGTCTACCTGTTACTGTACCAACTTGGTTGTAGTTAGTATGAATACGGTGATCTTTTTCACTAATCATTAATGGTAGTTTATCTGTATAGGTATTTTTTAATTTAGCAAGACCTCTATATTCTAAAATTAATCTTGGTAGTTCATAATCGTTCGCTAACTCACTTAGTACTTCTTCGTTAGTTGACGGATCGCCTTTTGGGGTTTTCTTTATTATCGGTAACTGTTTTTTTTCAAATAAAATAACTTGTAGCTGTTTTGGTGACGCGATGTTAAACGGCTCTCCGGCAAGTTCATGAATCTGTTTTTCCAATTGATCTAATTTTATTTTTAGCTCTTTAGAATGCTGGTTTAACTGCTTTTCATCAATTAAAACACCTGTTCTTTCCATGTTTGCTAAAATGATAGCGAGCGGCATTTCAATATCGGTAAATAGCTTCTTTAATTGACTTTCTTTTTCAATATTTGGCCATAAATGATTATGTAGAAGTAACGTTATATCGGCATCTTCACTGGCGTAAAGCGTGGTTTGTTCTATATCTACCATATCAATAGTTACTTTTTTTCTATCTACTTTAGTTAGCTCATCATAGGTAACTGTTTTATGGTCTAAATATTTTCTTGCCATGCTGTCCATGTCATGGCGTTCATTACTATTTAATACATAAGATTCTAGCATGGTATCAAAAGCTATTCCTTTAACGGTAATGCCATAATTGGCTAGAATACAGTAATCAAATTTTGCGTTCTGACCGATTTTTTTTATATTTTCATCTTCAAATATAGGTTTGAGTTTTTGAATAATTTCATCAATAGATAGCTGCTTAGGTACACCTAAATAATAGTGGTGAATAGGAATATAACAAGCTTCATTAGGATTTATACTTAATGATATACCGACTAACTGTGCATGAAAATGATCAATACTATTGGTTTCTGTATCAAATGCAAAAAGTTGAGCTGATTTTAATTTTACAACCCAGCTATCAAGTTGTTCACTCGTTAATATTGTTTGATAATTTTTGTCATCGCTTTGTGCATTTATTAATTGATCGCTTTCGATATCATTGTTTATTAATTCGTTACTTGGCACGATTGTTTTTGCCTTAATAAACGAGCCACTTTGTAAATCATTTATCCAACGATTAAACCCTTGGTACTCAAAAAACTCTCTAAGCTTATTATTATCATAAGGTTTTGGTTTTAATTGCTCGTTAGTTAAATCGATTGCTACATCAGTTTTAATTGTAGCGAGCAGATAAGAAAGGCGGGCATTATTTTCATTATCAATTAATTTTTGTTTAATAGATTTAGCACCTCTAATAGTTAATTTATCAATATTATCAATATGTTGATAAATATCATCAATACTTGAAAACTCTGTTAATAAGCTTGTTGCGGTTTTTTCGCCAACGCCAGCTACTCCTGGAATATTATCTGAGCTATCCCCCATTAAAGCTAAAAAATCGATAATTTTATTTGGAGGCACACCAAATTTTTGTTCTACACCTTGTGGATCTAATACAACATTGTTCATTGTATTAATCAGCGTTATTTTACCTGAAACAAGCTGTGCCATATCTTTATCGCCAGTACTTATTAATACATCTAACCCTTCTGCTTCAGCTCGTTTGGCTAATGTTCCAATTACGTCATCTGCCTCAACTCCCTCAACACAAAGTAATGGTAAACCCATTGCGTTTAATATTGCATGTATTGGCTCTATTTGAACACGTAAATCTTCAGGCATTGCTTCGCGAGTTGCTTTATATTCACTGTAGATCTCTTTTCTAAATGAGCCTCCTTTAGCGTCAAAAACAACAGCAATATGCGTTGGACTATATTGATTAATTAAACTTCTAATCATATTTATAACGCCATAAACGGCACCGCTAGGCTCTCCCTTGGGGTTTTTTAAAGGTGGTGTCGCAAAAAAAGCTCTATAAAGATAAGATGAACCATCTACAAGAATGATAGGGTTTTGGCTTGACATAATAAATTCACTTTTATGTAGGAATATTAACTGATAAGTATACTAAAAAGTGATTAAAATAGAAAACGCGCATTAAAAGCGCGTTATATACATCGTAAAAAGAAAAATTATTTTAATGTAGTTAAATAATTGATGGTGTTAGAGTAGTCATCTAATAAAGCTTGACTCGATGTAGAATTCATTCCGTTTGCATTTATTAAATATTTTCCGTTAACATAAAAACTAGGAATGCTTGTTGGTTCTAGCTCTTTTCTTGCCGCTTCTTGTTGTGCAATAAAAGCTTTAACTAAAAAATTATTTTTCATACTGTCATATTTAGCATTATCAACGCCTAAGTTAGCAAAAACACCTTTAATATCATTAGCTGTTTTTATTGTTCCATCACGTTGAATACCGTTATATAGCTCAATACTAACATCTTCAGCAATACCTAAAACATTTGCTATAGCCCAAGCTTCAGATAGTTCTGGCGCAAGTCGACCAAAATCACTAA
The DNA here is from genome assembly GCA_036251875.1 of Orbaceae bacterium lpD02. Lineage (NCBI taxonomy): Bacteria > Pseudomonadati > Pseudomonadota > Gammaproteobacteria > Orbales > Orbaceae > Orbus > Orbus sturtevantii. Next base: position 1,962,954 of record CP133960.1, on the reverse strand, counting down.
GGCTATATTTTTTAAATGTAACGCCTTCTGGTAACCTATTTTTTATTGTTTTACCTAATTTTAATTCATCATCTAAACGGAAACAGCTAGGGCAGTTAAATGAAAAAAATTCAACAACTTCTTTTTCAGGAGCTGGGAATTTAGCTAAAACAATGTATTGTTTTCCTTCTTCAATTTTAACTGACTCACTTGTCTGTGTCTCTGCGGCAAAGATACTAAATGAAAATAATATAGCACTTAATGCGATAAAAAATTTTTTAATCATTATAAAACCTCTAATAAATTAACTAGTTAATTTTTTATTTAATAATACCACGCGCTTTTAATAGCGCCGTTTTAAAGTCATCTTCGTAATCTTTTTTGATTCCTGGAATGGCTTGTCCTTTATCTGAATTACGCATTTTTAGATGATAAATAAGAATTTCATCACTTAAATCGCCCAAATCACCATCAAAACCAGCTTCTTTAGCTAATTTACTTAAAAATTGTAATAGATTTAAATCAGGCTCTTTTTGCCATTCTGGCTCTAAAAGTTCGATTAATTCTTCTATTCTATGGCATGCCATTATTATTCACCTATTTATTTTAAAAATTTATATTTATCATGCAATTTTTAAGCTAATTAAGTATATACTCAAGCATTTAAACTATGATGTTTTAATATCGAGTATAATAAGCTGCTAAAATATTACAGTATTACTAACAACAGTATAGTAATGCTATTTTTAATTTTATCAATGTAAAAAAAGTAATAAGTTATGCTAAAAACGTCTATAACAGCAATTATTCTTGCTGGCGGAAAAAGTATGCGAATGAATGGTAATGATAAAGGTCTTTTATTATTAAAAGATAAACCTCTTTATTGCCATGTTATCGATAAAATCAAGCCACAAGTTGATACTATCATTATTAATGCCAACCGAAATATCATATCATATCAGCATACAAATTATAGCGTTATTAATGACGTATTACCTGGCTTTTTAGGCCCGCTTGCTGGTATTTACTCTGGGCTAATTAATAGTCAAACTGATTGGAATTTAATTGTTAGCTGTGATACACCATTTTTACCTTCTGATTTAGTAACACGGTTGATGCAGAAAGCGATTAACCATCAAGCTGCTTACGTTTTTGATGGAGAAAAACCGCATCCAACAATTTTGCTTATTCGGCGTGAATTAGCTGAAAAAATAAAAATATATTTAGCACAAGGTGATCGAAAATTAATGCTATTTTTACAAGGTGTTGATGCTATAAAAGTTGATTTTAGTGATAAAAAACAATTATTTATTAATATTAATACACCTGAAGATTTAACTTTTTGGAATCAATCATTATGAAATTAATTGGTATTTGTGGCTATAGTGGTAGTGGGAAAACAACATTATTAAAAAAATTAATTACTGTACTTAAAACCGATAATGTTTCATTAGCAGTAATTAAACATAGCCATCATGATATGGATATAGATATTCCGGGTAAAGATAGCTATGAACTTAGGAAATCAGGTGTAGATAAAATTATTGTCGCTTGTGATAATCGCTGGGCCTTTATTAATGAAACGCCAAATAATAATGCAAAATTAACTGATTTGGCTAATCAGTTTAAACATGTTGATTTAGTGTTAGTTGAGGGTTTTAAAGATGAAGCGATAACTAAAATTATATGCCATCGAAAAGAAAATAATAAACCGCTTTTTTATGATAAGCATACCATTGCTTTTGCTGCTGACTATGCGCTAGAGACTAATATTAAGCAATTTGATATTAATAACGCGCAAGATATTGCCAATTTTATAAAAGGCAACTTAGTTGTTAAGTGAAAGAGACTGTAGTTTTCAGCCTACTTTTTGCTAATCGTTTATTCTCTAAGCGTAAGGGCTAGAGATCGAACGATTGTTTTAAAAATGCCGGTACAACTTTGCTTGCAGGACCATAAATTTTAGCTTGGAATTGACTCTCTTTTAGTGATGGTTCTAAATTGAGTTCAACGCTTTTAGCGCCAAATTGATTTGCTATTTGCACAAAGCCCGCAGCAGGGTAGACATTACCTGATGTTCCAATTGAAATAAAATAGTCTGCTTGTGCTAATTTAGCATAAATCTCATCCATATATAATGGTATTTCGCCAAACCAAACAATATGTGGTCGAATATCTTTATTCGATACGCAATCAACATCATTAAAACAATCAAACACTTTGCCTGTTTTCTCACTACGAACTTTAAGTAATTCACCATGCATGTGGATAATGTTTTTGGATCCGGCTTGTTCATGTAAGTTATCCACATTTTGTGTCACAATGGTAACATTTTCACTACCTAGTTTATTTTCAAGCAACGCTAAGGCAATATGAGCGTTATTTGGTTTAACCTCTGGGGATTGTAGTTTTTTTCGTAGCATATTATAAAACTGATGTACCGCAATAGGATCACGAGTATAACCCTCATATGTAGCAACATCATTAACATCGTGATTTTCCCATAAACCATTTTGTGCTCTAAACGTTGATAATCCTGATTCTGCAGATATCCCTGCTCCTGTTAATACAACAATTTTAGGTTTCATAATATTACCCCAATAATTTTTCATCTCGTATTTATACAACCATATCGTTAATTGGTCTATTTTTGAACTAGTTTATTGTTATTTATAATAAATGAGATCATATAGCCTTTTAAAAGATGAGTTGATAAAAGGCTATTTATAAAAATTATTTTAACTCTGGCCAGTAATCTTTATTGGCTATAATTAAATCGTCTAAAATTGCTTTAGCAACACTCGCACTTGGGACTGTTTTAGATAATGATAAAGCTTGCCACATTTTGAGATAGCTTTTTTCTATATAAGCTTCAACAACCAGCTTTTCAACGGCAACTTGTTCTTCCATTAATCCTTTTTGGAAGTTAGGGATTTTACCTTGGCATAATGGTTCTGGTCCACCACTACCTACAATACAAGGTACTTCAACCATTGCATCATCACGAAAATTTGCGATTGCACCATTATTTTCAATAATTAATAACATACGCTCGCCAGTGTTATAAGCAATCGCTCTTGCTAAATCAACAATAAAAGAGGCATGGCTATCAATATGAAATGACTGCCCCGCATTGGTACCTGCTGCAATGATAGCCTTTGCAGCAGAAAAAACATTTTTTTCGCGACCATTCATCACTTCATTGGCGCGAGTAAATTCAGGGTTAGAATGCTCAACAACATAGTCTGGATAAAGATAATATTTTAAGTAGGTATTTGGTAGGTAATTAGGATCGATAGCAATAATATCTTTTGCCTTGCGATGGGTATCTTGCCAGCTTGGGTCAGTATGCTGGGTATCTATTTCAATTTGGGTTAAATAACCATTTTTACTAACATAATCACGGATTTGAGGCAATAGTTCTTTGCCGCTCGGATCTTTAACGCTGGTCCACCAACCAAAGTGATTTAAACCAAAATAACGAACAGTGAGTTCTTTTGGTGTTAATCCGACAATTTGTGACATACGGCGGGTTGTGCCTATTGGCATATCACAAATATTAAGTACTTTTGATTTTGGGCGTAAAACACGGCACGCTTCTGCGACGATAGATGCTGGGTTAGAATAGTTAAGCATCCAGCAATTTGGTGAGTATTTTTCCATAATATCAATGAGTTGAATTATGTCACGAATACTACGCACACCGTATGCTATGCCCCCAGGCCCACAGGTTTCTTGACCCAAAACACCATGTTTTAGTGGGATTTTCTCGTCTAACTCGCGCATTTTGTACTTGCCTGTACGAATGTGTGCCATACAGAAATCAACGTCAGTAAACGCTTCTTTTGGGTCGGAAGTAAATGTAAATTTAATCTCTGGTGCTTGTTCTTTCAATACGATAGCTAAAGCTTGTCCAAGTATTGCTTGACGCTCTGCATCATTATCATAAAGCGTTAATGATCGTATCGGAAAACGATCTAAATTTTCTAACATCATCATTACAATGCCCGGCGTATAAGTGCTACCGCCACCCGCTATTACAATTGAATACTTTTTCATAGATAACCTCTTTTTAATCTGCTCATTAATTTGTTGTGGGAATATTTATCAAATGTGCATCAACAGCCCTTCGGACCGCATTTATTTTTAATCCATATACAACTTGCACATTGTTACCTTTTTTTATTACTGCACTGGCGCCGGTTTGTAACTTTAAGTTATCTTCATCAACCACAGCAACATCACGAATAATTAACCTTAATCGGGTGTAACAGTTATCAACATTTTCAATGTTATCAGGTCCACCGAGCAGAGTGACGATTAGCTTGGCATCAATATCATCATTGGGTTGATGGTCGGTACGTTTTTGTTGTTTTTCCTTATAATCATTTTTTGAATACAGTTTAGTGTCTTGGCCTGAGGATTCTCTACCTAAGGTTTTTAGGTTTAATTTGATAATAAGAAATTTGAAAATAAGATAGTAGAGTACAAAAAACACTAAACCCACCAATATATAATATGGCCAGTCTGTTTTTTCTATACCTAACGGAAGATTAAATAGTAGAAAGTCAATAATTCCATTAGGCCCAATTGCCCTAATATCTAATAGATTGAGTACGACCATACTTAGCCCACTCAACATGGCATGTACAATAAATAAGATGGGCGCAACAAATAGAAACGTAAATTCGATAGGCTCTGTTACACCAGCAATTAAAGAGGCAAATGCGGCAGGAACTAAAATGGCTTTAACTTTAGCTCTATTTTTAGGCTTTGCTGTTTGGTACATTGCCAAGCAAGCACCAAGTAGACCAAACATTTTTGAAATACCCCTAGCGTCCCAAATCACGGTAGGAGAAAGATGCAAAATAGTCGGATCTGCCATTTCTGCATAATAAATATTGCGCGCACCCTCGAGCACTGTGCCGTTGATTTCTACAACGCCACCTAACGGGCTGTATAAAAATGGCGTGTAAACTAAGTGGTGTAAACCGGTAGGAATGAGTATACGTTCCAGCATGCCGTATAAAAATATACCGACCCCACCACTGTGGTTGATAAATTGGCCAAGGCTTAAAATACCATGTTGTACAAATGGCCAAAGATAGGTTAAGCATACTGATAAGATGACCACGACCGGTATTAGTACGATAAACACGAAACGAGATCCGCCATATATTTGTAAGGCGTTGTTAAATTCGATTTCACAGAATCGGTTATGGATATAGGCAGTGACAATACCAAGCATTAGTCCTAAAAATATTCCCATATCAAGAATTTGCACCCCCAAAACGAGAGTTTGCCCCGTTCCTGATAACGGTATGTTTTTCAATAGCATATCTTTTATTTCCATAAATTTATTCATGGAGTAGATAAAAATTAAGAAACTTAATACCGCCGTAAATCCAGCCTCAGATCGTTTTTTTTGTGCTAGCCCTACCGTTAAACCGACACAAAATATTAATCCTAAATTCGAGAGTATTGAGACTAATGCTTTTGAAAGTACGGCAAAAAAGTCTTGAATAAATGGGTGATTTAAAAAGGGGAGTAGTTCTAATAATCTGACGTTAGTAAAAATATTACTGACTGCGATTAAAACACCAACAATAGGTAAAATTAAAACAGGAATAAACATTGCTTTAGAAAAGCGTTGTAAGCTATTCATTATTTTTTCTTTCACTATTCTTCCTCTATTAATATAGTTTTGAATAAATAAATACTATCTTGTTAGTGAAAGTGTTGTATATACGAAAACCAGCAATAGATACAGGTTTCATCAAATAGAAACGAGTTACACGAGCAGAATAATTTGAAAGCGGCCGTTATTTTTTAATTATTAACATTTTATGGTACTTGTAGGTAATGGCTTCGAAAAGTATTAATAGGTTAGGAAAAAAAAGGTTTGGCAAAATATTGAGGTCATCAATTTTATTGTTATCTTCAATTTTAAAATTGATGTTGGATAGTTCTGCTAATGGGTTGAGTAGCTCATTAGTAAATGAAACAACAAAAATACCATTCTCACGGGCAATTCGAGCTTTATTTAAAACTTGTTCTGTATGACCTGATTTTGATACAGCTAAAAAAATACCAATATGGTTTAAATTGTTTTCAAATACTGCTGCAGAATCAGAACCACTAGCAAGCATACTTTTTTTCCCGAGTACCAGTAATTTTTTATGAATATATTCGGCAATAATAGCTGAAAAGCCAGTGGCATAAATAAAAAAGAATTTGTCATCTAACTGAGTCAGTTTTTTGGCAAAAGATGATAACAAATGCTCATCATTAAATTGTTTTAGGTGGGCGGTTGAAAATAGATCATTTTTTTCACTATCAATATCTAACGAGGTTAGTAGCATATTGCTTTTTATCTGTGGATAAAGTTTATAGCGCATATCAACAAAACCAGTATAACCTAGTTTTTTTGTGAGCCTCATAATTACCGATGTTGAAGTATAGTTATTTTTAGCTATACCTCTAACTCCCATATTCATTACGTCATCAATATGCTCAATTATATAAGTTAGAACTCGGCTCTCAACCTCATTAATTTTTTTATTATTAATGATATTTTTAATATTAATGTGGCTATTCACACATATCCCTTATGCATAAAAGTATTTTGTATTGTTTAAAACTTGGTGTTTTGACTAATCAAACATGCGATGTTGTTGAAACACAGCGGTGAACATAGCAAGAAGAGTATCAATTTATTTCTTTGATAAATTCTCCAAAGAATAATAGCTGTAAGTAAAATATTGTATGAAAAACAATCCATATTTCAAAAATAAATGTGATTATTTGTGATCAAGATCAACACTTATGCTAAAAAAGGTGTATAATTTTGCGCCTAGTTATCCTGTTAATTATTCTGGAATAAATATTGTGATTGAAAACTTAAGAAATATTGCCATTATTGCGCACGTTGACCATGGTAAAACGACATTGGTTGATAAATTATTGAAACAATCTGGCACTCTTGGTGAAACGCGTGGTGAGGAAGCCGAACGAGTAATGGACTCTAACGCGATTGAAAAAGAGCGCGGCATTACCATTTTAGCTAAAAACACAGCAATTAATTGGAATAATTACCGAATTAATATTGTTGATACTCCAGGCCATGCTGATTTTGGCGGCGAAGTTGAGCGAGTAATGTCAATGGTTGACTCTGTATTGTTATTGGTTGACGCAATGGATGGTCCAATGCCACAAACCCGTTTTGTGACACAAAAGGCCTTTGCACATGGTTTAAAACCAATTGTTGTTATTAATAAAGTTGACCGCCCTGGCGCTCGTCCTGATTGGGTTGTTGACCAAGTATTTGACCTCTTTGTTAACCTCGGTGCAACAGATGAACAGTTAGATTTTCCAATCATTTATGCTTCAGCATTAATGGGTATTGCAGGTCAAGACCATGAAGTAATGGCGCCAGATATGACCCCTTTATTTGAAGCAATAGTAGAGCACGTTGAGTCGCCAAAAGTTGATGTAGACGGCCCGTTCCAAATGCAAATCTCGCAACTTGATTACAATAACTATGTTGGTGTAATTGGTATTGGCCGAATTAAGCGGGGTCGTATTAAACCAAACCAACAAGTTACTATCATTGATAGTGAAGGTAAAAAACGCAATGGTAAAGTTGGGCAAGTATTAGGTCATCTAGGTTTACAGCGTTATGAAGCAGATGTTGCTGAAGCTGGCGATATTATTGCGATAACAGGGCTGGGTGAACTAGGTATTTCTGACACAATTTGTGATGTTAATGCTGTTGAAGCGCTTCCGGCATTAAGTGTTGATGAGCCGACAGTAACAATGTTCTTTAATGTGAATAACTCTCCATTTGCTGGCAAAGAAGGTAAATTTGTTACTTCTCGTCAAATTTTAGAACGGCTAAGAAAAGAACTTGTTCATAACGTTGCGCTACGCGTTGAAGAAACCCCTGATCCTGATGCGTTCCGTGTTTCTGGTCGTGGCGAACTACATCTGTCCGTTTTAATTGAAAATATGCGTCGAGAAGGCTATGAATTAGGTGTTTCTCGCCCTAAAGTTATTTTTAAAGAAGTTGATGGAAAACGCCAAGAGCCATTTGAACAAGTAACGTTGGATATTGAAGAACAACATCAAGGTTCGGTTATGGAAGCACTGGGTTTACGTAAAGGCGATTTAACTAATATGTTACCTGATGGTAAAGGCCGCGTACGTTTAGATTATATAATTCCAAGTCGAGGTTTAATCGGTTTTAGAACTGATTTTATGACGATGACATCTGGAACCGGTTTACTTTATTCTACATTTGATCATTATGATGATGTACGTCCTGGTGAAATTGGTCAACGTAACAACGGTGTACTTATTTCTAATGGCACAGGTAAAGCACTTGCTTATGCTTTATACAGCTTGCAAGAACGTGGTAAATTATTCTTAGGTCATGGTGCTGAGGTTTATGAAGGCCAAATCATTGGTATTCATACTCGTTCAAATGATTTAACCGTTAACTGCTTAACGGGTAAAAAACTAACTAATATGCGGGCGTCTGGTACGGATGAAGCGACAACGTTATCACCACCAATTAAAATGTCATTAGAGCAATCTATAGAATTTATTGATGACGATGAACTAGTTGAAGTTACACCTATTTCTATCCGCTTACGTAAACGCCATTTAACCGAAAATGATCGTAAGCGTGCACATAGAGGTGGAAATAAAGATTAATTTCCTTTATTGGTCTGTTTATTTAAATCCCCTTTATTGGGGATTTTTTATATTATTACTTTACTACTCATTACTATTTTTGCTAAGTAACTGTTGGCAAATACGGTGAAGCGTTTCTGTATGTTGTTCAATAATAAATGATGATAAATGATCATCTTTACGTGAGTGTGCATTGTTAATGGCGACTTCATTGTTTTCATTTAATACACCAGCGGTAGCCATCATATAATTTTTTAAATTAATCGGCATATTGCCTTGGTGGAAATTAACATTCTCAACCTCAAAATTAGCCGAGGCTGGTTTAAAAAATAGTAATTCTTCACTATTTCCAATGCTATCAAGGAATATTATTTTCTTTTTTGATACGTTATTTGAATAATTTTCTAACATTTTTAGACCATATTGGTTAGAATTGCCGCCGTCATATAACACGAAAGCGATCTTTTTCTTGCTCCTTTTATCTAATTTCTTAATGAGGTTGATAATGGTAATAATGCTTGATGAATTACAAACAAAGTTCTTCTTATTGGCAATACCATTTCTAAATTTTAGGATAAAGAAAAATAGCACAACCGTTGTCAGAATTGAGGCGACACCGGAAAAGCTAAGAAATCCTTGTAGCGCAATATTAGGAATAAAAATAAAATAATTTACTATTACTGATAGCATAAATAAGATAATAATTGGGCTAAGCCCTATAAAGTAACTTAGCTTGCTAAACTGTGGTTTAAAGGCATATGTTTTTAGTAAGTTAAAATTATTTATACCTGTATCATAGTGAGTACAGATAATTAATTCCGCCTTATTTAAATCACCAATATAAGCATTATAGTAGTTTTCATAACGTTTTTTGGCTAATTTTAGTTTGGCTATTTTAGCATCTACGCTATAGCCGAGCCCCATGAGCTCTTTAGCGATAATTCTTAAAAAAGCAATTTTATCTTTATAAGAAAATCGGCGACCAAACATGATACAGTAGCGAAAAACAAGATCTCTAAAATTTTCCATTATATATAAAGTCAAGTTAATTAATGTGGTTAAGCGGATAGCCTATCTAGTTACAATAAGATGCTACCCACTTAATATTATGAGTATACGTGATGTTCGTTAATAATCATCGTCGCTACTTGCTGTTGATGAGTTTGCAAGGCTCTCGATTGCGTCTTGGATGTTTTCACGACCAGCAGCAATACACTCTAGCGTTAAGTCATGCAGTATCGATCCATCACGATTACAGATAGCATTAATGACCATTGGTAAACTCATTCCCGTTATCACTCGAACATTCATACCTAGCTGATCCCAGTCTTGCACACAGCTCATTGAGGCATTGTATGGCGAGGCACCATAGAGATCAACAAAAACTAAAACACCGTGCCCTGAATCTAACATCTTAGAGCAAGCAAGTAGATCAGTTTTAAGCTGGCTAATATCTTGTCCTGGGTTTAGCGATAAGGTTTCAAAATTCGCTTGCTCTCCAACGATCATTGTCGCGCTATCTTTGATTCCCGCCGCCATTTTTCCATGACTAACTAATAAAATACCAATCATTGTCGATAACCTTTATTATTTAAACATTTTGATTGCTTCTTCCAGCATTACTTTTTTCAATGAAGGTGTTGCTTGAAAATAAATTTCCATGTCAGGATAACTATTTTGTAAGTCAATTAATAAATCTAATTGTGCCTTATTAATAGAGACTTCATTTATAATTTTTTCAGCGCCAGGAACTAGCGGTAAGCCACCAAGGTTAAGGTGTTTTACCGGAACGCCTGCTTTGATAATTTTGTGCATTATTTCAATATTTTTAGTAATTAAAATAACATTGAAATCATCATATTGACGGTCGTTCCAATATCTTACAGCACCATCTTCTTTTAGTACTCGAATTTTTTGACCCGTTCTTGAACCAGCCCCTAAAATAATATTTTTAGTAAATTCATCGTTAGCAGAATGGTCATCTGCTACAAAAAGTGCATTAGCGCCAGCAGATTTTGATACATTAGTTGCAACTTGGCCGTGGATTAAGCGACTATCTACGCGTGCTAAAACAATTTTTCCCATAATTAACAACTCCTATAATTTAAAATAAACTAACTAATAACTTTTAAATATTCTACTAATAAATATTCAATTGTGGCCCAAACTCCCAGAATTACGGTTAACCCAATTAAGGCTCGTGTTACTTTTAAGCCTTTTTTCGAGAAATAATAATATAATCCCATTACAACAAGAAGTGGTAAAGCGCCTGGTAAAATTTTGTCTAAAACTTCTTGCACAACGAAATCTTTTCCAGATAAAGTAAATTTTAAAATTGATGAGACTTTTATATAGCTAGCCGCTAAAATACCCATCATAAATAGACCCAAAATAGACAACCCTTCAATGATCATCTGCATCTTATTACCAACAACTTCAGTTGCTGCGTTTCGACCAAGTCTAAAACCTAATTGTGCAAAGTAATAGCCAACAAATAATTGGTAAAAAACAAACGCAATAAATGGGAATAATGCCCCAATTGCTAACCCTTGTTGTGCCCACGGCAACGCGATGGCAATAAATATATATTGGACGGTACCCGAGTCAATTGCATCGCCAATACCCGCTAAAGCCCCCATTAAGCCAGCTTTGGTATTATAAATAAGATCATCATCAATACTAATTGGTTTTTTTTGGTGAACTTCATCCGCTCGAATCGATTCAAGCGAAGCCATAATACCGGAAATAGTCCCGCCTCCCCACGTTAGCTGAGTATTAAAAAACAATAAATGCCTTTGGTAAGCAGCAGCAAGGTCACTTTTATTCTTATACAGTTTTTTCAAAATTGGCATTAAGCCCCATAGTAGTGATGAAGCAAGGTAGCGGTCAAAGGAGTGTGGAATTTCATTTGCGTAATACCACCTTAGCCAAGCGATAGTAATATCTTTTTTAGTAATAGTTTCTGGTTTCAAATCAATACTTTCTTGCATTATTTCTGTCATAGTCGTATACCTCTATTTTTTATTAATCAAAATGGCATATGATTAATAATCGTCATCATCAGCTTGGCTAGCGTTATTTGAGTTTGTGTTGCCATTTTTAGCAATAGCCCCGGCGGCCTCATTTTTAGCAAGAACAAAGATAAATGCAATAATTGCACCAAGAATTGCATAAGTTACCATAGTGATGCTTAATGGTTTAGTAACAACGGCAGCAAAATAAGCGAGTAAAAAGAACACAATATAACTTCGTTTACCAATAACATAGATCGTTAAGGCAATACCGACTGCAGCAAGCCCACCACCGATAACATTTAGAATATGGAAAGCAAGCCCACCAGCATTGGATTTTATGATATCAGCAATAACTGGCGCACCAAAATATAAGGCGGCGAACATAAATGGGAAAAATAACATCACACCAGCAAGAAATGGCAAGATAATAACTGAAAGCGTTAATCCGTGGCTATTGCCGTCCACTGCATATTTTTCGGTTAGCTTCATAATTATCGTATTGAGGAAAAAGCGGAATTGGTATAAGTATGAGCCTAATAAACCAACAGGAACGGCAACCGCAACGGCCGCAGTTGGCTCCATTTTACCTAATACTGCGACAGGCACCGCAACCGCCGTTGCAATTGCCGGTTCTGATGGCATCTGTCCTCCCGGAGAAAACACCCCCATATAAATAAGTTGTATTGCGGCAGTTGTTACCATTGCGTGCGGGATATCATTAAATACTACTCCAACTACTAGTCCTGTCATCATTGGAGAAAAGCGTAGTGTTAATGTCGCTCCTCCCAGTCCTCTTGACATAACTAGCGCCACCCAAATAGCAATAATACTCGCTTGAAGAACTGTTACATGCATATCTTGCATATGTAAACTCCTTGCATAATAAAAAAATTATTTTGATAAAAATTTAAAAAAATGAAAATCTTATTAAGAAACGACACTTTCTAGTTTAACGTTTTTTACAAGATTTTCTACATCGCTAACACATTTTTCTCCCATACCCTGTAAACATTCAATTGCATATGCTGAAGTGTGTGGCGTAACTAATACTTTTGGATGTTGAACTAGTGGGTGATCATTATATGATGGCTCAATATACATCACGTCTGTTGCATGACCTGCGACGATATTTTTATCTAACGCACGTAGTAAAGCAGCTTCATTGATTAGTTCGGCTCGAGCGGTATTGGTAATATAAACACCTTTTTTCATTAATGAGAATTCACGTTCATTTAAGATGTTATAGCTTGTATCGTTTAACGATGCATTTAAAGAAATAACATCAGCGTGTTTTAGTAGGTAGTCTAATTCTACGATTTCTATATTATGTTTTTGTGCCCAGTTTTTATCAATTTTAGGATCTGTTACTAATAATCTAGCATTAAAACCATGTTTGAATATTTCGGCTACTCGGCTGCCAATATTACCACAACCAATCACGCCAATTGTTTTACCGGTAATATTCATTCCTAAAAAGTTTGCCCGTTTACTCCATTGATTGGCTTTCACGGCGGCTTGTGATTCCGTGGTTCGTCTTACTAACGCAAGTAAATTTGCGACTGCGTTTTCAGCTACAGCATCTCGTTCAACTAGCGGTGGAACAATGCTAACGATTGTCTGATGGTTTTTAGCTGCGGCGATATCAACATTATTGTATCCAATACCATGACGGGAAATAAGGAGTAGCTCATCTTTATTATCAAAAAAGTCTTTATAGAAAAAAGGTCTGACACTTGCAATAATAATATTAAATCCTTTTAAGGCATGAGCTAATTCTTTGCCATCAATATTATTGTCAAACGTGAATGTTTTGACTTCGCCTATTTCTTCTAATCGTTGCAAATGTTCAGGAAAATATTTCCCAAAGCTGCTTGAATTTACGATTGCTATTTTGTAATTTTTCACACAGACTCCTATTTACATAAACTGATATATCTTCTAGGTTAGAAAAAATTTCAATTACCGGCAGAACTCATCTATTTACTCCCGTTAATCTCGTTTAGATCTAAAAGATAGCCGTTATTACTTACGTTATTGATTTAATTATTAATGTGACCGGTCACAAGAAGCAATATAGAATATAAAAAAAAAAAAATCTAAACCTAGATCACATATTTGAAATAAATTTGAATATTATTATTATGTTAAAAATAATTGGGTTTGGTTTTAAACTTAATAGAAGGGCATCTTGCCCTTCTCTGTGAGATTAAAATAATAATCTCGCTCTAATCGTGCCTGGTACGTTTTTTAATTCAACTAATACTTCTTCGGCTTTATTAAAGTCCACATTATCAATATCAATAACAACATAACCAACTTGAGAGCTTGTTTGTAAGTACTGCGCGGCAATGTTTAATCCTCGGTTCGCAATTAATGTATTAATTGCTGTTAATACTCCAGGTTGATTTGCATGGATATTTAAAAAACGACTGACACCTTTTGCTGGAACGGGCAGCGATACTTCAGGGAAATTTACTGAACTTAATGTTGACCCAGTATCTGAATATTTGGCAAGTTTTGTTGCGACTTCAATACCAATATTTTCTTGTGCTTCAATTGTAGATCCGCCAATGTGTGGTGTAATAATAACATTATCATATTGACACAATGGTGAGTAAAAAGGCTCGCTATTACTTGCTGGCTCAGTGGGGAAGACATCAATTGCCGCTCCAGCAATATGTTTGTTCTCTATTCCCTCTGCCAAAGCATCAAGATCAACGGTAGATCCTCGAGATGCATTGATTAAAATAGAGCGCGGTTTCATCATTGCTAGCTCAGCTTTACCTATCATATTTAGTGTGGTTGCATTTTCTGGTACGTGCAGTGAAATAACATCACATTTTTCAAGTAAAGATTGTAATGTCGGCATCTGTTTGGCATTGCCTAATGAAAGTTTGGTCTCCGTGTCATAGAAATAAATTTTCATACCGAGTGATTCCGCTAGAACACTAAGCTGGCTGCCTATATGTCCATAACCAATAATTCCTAAACGTTTTCCCCTTGTTTCATGCGAGCCGAGCGCAATTTTATTCCATTTACCTAGATGCGCTTGAGCGTTAACTTCAGGTATGCGTCTAAATAACAAAATAATCTCAGCTAAAACCAGTTCGGCAACCGAGCGAGTATTGGAAAAAGGGGCATTAAAAACAGGAATTCCTTTTGTCGCCGCTGCAGCTAAATTTACTTGGTTGGTTCCTATACAAAAGCATCCTATCGCAGCTAGTTTTGGGGCCGAATTAATAATGTCTTCAGAGAGTTGAGTTCTCGAGCGGATACCAATAAAACGCGCATCTTTTATTGCTTGTTTTAGTTCGTTTTCACTTAACGCCCCTTTATGGTACTCAATGTTAGTATAACCCGATGATTTTAAAATTTCGATCGCACTTGGATGAACACCTTCAAGTAATAAAAATTTATTTTCATTTTTAGTTAGTGCTTGAACAACCATGTTATCCTCTCTTTAGATTAATTTATAATTAGTTTACTAGAAATTTAATTTACCTCTTTTACGCCATTTGCCGTACCAACAAGTGCTATATTAGCCGCGCGGCGGGCAAATAACCCAACGGTAACAACGCCAGCAATGTTATTTATTTTATTTTCCATTTCTACTGGATTTGGAATCATAAAATCATGAATGTCTAAAATAACATTACCGTTATCAGTTATTACACCCTGGCGGTAGATAGGTTTGCCACCTAGTTTAAAGAGTTCTCTTGCTACATAAGAACGAGCCATAGGAATGACTTCAATGGGTAATGGGAATTTTCCCAAGGTATGAACTAGCTTTGATTCATCAACAATGCAGATAAATTGTTTACTAATTGCAGAAATAATTTTTTCTCGAGTGAGGGCCGCACCGCCACCTTTTATCATATGCATTTGATGATTAATCTCATCGGCACCGTCAACATAAATATCTAAACTATCAACTTCATTGGAATCGAAAACGGGGATCCCATAGGCCTTCAATTTAGCGGTTGAGGCTTCAGAGCTTGAAACTGCACCAATAATATCATTTTTAATCGTCGCTAATGCGTCAATAAAATAGGCAGCGGTAGAACCAGTTCCAACCCCAACAATTGTATTAGGTTTAACGAATTTAAGTGCGGCAAAACCTACTGCTTTTTTGAGTTCATTTTGAGTCATTAGCGTTACCTTTGATTGATTTTTCACAAAAAATAAAAATTTTAAAAGCAATCTATTGCTAGATATGGCATAGTAACCAATTAGAATGTAAAAATCATTATGATTTTGATAAAACTAATTAATATTTTAACGATACCATTAACAATAAATTATTATAAAAACCATGAAACGTCCAGATTATAGAGCATTGCAAGCATTAGATGCTGTGATAAAAGAGCGCGGATTTGAACGTGCAGCGGATAAGCTATGTATTACACAACCAGCAGTCTCACAGCGAATTAAGCAGTTAGAGAGCTTTTTTGGCCAGCAACTATTGGTTCGGACTATTCCTCCAAAAGCAACTAAGCAAGGTGAGCACTTATTAGGGCTACTTCATCAAGTTGAACTATTAGAGCACCAATGGCTTGGTTACAATGATACTAATACTACACCATTATCTCTTTCGGTTGCGGTTAATGCCGACTCTTTAGCGACTTGGCTACTACCTGCATTGAAAAACGTATTGGATAAAAATAACTTACGTTTTGATATCCAAGTTAAGGACGAAGAGCACACGTTAGATCTATTGCGCTTAGGTACAGTAGTTGGTGCGATTAGTATTCAAGAACTACCATTACCGGGGTGTTTGTCTGATAAGTTAGGTGCTTTAGACTATATTTTTGTTGCTTCCCCTGATTTTGCTAAGCGTTATTTCCCAAACGGCGTTACTCGATCGACCTTGATGAAAGCCCCTGCTGTTGCTTTTGATCATTTAGATGATATGCATCAGATGTTTTTAAATGAAAATTTTAATTTAGCACCAGGCAGTGTTGTCTGTCATATAACCAGCTCATCTGAAGCTTTTGTTCAGCTGGCAAAACAAGGTTCAGCTTGTTGTATGTTGCCAATTCTTCAAGTTGAAAAAGAGCTTAAAAGTGGTGAGTTAGTTAATTTAACTGAAGGATTATTTCAACGGCGAATGCTTTATTGGCACCGTTTTGCTCCAGAAAGTAACGTAATGCAAAATATTTCCGAAACAATGCTTAATTATGCTAAAAATGTTTTGTGGCAAGATAGTTAAATTTATACACTAAGGTGATTTGTTCAAAACACCTTAGTACTAAAATGTAAATATTTATACTAGATATTATTGGTAAGACCAGATTCAGATAATACTTGATTGAAATCCTTATCCATAAAAAATAAATCGCGTTTATTCTCTCCGACCAATTCCAATTTATCTACGATAGTTTTAAATAGTTTCTCTTCTTCGTGTTGTTCGGCAATATACCATTGTAAAAATTGAAATGTCGCATAATCTTTTTTGGTTAATGCATAATCGACAAGTGCATTAATTGCTTGGCTAATTTTTATTTCGTGGGAGTAAGCTTTTTTAAATACATCATTTAATGATTTGAATTTTGTATCTGGTGCATCAATTTTTCCAACAATAGCAAGTGAGCCGCAATCTTGTACGTAATCAAATAACCGCTGCATATGAGCTAATTCCTCTTTAGCATGATCTCGCAGGAAGCGGGCGAAGGTTGAAAAGTTTTGGTCGTCACACCAAGCACTCATTTGTAGATAAAGATTTGATGAATAAAATTCCAGGTTAAGTTGGTTATTGAGTTTTGTAGCCATTTCTTTTGTTAACATGATATTACTCCCATATTGTTATCAATTACTTTTTGTAATATTTATTGGTACTCACTATCATTAATACACGTTTTTGCATATTTAGTTTAGCATATATCTAAACCGTATTAACAGGAATCAAGTTAGATAATAATTTTGAATGGTTTGACGTTTACTCTCATTCAATTGATACTCATGCTCAAGCCAGTTGTTAATTGTTTTATATTCATTTTTAATCGCATCAATTGCTGATTGTAGGTAGGTTGGTTTAGCCGCAAAAAATTGTTTGCGGTTCTCTATTTCCTGAGCGGTTAAGTATGTTTGATAGTGCGAAAGCTGTTTTTCCCTAAAGCTGGTCAGTAATTGATCTGACAATAAATAATCAGCCATAATTGTTTGTTCGTCAACACCTAAAGCAAATAGTGTTAAGGCTACGCCAACACCCGTTCTATCTTTACCTATTGCGCAGTGTTGCACTATCGATTTGCCATCGCTATTTAATAATAATTTGATTAGGGTTTGGTAAGCTGCATTATTGAAAGGCAGCAATTGATAAAGCTTAATCATAAAATCATTAGGAAACTCTTTTTTTAGCGAGTTAGTGCTCGCTAACTCTTTTGTTAAATTAGCCGTAACATCATCACTCATTGGATTGGCCGGAATGTTAAAATATTGTACTTGGTGCCATAATTTATCGGGTCTTGTTTGTGTTTCAATATGGTCGCGGTAATCTAGCACAATATTTAGATCTAATTCTTTAGCAATAAAATTTTGCTCATCTAAGGTAATTTGATTAAAATCACCGGATCGAAATAGTCGATTTGGTTTAATTTTTCGCCCATCCTGCGTTTTAATTCCGCCAAGATCACGGAAATTAATACCATTTTTTATCGTTAAAATTTCAGATGACAGCTGTGACATCATTACCTCTTTGTTATTTTTTGTTTGGGACTAAATTATAACCTAAACTCATATATTAAAAAGCGCTAAACGAGCGGTTAAGTTGCGTCGTTCAATCGAATTTTAGTGCGAGTTTATATTAATCTGCTATTTTGTTAAAATAGTCACTAAGTCATTATTTATCATCAAATGGAGCACATCTTATGTCTAAAATATCGATTTTTTTAGCGAGTAAAGCCGCAAGCTCACAATGGGGTAAATCAGCTTTATTAAGCTATGCTGATGCTGGGATAACAATTCATTATAAAAAAGAATCTCGGCTCGATGCTATTCAACGAGCTGGAAGAAAAATAGAGAGTCAAGGAATCCTCCATTGTAAGTTAGCCGGAGATGGTTGGGATCTCGAGGCTAGTTGGCATTTCTGGTTAGGTTATCGACAACCTAAAAGTTGTCAAATAGCGAAAATTGAATGGGCAAAGCTTACTAAACAAGATGCTCAGGAGTTAGAAAATCGATTATTAATCATTGATTGGACTCGAAATGTTGTTAATCAGCCAGCCGAAGAACAAAGCCCGCGACAACTAGCTCAGTGTTGTGTGGATTTGCTAACATCGCTTTCATCTAAGGTTAAGTATCAATTTATTGAGGCTGACGAACTAAAAGATAAGAACTATATGGGGATTTATACTGTAGGAAAAGGTTCAAACCGTCCCCCTGTATTATTAGAACTTGATTACAACCCTGCACAAAATAACGATACTCCAATCACTGTTTGTTTAGTTGGCAAAGGAATTACTTTCGATTCAGGTGGGTATAGTCTTAAACCGAGTAATTTTATGGAGTCGATGCGCTCTGATATGGGCGGGGCAGCATTAGTTACTGGCGCGCTTGCTTTAGCTATTGCAAGAGGACTTAACTACCGAGTAAAACTCTATTTATGTTGTGCCGATAATTTGGTGAGCGGTAATGCGTTCAAATTAGGCGATATTATTTATTATCGAAACAAAGTCAGCGTGGAAATAGAAAATACTGATGCAGAAGGACGCTTAGTTCTCGCTGATGGGCTGCTGTGCGCAGATAATGATAATGCGAAATATATTATCGACTGTGCAACTCTTACAGGGGCAGCTAAAGCAGCGGTAGGTAATGATTATCAATCTTTACTGTCTTTTGATGATAAATTTGCAAGCCAACTTTTACAAAGTGCCAATGATGAATATGAAGCTTTTTGGCGACTCCCTCTTGCTGAATTTCATCGTGCGCAATTTCCATCAGCTTTTGCTAAAATTGGCAACTCAGGTCTACCAAATACAGCTGGAGCCAGTACAGCAGCAGCTTTTTTATCATATTTTATCAAAAACTATAAGGAAAATTGGTTACATATCGATTGCTCAGCAACTTTTCGTAAAAGCGCAACGGCTTTATGGGCGACAGGAGCAACTGGTATTGGCGTTAGGTCATTAGCTAATTTATTAATGAAACTTAAATAAAAAAAGCGGCTAAATTATGAAGTGACCCCCAGTAATTGGTTGTCCAACTATTGGGGGTCACTTCAAAAAGCGCTTTTCTAATGTAAGACTATTCAACGACCGTTACTTCAGTGATATAAATTGGTTCAGTAGGGACATTTTGATGTGGGCCTTTGCGTTCTGTTTGAACATTAACAATTTTATCCACTATATCCATCCCTTCTATTACTTTACCAAAAACAGCATAACCATAATTGCTTGGAGATTGATAGTTAAGGAAATCATTGTCCACAACATTGATAAAAAATTGGCTGGTTGCACTATCTGGCTCACTTGTTCTGGCCATTGCAATCGTGCCTCGATCATTTTTCAAACCGTTATTAGCTTCATTTTTAATTGGTGAATTAGGTGTTTTAAAGTTTAATTGTGCATCAGCTCCACCACCTTGGATCATGAAATTAGGGATGACACGGTGGAAAATAAGTCCATCATAGTAACCATTATTAACGTACTCAATGAAGTTTTTTGTTGTGATTGGTGCATGCTCATTATCAAGTTCAATTTTGATATTTCCTGCACTTGTTTTCATTAAAACATGAGTATTTGCTAAAGCAATAGTAGATATTAATGATAATCCTAATGTTAGTAGTAAGACCTTAATTTTATTCACATGAAATTTCCTATAATTTGTTATTAGTTGTGCAATTATAGCCAATTCTCACAATCATAAAATAATTTTCTGTAAAAATTTACATAATATTGGGTGCAGCTTCTCATTATATCGCTTTATTTGGTAATAACTCGATGTTTTGATTACCGTTGTGCTAACAGGAATAAATTGGAGTATTTTATGAATTGCATATTATGTCGTTTACCTCTAACTTTACATTGGGGAATTTGTAGCCAATGTTTTCGTCATCTTCCCTATTTTGTCTCTGTTTGTTATAGGTGTGGGTTGCCTTTATTTATTAAAGACACGCCTTGCTATCATTGCTTGTCATTGAAACCGAATTGGCATAGGTTAATTGCAGTTGCTGATTATCAAAAACCGTTCACTAAACTTATTTATCAGTTCAAATTTAATCAAAAAACAGAGCTATCTTATCCTTTAGCTCGGTTAATATTTTTAGCATGGTATAACGCGCGTTTATCTACTGGTTTAATTAAGCCAGATATTGTGACGTGTGTACCTTTGCATCATAATCGTTATTGGTCAAGAGGCTATAATCAGTCAGCACTATTAGCAAAACATATCGCTTATTGGTTAGGTGCTGATTTCAGACCTTATTTACTCCAGCGTAAAAATAATCAAGCTGATCAAAAGAGTTTATCAAAATTGCAACGGCGACAAAATGTCGAACATATCTTTTATTGTAAGGCGAGTTTAATGGAAAAAACAATTGCAGTTATTGATGACATTGTTACAACAGGATATACCATTAATGAAGTCAGTAAGCAGTTGATGTTGCAAGGTGCGTTAAACATTCAGGTACTTTGTTTATGCCGCACGACCTTGTAAAAGCTAAAACAAGCTATATAATAATTGATAAATTAAGTCAACTATTATCCTGTAACTGTGTATATGGGATATTTGTTATCGACAGGTGAGAATTATATGTCAATTATTACGATTAGTGATTCAGCTAAAGCACATTTTAAAAAATTATTAAGTAACCAATCTGATGGAACACAAATTCGTGTTTTTGTTATTAATCCGGGTACTCCAACTGCGGAATGTGGAGTATCTTATTGTCCTGTCGATTCAATTGAAGAATCTGATATTGAAGAAAAAAATGGTGATTTTTCTATTTATATTGATGAAATCAGTGCGCCTTTTTTAGAGGAAGCAATAATTGATTTCGTTACTGATGAACTCGGTTCGCAGTTAACATTAAAAGCCCCTAATTCTAAAATGAAGAAAGTTGCGGATGATGCGCCGTTAATTGAGCGCGTTAATTATATGATTCAATCTGAAATTAATCCTCAATTAGCAGGGCATGGTGGATATGTTAGCTTAGTTGAATTAACTGAAGATAATCATGTTATTTTACAATTCGGTGGGGGATGTAATGGTTGCTCAATGGTCGACTATACCTTGAAAGAAGGAATAGAAAAGCAATTGTTAGCGGCATTTCCCGAACTTTCTGGGGTGAGGGATTTAACCGATCATCAAGCAGGTTCTCACTCTTATTATTAATAACATAAAATTTAAAATTATCATTTTTTTCTTTGATTATGCTTGGACTTACGGCATAATCGCGAGACTGGTGAGCTAACTTATGGATAATGATGTATTATGATTAATCAAGCCAATGTTATTTCCGATCTAATCATTTGGATTGAAAAAAATTTAGAGCAGCCTCTATCGATTGATCATGTTGCAGATAAATCTGGTTATTCAAAATGGCATCTCCAGCGTATGTTTAAAAAAGTGACGGACCAAATTCTTGGCACTTATATTCGGCATCGTCGCTTAACTCATGCTGCATTAGCGCTTAAGCTTACAAGTAAACCGATTTTAGATATCGCTATGCAATATCGATTTGATTCGCAACAAACGTTTACTCGGTCATTTAAAAAACAATTTAATGAAACCCCCGCCACTTATCGCCGTAATGAATTTTGGGATCCAAGTGGGCTGACTCCGCCAATTGAATTAAATAAAACCCACCTTCGGTTACCTGAGCCAACTTTTATTGATTTTCCTCAGCAGGTTTTCTGGGGTGTTACATATAAAAATAACTGTAGTTTAAATGAATTGCTACAACATAATGCTATTTTGAGAAAACAATTCTTTGTTGACTATTTAGATAAATATTTTAAAAATAATGAAACGTTGCCAAACCAAATTTATACTTTTAGCCAAATCTGTAAAGGCAAAGATCATTTTGATGAACAAGAAGTGCTTTATACTATTGCGATTGAAGATAATAGTATCATTGAAAATGCGGAAAAATATGTCAGCCAAGGCGGTTTATATCTTTGTTTTAAATATATTGGCCCGCCATCAGGCCTGCTAGACTTTATTTCACAAATTTACTTTGCCGCTATACCTATGCTGGAAGTTAAATTACGTCACGGTGATACCATTGAAATTCATCATAATCATAGTAACTTAACGCCAGTGTCTAATTTGACCGAGATCCCGTTAGTTGAATGTGACTACTGCGTTCCGATTATAATGAAAGGTGATGATTAAAAATCATCTATTCGAATTGACTCGTTAATTGCAAGCGGTGCTTATTCAGTTAGCCCTTAATTTAGTAAGGCTTTTTTGAGCCACAGCTTAAATTCAGGTGAAATATCTTTTAGAGAATTAGAGCCTCTAGTGACCGTTGCAATACCAATACCTAACTGTTCTCTAAGCTGGCGTTGATTAATTTTTCCGTCAAGTAATGCTTTAACTATTTTTACCCGTGTAATGAGGGCGTTACGTTCATCGATAGTCATTAATAGTTTAAAAATATCAAATTGATGATTATCATCAAAGGCTCTATGCAAAAAATCTACCGTCTTTTGCCAATCATCTTTTTCCATTGTGTCCTCGTTTCAAAAACTAACTGTATTAAATTAGTATTTATATTCAACTTCATTATCATGTAAAACCATACTGGGTTGGTTATTTAACATTAGCTCATAAATGTAATCATAAACTAGTACACTTTTAACATAATTTCGCGTTTCTGTAAAAGGAATGCTTTCAATAAAGGCAATTGCATCAAGTTGACCATTACTTTCTTTTAGCCAGCGACTAACTCTATTAGGGCCTGCATTATAAGCTGCGGAGGCTAAAATTCTATTATCATCAAATAGTTGATAAACATAGTCGAGATAGTGAGTGCCTATTTTAATATTAATTTCAGGATCATACAGTTGTTCGGTAGAGTTATAAGTCAAATCTGCTATTTTTTTTGCACTATCTTTGGCGGTTCCCGGCATTAATTGCATCAAACCCCTCGCGCCAACTGGAGATTGAACAGTTGCATCTAAAGCGCTTTCTTGTCGCGCGATAGCCAGTGAATAGGAAAGCGGGATGACTTTGTTGCTTAACGATGCGTTAAATATATCTTGATAAATCACCGGAAAACGCTCAAGCCAATTATCCCAGAGCTTTCCCGCTATTGTTGCTTGTATACTATGTTCTGCCCAGCCTTTATAATAAGCGTAGCGAGCAAGTTGTGCATATTTTTTGTTAGCTGTATTTGAATACAAATAATTACGCCATTCTCTTGTCGCTTCAGGTAGCATATGCCAGAAACGTAATTCACCAATCCGCTTCATTACAGCATTATTGCTATATTTTTGTTCTAGAATTAAAGACTCCTCTGATGTAGAGGTAGCATCTTTTATCACTGCGTATTTTAGGTCATAGTGATACAGCTGCTTTAATTTCTGTGCACTGAACATTGAATAGAAACCTCTACTTTTTACCAGATTATTCAATATTTGGTTGGCTTCTTCTTCCTGCTTTTTATCCAACAGTACGATGGACTGCCAGTATTGCCATTCATCTTTTTGTTTATCTTCTTCTGGTAAGTGCGCTAACCAATAAGCCACATCTTTTATATCATTGCTTTTTAGAGCTTGACGGATTTCCCGTTCGATTTGTATTGCATTACCATCTTTGGCTATAAATTGTTTACGCCATTCAATTTGTTTGTCGGTTGCTGAGTCTTTAAAGTAGTTGCTGGCAACGGCTCTAAACATCGAATTTTCATCTTTTTTAGTTAATTTTTGTTGTGTAACTATTGTTGCTATTGACGCTTTGGCTTTGTCTGCATCAATACTTGCAAAACGAGGGAAAGATAGATTGACTACTTTTTGACTAAATGAACTTGGAGCAATATTTTTAGCAAATTCTGGTAGTGTTTTAGGATTATTGTAGAGTGCTAATAAATTTTTCTTCAGCGTTTTATAGTTATCAGGTAACTGTTCTGTTAGATGACGAGCGAGTTTGATATTATTTCTTTCTAGCACTAATTCAATTCTAAGCAGAATGATATTTGCGGTTTTTTCCCCTGCTTTACTCCACTCATTAAAAATTGGGTCACACGCGCTAGGTAAGTCATCTGCTGATAACCAAATATTTTTTATTGGCTTCAATGCTGAGGATTTTTTTCCTTGTTTAAATAGGGCATACTGATAGCGACAACGAGAAGCGGTAGAATTATCAATATTTAATGTTTTTATATCATCCCATTTTTGTTGTTTAGTAAGTTGTTCTAGGTAATTTTGTGTTAAGGTACTTGCAAAGGGGAAATCGCTATTTTGTGTAACAAACTCATTAATTTGTTGTGCCGTAGCCGTGTCAAGGTTTGCTTGGAGATATTGGTATTTAGCATAAGGATATAAAGGGTAGTCTTTTAGTGAATCAAGCAATTTTTTTTGTTCACTATTAGTTAGTGATTGGTAATATGTCTGCCAGTTATTAAAGCGCGTACGTAATTCTTCAAGCGAAGACGGAGCGGCATAAGTGTTAGTTGTAATTAAAAAGTAACTCACAATTCCTAATAATATAGCTTTTAGTTTCATCTGTGCTGCTCTCAATAACTATTACCAAAATATTGTAATATTCTAACATATCTCAAATGATCAATGATATGTATACGAATTTCAATTTAATGAAAAAAAATTGTTGGTTATGATTAATAGTTTTTTATATGACAGCATAATTATCGCCACATTTTTGTATTAAATTTCCACAAGTAGCTTCTCTTTTCACGTTCTTGAATAATAATAGTTGCAATCTTTGGCTAATACTATATTATGGGCTCCTCTTTGACGCGGGGTGGAGCAGCTTGGTAGCTCGTCGGGCTCATAACCCGAAGGTCGTTGGTTCAAATCCAGCCCCCGCAACCAAATTTTTCCTATCTCTTATCGTCAATATTAGCAACGCTGTTATTAGTTATAACTAATTGAATTTGTTTACTCTGTCGTTTCTAATCTTTTATCAGGTGATTAAGTCGCTTTTAGTGCGCGGTTTTAGGGACCGAAAATAAAGTAGCAACCGCCTCATTTATCCGTCTGGCAATTAACGAGCTATTCATCGTATATAGGTGAACACCATCAACGCCTTGTGAAACTAAATCAACTAATTGATCAATTGCATAAGCAATTCCCGCATCACGAAAGGCTTCAGGATAGTATTCATATTTTTCCATCATCTGTTTAAATTTTTTGGGCAAATTGACGCCACAAATTGAGACCATTTTTTCAATTTGTTTTTTATTTACAACAGGCATAATTCCAGCTTCAATTGGGATATCGATTCCTATATCAGCTGCTTTATCCCGAAAAACATGGAAAAATTCATTATCAAAGAAAAGCTGAGAAATGAGTTGGTCGGTGCCAGCATCAACTTTTTCTTTCAAATTAATTAAATCTTGCTTTAAAGTTGTCGCTTCGCAGTGCCCTTCAGGGTAACAGGCACCTATAATATTAAAATCACCCTGTTCCTTGATAAATGAAACTAATTCACTCGCATAGCGAAAATCTTGTTTCGGCTGCCATTCCGGAGTTATGTCTCCCCTAAGAGCCAATATATTATCGATTCCTGCAAATTTAAGTTCTTTAAGGATCGACTTAATTTCATGTTTACTAAAATGGATACAAGGTAAATGGGCAACGCTTTCAATACCATAAGTATGCTTTACCGCGTGGGCAATGCTGATAGTTGTTTCACCATTTAAACTCCCGCCAGCACCGTAAGTCACACTAATAAAATCAGGTTTTAAATTACCAAGCTCTCGAAGCGTTGCATAAATTGCTTCAAGTGGTGAGGTTTTTCTGGGTGGGAAAACCTCAAATGAAAGGACTGTTTTTTCTTTAAATAATTGATTTGTTTTCATATTTATAATTCCGAACGGATGTTTTTTGTTGCTTTCACTAAGTTAATCAAACTGGCGGTAACTTCTATCTCTCCCCTTGTTTTAAGACCACAATCTGGATTTACCCAAAGTTTTTGTTTATCAATTTTGTTGAGTAATTTTGTAATCGTTTGATTAATCTCCTCGACGGACGGGACGCGCGGTGAATGAATATCATAAACACCTGGTCCGACTTCTGTTTGGAAGTTATTTTGTTTTAAAACGTCAATAATTTCTAAATTAGAACGCGATGCTTCAAATGAAATAACATCGGCATCCATTTTATCGATCTCTTTAATAATATCGGTAAACTCGCTATAACACATATGGGTGTGAATTTGAGTTTCAGGCTTAACCTTACTATGTACTAGACGAAAAGCAGGGATCGCCCAATCTAAATATTCACTATGCCAGTCTGTTTTACGTAGTGGTAATTTTTCTTTTAACGCCGCTTCGTCTATTTGAATAATATGGATCCCTGCTGCTTCTAAGTCGAGTACTTCATCGCCAATGGCGAGGCCAATTTGAAAGGCCGATTCTTTGTAAGAGATATCTTCTCGTGGGAATGACCAATTTAAAATCGTTACTGGCCCTGTTAGCATTCCTTTTACTGGTTTACTAGAAAGGCTTTGAGCATATTGGGAATATTCGACCGTGATAGGCTTTGAGCGAGAAACATCTCCCCATATAATTGGTGGTTTTACGCAGCGAGTGCCATAAGATTGCACCCATGCTTTTTCGGTAAAAACAAAGCCATTTAAGCTTTCACCAAAATACTCTACCATATCATTACGCTCAAATTCACCATGAACTAAAACATCAAGCCCAATTTCTTCTTGTAGTTTTATGCATTGAGCAATTTTCTGCTTATTAAAAGAGGTGTATTGCGCTAAGCTAATCTCGCCTTTTTTAAATTTAGCTCTATTTAAACGCACGTCATTTGTTTGAGGGAAAGATCCAATCGTAGTGGTTGGCAGTATTGGTAAATTAAGTGTTTGTTTTTGTATTTTCTCTCGTTGATTAAATTCCGGTAAGCGGAAAAAATCTTGTTCTGATAGTGCAGCTACTTTTTGCCTTATTTTCAGGTTTGTTCCTTCGCGTTGGCGGGTAAATAACGTTTGGTTGGTTTTATAAGCTCTATGTAGCGTAGGATCTTGTTCTTTGGTTAACTGACTGAGCTCTATGAGTTCTTGTAGCTTTTCTTGAGCAAAGGTAAAATAGGCCTTTTGTGCAATAGTCAATTTTGTTTCACTTTGTAGAGTGTAAGGTACATGTAAGAGTGAGCAGGATGT
This sequence comes from Orbaceae bacterium lpD02, assembly GCA_036251875.1. Classification (NCBI taxonomy): domain Bacteria; kingdom Pseudomonadati; phylum Pseudomonadota; class Gammaproteobacteria; order Orbales; family Orbaceae; genus Orbus; species Orbus sturtevantii. Next base: position 1,934,977 of record CP133960.1, on the reverse strand, counting down.
ATTAATAACTAGTTTATTGGTTTGGTTTTTAATTTGTGTGAGTAGCGGTAGTGTTTTAGCATAATTGTTACGCCAAATATTTTTACCATTAATGACCCCTGCAAATAAAATTTTATCATTAGGAAAACCGTATTGTTCTAGCAGGCTAAGTGATTTTTTTCCTTCAACAAAATCGATACCAATACCGTCAAATGCTAAAGCCGTTACATTTGGGTAACAATCGCGAATATCACCAAAATAGGTTTGCAATAAGATATTTACTGACCCTTTAGTTGACAATATTGCTTGATAGATTTGCTCAAAAAATTGAATATCTTGCTTGGTTAAATCGGTGGCTAAAATTGGCTCGTCGATTTGTATCCATTTCGTACCAAGCTGTGCAAACTTAGCAATAATCTCCTGATAAGCAGCAACAATTGCCGTTTGATAGTTTTGATAGGTCTGGCCCGTTGGTAATTTAGCTAATTTTAAAAATGTCAATGGTCCAATAATGACGGGTTTGGTTTCTATGCCTAGAGCTTTAGCTTCTTGATACTCATCAAATGGTTTTGTACCAACGAGTTTTATTTCAGTTGTTGCTTCAAATTCAGGTACTAAATAGTGATAATTAGTGTTAAACCATTTTTTCATTGCCAGTGCATGCACATCACCTTTAGGGCCTTGGTAGCCACGAGCCATCGCAAAATATTGATCAAGTTCAGATAAAGCAAGTTGCTGATAGCGTTTAGGGATAATATTGAGTAGGTTTGCAGTATCAAGTACGGCATCATAAAAGGAAAAATCATTAGAGGAAATATAAGCTATTTTATTCTCCGCTTGTTGTTGCCAATGCTCTGCCCGTAGTGTTTTTGCTAAGCCTAATAATTCGGTTTGGTTTTTATCACCTTTAAAATAAGATTCGATTACAAATTTTAGTTCACGAAGCTTACCAACTCGTGGATAGCCAATAACAGATGTAGTCATTTTTATTTCCTCAATTAATTGGTCAAATTTTACCTTTTCTTGAAGATAACAAAAATTTTTGTTATTGAATAATTCTATTTTTTTATTATTTTATATAGTTTTTTTCTATACCTAAGTAGTACTGAAACTAATTTTATTATTAAATTTAATCAATTGGTGTGTTATTACTTGCGATGCATGTTGTTATATATTAGTTTTTACGCAGCTTGATATAATTTTTAATACCATCAAGCATTGCTTTAGCGATCTGGTTTTGAAAGCTAGCGGTTTTTAGCTTTTTTTCTTCACTCAGATTACTAATAAAGGCAGTTTCAACCAACACAGAGGGAATATCGGGCGCTTTTAACACGGCAAAGCCTGCTGTTTCGACTTGGGCTTTGTGCAATGTATTAACTCGTTTCATTGTATTTAAAATTGCGTTACCAAGAATTAAGCTATTGCTGGTAGTTGTTGTTTGTACTAAGTCTAAAAGAGTATGGTCAAGGTAACGGTCACCACTACGGCTAACTCCACCAATTTCATCTGCCTCATTTTGAGTTTGTGCTAAATAATTTGCAGCGGTGCTACTCGCCCCCTTGGTTGATAAGGCAAACGCAGATGACCCTTTAGCTGAGCGCTGAGTAAATGCATCGGCATGGATTGAAATAAATAGATCAGCATGAAAAGATCGTGCTTTTTCTACTCGGACACGTAATGGTAAAAAAATATCTTCATTACGCGTGAGATGAACGACCATTCCGCTTTCTTTGCGGATCAAATCGCGTAAACGGCGTGCTATTTGTAAAACGATATCCTTTTCCCGTGTTTTATAATAACCAATTGCACCGGGATCTTCTCCTCCGTGACCAGGATCAAGCACTATAATAACGTTATCGTTAATTTTTTTTGTTGGTTGCTTAATTGGAGGGGGATCATCGAGCCCACTTTTATTAAATTCCTGCAACAATGCCAGTAAGGGATCGTCATCGACGGTATTTTTTTGTGCAGGATAGAGATCAATAACTAACCGGTTACGAAATTCTGCTATCGGTTTTAAGGTAAAAAGATTAGGGTTTACATCTTGTTTTAGTTCGACGACAAGCCTTACTCTCTTGCTATCAAATTGTCCTACTCTTAATCGTTTAATATAAGGATCTCCAGGCTGAATTAGCGAGGATATATTACGAAACGTACTATTAAGATTTAAGTCATCAATATCGATTACTAGCCGACTTGGGTTGGCAAGGTAAAACTGCTTATAAGATAACGAAACATTTGATTCGAGTGTAATGCGGGTATAAGTCGATGAAGGCCAAACTCGGACTGCTACAATTTGGGCAGTAGCAGCAAACCCCACTCGTGCAACAGACAATAAGCAAGCGGCGGCTATTCCTTTTATCAGTAATCGTCTGTTTGAATCAAATGGTGCTGGCATAATAAATTAAGCAGTAATTAAAATGTTATCTTAAGGTCAAGAATGATAGCATAAAATAATAGTATATTTATAGCGCACTTATAGTGTTATGGTCATAAAAAGCTGTATTTTACACTATAATTAAAAAATACCGCAAAAAAATAACGTATTTTTTAAAATTACGATTAATCATAAGTCGTTTTATGTTTACGTTATATTATCGTATTTTAACTTTCCCTTTATTTATTTTGAATAACCGAGCGTTTGGTACTTGGTTTGTAAGTTGTATTTGAAAGGTAAAGTCTCTATAATCAAGTTTTATATGCTATTGTTTACTAAACATTAAAAGGATTAAAAGAATGTCTACTGTTGTTTCAATTTCTTACATTGATAGAGCTGTGCAATTACTTAATAAAATTGGTATTGCTATTAAGCCACAAGCGGATGCTCCAATTTTAAAATTACTAGATGAAGTCGCGGAAATTGATAATGAGCGAATCGTTGCTATTGCTCGAACATTACAACAACAGAGTGCATTTAATGAAGTTGTAAGAGAACAGATAAATAGTATGGAAGTGTCCCAACGCTATACTAAAATTGTAGCAAGTTTTGATAGTATTCGTACTGATATGAGTCACATGGTTGAATGGCTAGATGACGGTAAATTAGATTTTTTTGAAAAGCTCAAAATGGGCTGGATGACTTTAGTTCGTGGTTCTATCCCCGATCGTTTTAGTCTTATTAAAAAGACATTTTTAGATGTTTCTAAAGAAACGGGTAATCAGGTTGAGCGTGAACGTATCATTTTAAATGCTTATCAAGACTTTCGCTTCGGTTTAAAACAAGCACAAATTGCCGCAGAAGAAGTGGTTAAAGTTGCAGCGTTACGCTTAGATGAGCGTAAAGCCGAACTTGCTACAGCAATGGCCGCTGTTGAAGGTTTTGAGTCTGAAGACCAAATTGAGCGTGCTCGATTAGAACTATTACGAGACGTGGCACTAAGAGAAGTTCAAAAAGAAGATGGCCGTTATCAGATAGTGTTAGATTTATCTAATAATCTAATTGTTTCTTATAATTCAGCAGAAGCCGTGTTTGCAAGGCTACAGCAAACAACATCTGTCAAAGAGCGAGTTTACCAGCAAAGCGTTAGTTTTTTCTCAACCAATGAAATCGTATTTACAGCACTAAGTGCTTCAATTACCTCTTTGACCGGTTTAAATGAAAGTACAAAGACATTAGAAGCAATGAAAGATGGTATTAATAAAGGTCTAGAGAGTATTGCAAACTCAGGAAATAAACAGCTTGAAGCGGGGCTTCGTGCTGGTTATGGCTCAACGATTAAAGCTGACTCTTTACGTACTTTAATGGAAGCGATTATTAATTATCAAGAGTCTAGCCATCGACTCATAGCCGAATTAAGAAATGAGTCTATCAGCAATGCCCAAGAAATAGATCGTGTTGTTGAAGATGGGAAACGGCGTTTTAACAATATTATTTTGAAGGCTAGTGCTTAGTGCAAGAGATTAAACTTAGCGATCAATTGGGGGCAATGGCGATTATTGATGAGCTATACCAAAAACAGCAATTACTACTTGAGCACCTTGATCGTGATAAGTTGCGTCATAATTTGGCGGAAAAAATAATAGATTATTATCAAACTAAAGGATTCGTCGTCGATAATAAAATTATCGATGATGGTATTAACCTTTGGTTTGATAACCGCTTACGGTTTAATGCTCCCAAGCGTTCTAAACTTCAAAATATACTCATTTTTTGTTATGTAATAAGGAATTCTTGGCTGCCCGTTATCGGATTCTTGTTGTTTGTGTTGCTAATGGTTGATTTTGTTTCATTTACAAATATGACGCAACTCGAAAAAAATATAAATTTAGCCTATAATAATATCCTCACATCTAAGCAATCGTTAGTTGATCTGAATTATGAATTAAAATCACTTAATGAGCAGGATATTATGTATGCGCAAACTTCGGTAAAAAAACTTAGAATATCAATTAGTGAGCTTCTTAATCAAGAAATAGTACCACCAATAATTAAACCTATAATCGAAGATTCTTTAACAGCAGGTGAAGTAGAAAAAATCTTTAACGAATTAAAAAAAATAGACTTTTTTGCCAAAGATAAATTATCAGCAATAGCCTCACAGATTTCCCAATTGCGTGCGTTAACTGAAAATGATCATAAGCTAGTGCAATTAATTAATAATCCAAAATTTATACAGGCGAGTAAACATTATCCTATTTTACAAATTGCTGTTGATTCTGCTATTGATGAATTAAATCGTGGCGTAGTGGGCACTGATTTCAATTATATTGAAAGGCTTTATGATTCAGTTGATAAAGTGAAAATGCTAGAAGGTAAAATGCAAGCGGATATGGCACAACTAAAATCGCTTAATGTGCCACCCGCTGATCTAATGCAGTTAACAGCATTGCAAACAGCACTGAAAACCGACTTAAAAGCGCTTCGCTTTGATAATGTCGATGACTATAATAATATGATTGCTTACTATATTAAGCTTGCGCAAACACCATTGGTATTAACGATTGTCGATGAAGTAGGTTACAAATCAGGGGTAGAGCGCACCTATAATAGTAATGGTAAGTCTTGGTTCTTAATCGTAAGGCCGATGAGCTTATTTGGGCATTCAGAGTCATTGTGGGTAAAAAGTATCGAGACAGGCAAGACAAAACGAGTTGATATGTTTGGCCAACAAGTTAGTCGAGATCTTTTTGATCAAGTCAAAGCCGATAAAGTACAAGATGGCCATATTGATAACGTACAACTTTGTAATAAGCCTATTGGTCGTTTAGAATTTGACTGCCCTATTTCAGTTAAAGCTGGCAGAATTTTGGAGTGGTAGTGCATGCAGGCGAGAATAGTTGAGAGTATAATTAGTAAGAGAATTGATGAGTTTAAGGACTTTTTAAACTCTGCGAATCAGCAGCTTGAAGATACACATCAACAGATATTAAATTTAAAGCGAGAACAAGTAACAATATATCAAAAAATAGCGGCGATATTTTTATTAGAGCCACCAGAAAATGATAATCAGCAAATACAAATGCTGATTACGCAGCTGCATGAATTATTTGCTCAATTAAAAAACAGTTTCCGAGAGTTTGAACAGCTAACACTTGAATATCAAGGTAAGCTTTCTAATACACTTTCAAAAATAGATAAATTAACTGTAGAAAAGGCCATGCTCTTAGAAAGTGACTCCGACTATCTATCGCTATTTGAACGATTTAAAGAGGCTGAAGAAAGTCTGGAAAAAGAAGCACTAGCATTTAATGAATCGCAAAGAGAATTTTCACAAAAACTCGCTCAGTATCATCAAAATCGCTGTTATCATTACCTAATAAAAAGAGGGTTTGGTGAGAAGTTTTATCGTGGCTTTTGGATTTTTCGTAACTTAGATGCATGGGTCGCGAGGTATATCAACTTTGCAGAAAATTATAAAAATCAAAAAATACTCGAGTCATTACTTAAAGAATCACAATATCGCTATGATAATAAGAAAGAATTGTATCAATTAATTTTTCAACAAAAAGAGCAGAAAGAGCAAGAAATAGAAAATAAGTTAAAATTGCCACAACTGAGCATAGAACGCATACAAGTAGAACAAATTTTAGCAAGCTATCAGAAAAAGAAAGAAAAAGCCTACCAAGATTTGAATAATACTGAACGAGGTCAAGGAAACCAATTCCATAAAATTGCCAATCAATTGGCCGATATTATGCAACAGCAGTCAATCAGCACACTTGAACGCTTAACGTTACAAACTAAGTCGATAGAAGATGATATTTTGTTACAAACGTTATCTACGCTACAAAAACAAATACATCAATTGGAAATGCAGCTTTCAAAACTAAAACAGAATAGTGAAGCGCTTGAGCAAACTTATAATCGTTTTAATCAAGTATTTTTTATCTTTAAAAAAAATAATATTCCTAGCGATTTTTATGAATACGATATTTCATCATCTAATCTAAACGGACTATTAGATAAATTACTCGACGAAGCAGTTTTTCCTGAGACGATAGTTCATGCCATTATTGCAAATCGTATACACATAAATAGAAATCACTCATCAAGTAGTGGATGGTCGGTTGGATGGGGAAGTAGTTCTACGACACCACGTTCTTCTCATCGTCGTCCATCGAGTAGTGGCTTTTCATCAGGTTCGTCTAGCTCGTCAAGAGGTAGTGGATTTTCTTCTACCTCATCAAGTGGTGGTGGTGGATTTAAGACCACCGATAGCTTTTAAATCACAATTAAATTGCGCGCTCATTAGTTGTCGGTATGATCAAGCTTATAGGTCGTACCGGCTTTTAAATTCCCATTATGCTTATATCAAAAACACATAATTCCCTTTTATAATAAGCCCTGCTTCTAAAATAATTTATTATCCTGCTTGTTTTATACTGATATTTTGCTTTAATAGCTAGACATAAATTGTTTGGGGTAGTTTGCCCATTTAAAATAACATTCAGTTTAACTTATGGATAATTGATTATGAAAAATGTTGGTTTTATTGGTTGGCGAGGCATGGTTGGTTCCGTTTTGATGCAGCGTATGATAGAGGAGCATGATTTTGATGGTATTAATGCTATTTTATTTTCAACTTCCCAAGCTGGTCAAGATGCACCTTCTTTTACGGGTAAAACCAGTGTTTTACATAATGCTTATGATATTGATGCACTTAAAGCATTAGATGTTGTTGTTACTTGCCAAGGCGGTGACTATACCTCTGATATTTATCCTAAATTACGTGCTTCAGGTTGGCAAGGCTATTGGATTGATGCGGCCTCAACTCTGCGCATGGAAGATGAGGCGATTATTATTCTTGATCCAGTTAATTGCGCTAATATTGATAGTGCTTTAAATCGAGGCATAAAAACATTTGTTGGCGGTAACTGCACTGTTAGTTTAATGCTTATGTCGCTCGGTGGGTTGTTCGCTGCCGATTTAGTTGATTGGGTTTCGGTATCCACTTATCAAGCGGCCTCCGGTGGCGGAGCACGGCATATGCGTGAGCTTTTAACGCAAATGGGCATGTTACATGCCGATATCGCAAAAGAGTTATCTGACCCTCATTCTTCGATTTTAGATATTGAGCAGAAAGTGACAGCGAAAATGCGTGATGGTTCACTGCCAACGGATAATTTTGGCGTGCCATTGGCAGGTAGCTTGATTCCATGGATTGATAAACAATTAGATAATGGCCAAAGCCGAGAAGAATGGAAAGGGCAGGCAGAAACGAATAAAATTTTAGCTAGCTCAAGCATTATTCCTGTTGATGGTTTATGTGTTCGTGTCGGCGCGCTGCGTTGTCATAGTCAGTCATTTACGATTAAACTTAAGCAAGATATTGGCATACCTGATATTGAACAATTATTATCTGCACATAATGATTGGGTAAAAGTAATTCCTAATGAGCGAGAATTATCGATGAAAGAACTAACACCCGTTGCCGTAACAGGAACCTTATCTACACCAGTCGGGCGTTTACGTAAACTCAATATGGGGAAAGACTTTTTATCTGCATTTACGGTTGGTGATCAACTGCTATGGGGCGCAGCAGAACCGTTACGTAGAATGTTAAGAATTTTACGTTAACACTTATAACTTACGGCTGATAGCCGTGAGTTAACTTTACTGGTCCTTCTCAAGGATCGTCATTAATAGTGAACCGTTAAATAGAGCCTGTTGAACTAAGGCGAATGCCCCGATAGCAGAATAATCATTTAACGTAGAACAACTGATCGATAAATTTTCGCGTAGCTGCTGTAGGCTTTGTGAATAAAGCACACTATTGACTGCATTAAGTAATATTTCCGGTGATTTAGTTATTTCGCCAGCTAAGACAATGCGTTGTGGATTAAAAATATTAACCATAATCGCAACCGCTTTACCTAAGTTTTCGCCGGCATTTTGGATTAATTTGCCGGCTAATTCATCACCTTGGTTTGCTAATTGACAAATTTTCACGATATCGCATTTATTCTCTGTCAATTTACTCGGATACCCTTGTGCAATTAATAATTTAGCTCTATTTTCTATTGCAGTATTAGCTACTTGATTTTCAAGGCAGCCAAAATTGCCACAATGGCAACGCTGGCCTAATGGATTAACTTGAATATGGCCTACTTCGCAAGCGCTTTGATTATGGTTCATCAATAATTGCTGGTTAATAATTACACCAGAGCCAACACCGCGATGAACGCGAATTAAAATTGAATCTTGTATATTTTGTGTTGAGCCAAAATAGCTTTCAGCTAACGCTAAGCTTTGCACATCGTTACCAACGAAAACTGAAATATGAAATTTTTGCTGCAAAATTTCAGCAAGTGGCCAGTTATTGACAGTAATATGAGGTGTGTAGCGAACAATACCATTAACTGAGTCAATAACCCCTGGCATTACAACCGAAAGCGCAATTAAATTTTTAATTTTTTTGCTGTGGTCATTACAGAATAGTTCAATTAAATTGATTAAATAATGTTGAGCGAGCCGTTGAGTGAAATCAGTAAGCGGATAGCGTTTAAACACAAGGCTATTACCGCCAAGATCATAAAGTTCAATGGTAACGTGGGCTCGACTCAGTTGGATTGCAATAGATTGGTAATTTTCGAACTTAGCTTCAATCGAAACAGCTGGTCGACCACCAGTAGATTGTTGGATATCGACTTCTTTAATAAGTTTTTTTTGCAATAGTTGGCGGGTGATCTTTGTAATACTTGCTGGCGCTAATTGGCTTGTTTCTGCTAACTGTATTCGTGAAATAGGGCTTTGCTGAATAATTAATCGATAAATCATGGCATAATTGAGTTGTTTTACTAACTCTGCATTACCGACTAAATTTAAATAGTTCAATGCCATCGACCATCATTACCTTAGTTTATTTATTCTATGAGAAGAATTATATACTCAATTGGTAGTAAGTTGCACACTTTGTTGTAATTAAATACGAGTTATATCATTGCTTTTATCTATACTACACAATTAACAATGATATAACATGCTTCATGTTGGTGATTTATAATTTACCGTTAACAATCGTTTTTTGTATAACGAAATTATGATCAAAGGCAACTAAATTAGCAACTTTACCTGCTGTAATTGTCCCGAGCATATGATCAACGCCAATTGCTTTCGCTGGATATAATGCCGCCATTCTCAGTGCTTCTTCTAAAGCAAAGCCGGCATGGTTAACGCTATTTTTAACGGCTTCTATCATTGTTAGACCTGAACCACCTAGCGTTCCATTGGCATCAGTACACTTACCATCTTTGTAATAAACTGTTTTACCACCAAAAGTACATTGTTCAATATTCGTACCAACAGGTAGTATGGCATCAGTAATTAAGATTAATTTGTCGCGTTTAATTTTTTGAGAATTGCGAATATTTGCCCAGTCAACATGTAGCCCATCTGCGATAATTCCGCAATAAACTTCTGACTCATCATAAATCGCACCCACCACGCCAGGCATGCGTCCGGTCATTGCCGGCATAGCATTAAAAAGATGTGTTCCCATCCTAATTCCTGCATTAAACCCTGCTCTGGTCTCTTCATAAGTTGCATTAGAATGCCCTGCAGAAACTCGAATCCCAGCTCTCGTTAATTGCTGAATAAAGCTTATCTCTACTTTTTCTGGCGCTAACGTTATGATTTTAATTACATCGGCGTTTTCGCACAAAAAATCAATCATGGCTTGATCGGGTTTACGAATGTAATTAATATTGTGAATGCCTTTTTTTTCTGGATTGATGTATGGGCCTTCTAAGTGAAGACCTAAGGCTTGGTTGCTATGGCTTTTTAAATACTCGCGCATTACTTCAACCGCTTTACGCATAAACTCATCATTGGAGGTGATCAAGGTTGGTAGATAACTTGAGCAGCCTGAGAGTAAATTAGTTTGCTGCATAATGTCTAGCGTTTCGATACTGAGTGCGTCGATTTCTTCATTAAATTGAACCCCCCCACAACCATTGAGCTGAATATCAATAAATCCAGGTGCTAATATTGCACCTTGTAAATTTTCAATCGTAATATTATGCGGAATGTTGTCATTATGGCAAATCATTGAAATTCTATTATCATCGATGATGACCGCATGATCATAAAGTACTTCCATCCCAGTGTAGATTCGGCAATTTGTTAATGCATACATAAAATTTACTCTTATTTAAAAAATCAATGTGTTTATACAAAATAATATTAAAGTATATCTACTTTTAAATTATCAATTTCAAGTTGCTTAAAGTATTTTAATGTTTTTACTTTTAATTCATTGGTACTTGGATCATCACAAACAATAATTGCTTTTTGGTGAGTTTGCAAAATACTTACTGTCCACATATGGTTAACTGAACCCTCAATAGCGGCTTGCAATGCGAGCGCTTTATTGTGGCCAAATACCAATAATAATACTTTTTCTGCATCCATCAGTGTACCGACACCTATTGTTAAAGCATATTTAGGCACTTGATTTATATCATTATCAAAAAAGCGGGAATTAGCAATCCGGGTATCTTCTGTTAATGTTTTGATTCGAGTGCGTGAACACAATGATGAGCTTGGTTCATTAAATGCGATATGACCATCTTGACCCACGCCACCAACAAAAAGGTTTACTTTTCCATATGATTTCATTTTTTCTTCATACTGCTGGCACTCTTTATCTACATCGCTTGCATTACCATTTAAGATATGAATATTGTTAGGGTTAATATCGACATGATTGAAAAAATTTTCATACATAAACGTGTGATAGCTCTGAGGATGATCTTCGGGGATCCCTACGTATTCGTCCATATTGAACGTTACTACATTTTTAAAGCTAACCCTACCAGCTTTAAAGTGTTTAATTAATTGTTTATACATCAATAGCGGTGAGCTTCCCGTTGGTAACCCTAACACGAAAGGTTTATCCGCTGTTGGGTTAAATCTATTAATTTGCTCTACAATATAATTAGCTGCCCAGGCTCCGCCTTGCTGTGCATTTTGTAATGGAATTAATCTCATATCATTGCTCCGTTTTAATTTTATTTAATTTGAATCAACAGTTATATTTACTGTAACTAATATTTTTTATTTTTACAAAAGTTTTTTTACTAAAAAAAATAAATAAGCATGAATTGTTTATAATATCATCATATTCACTACAATAATTAGTGATTTACATCACAAAATAGCATAATTAATTTGCGGAGAAAAATATTATCGTGTCAAATATAGGCTGGACACTACATGTTTTGTTATTATTTATGGAGCCCTTATGGGAATATTAGCTTATTTACAGCGCCTCGGTAAATCCTTGATGCTACCTATTGCAACATTACCTATCGCAGCAATTTTATTGCGCTTAGGTCAGCCTGACGTATTGAATATACCGTTTATTTCTGTTGCGGGCGGTAGTATATTTGACAACTTACCTTTATTATTTGCTTTAGGGATTGCTGTTGGTTTATCTAAAGATGGTGCTGGCGCTGCAGCTTTAGCCGGGGCTGTTGGGTATTTTATCTTAACGAAAGGAACCGAGGTATTAGGTAACTATACTGATGTCACCTATGTATTGAAGGATAATTTAGAACAAGCATACAGTTTTATTGTTAAAGACGGCGGTGTTATTGCCAAACTGCACCAATTAATACCAGGGGTTTCGCCTGCTTTAGATAAAAATGGCAATGAAATTGCTAACTCTCTAGTCGTTGTGGTGAGTGATGTCAAATTGAACCTATCGTTTTTTGGTGGTGTTATAGCTGGTATTGTTGCCGGGCATTCTTATAATCTTTTCCATAATATTAAATTACCCGATTATCTTGCATTTTTTGGTGGAAAACGCTTTGTACCCATAATGACCGGTCTGATTTGTTTAATATTAGCCTTTATTTGCGGCGAAATTTGGCCTTATGTACAAAATGGAATTAATAGTTTCAGCTTATTTGTATCAAGTAGCGGCGCTATCGGCGAGTTTACTTATGGCGTTATGAATCGAGCGTTAATTCCATTTGGTTTACACTATATTTTGCACTCAGTTTTTTGGTTTGGTTTCTTGGGCGAATGCACGAAAGTGACATATGAAGTGATTGCCGTCGGTGGTTTAGAAGCAACTCAGCACTTTATTTGTTTAAGTCCTGATGTTGTAAAAGATCTTGCTCTGGGCGGAAGTGTAGTTGATGTGCATAATAACCCCATTGTGGGAAGTGTTATCACCGAAATTGCGCCTTCGATTATCCGAGGTGATTTAAACCGATTCTTTGCTGGCGATCCAACCGCTGGTGTTTATATGGCTTGGGCATACCCTATCTTTATGTTTGGATTACCTGGCGCGGCATTAGCAATGTATTTTGCTGCACCAAAAGCTAATCGTAGCCGAATTGGGGGTTTGCTAGTCTCTGTCGCGTTTACCGCATTTTTGACTGGTATCACCGAGCCTATCGAATTTACTTTCCTCTTTTTGGCGCCATTACTATATGTTATACATGCTATTTTGGCCGGTATTTCCATGATAGTTGTTAACTCTTTAGGCATATTGCATGGTTTTGGTTTTTCAGCTGGTTTAATTGATTATATCTTAAATTGGGGACTTGCGACCAAGCCAGGTCTATTAATCCCTATCGGTCTTGTTTTTGGGGCTCTCTACTTTATTATTTTCTACTTTAGTATCAAAATTTTTAATATTAAAACGCCGGGTCGAGAGGATGATTTTAACTATAATCAAGATGTCACTCAGACTAACGCCGAAGAAGTTAATAATGATAAAGAAGATGATTTAGAGCAAATAGCGCTTAAATATTTAGAAGCCTCTGGTGGCAAAGATAATATTACCAATGTAGAGGCTTGTATTACTAGATTACGCCTAACGGTAAAAGACTCTTCATTAGTCGATACCGAAAAATCGAAAATTCTTGGCGCTAAAGGTGTCGTGAAGTTAGGCAAAACAGGCGCTCAAATCATTATTGGTCCGCAAGCAGAAAAAATTGCAGATACAATGAGAAAATTAATGTAGTTTGATTTTTTGTATCAGCTTTTGCCGAGCGAAATGCTCGGCTTTTTTTATCTATTCTTTTTTATCACACGAATATTGATAAATTTTGTGTATAATCTTACTTAGTAAATAACATAAGATATTCATATCATGGCGACGTCACTTATTGCATTTAATAAACCGTATGGGGTTATTTGTCAGTTTTCTCAGCACGATACATACCCAAGTCTAAAACAATATATTGAGTTACCTGAATTTTATCCTGCTGGTCGACTAGATACGGATAGTGAAGGATTATTGTTGTTAACTAATGATGGTAAATTACAAACAAAAATTGCGTCACCGAAATTTAAACTACCCAAAACGTATTGGGCTCAAGTAGACGGATTAGTTACGCCTAATGCGATTAACCAATTGCAAAAAGGCGTTCGATTGAAAGAATTTATATCTCAACCAGCAAAAGTTAACATAATTGAAACGCCAACTTCTCTTTGGCAACGAGAGCCACCAATTCGCGAACGTAAAGCAATCCCTACATCATGGTTAAGTATCACGATAACAGAAGGAAAAAATCGCCAAGTTAGGCGTATGTGTGCCGCTGTTGGGTTTCCCTGCTTGAGGCTTGTACGAGTGCAGATTGGCGAATTTAATTTATTTGAACATTCACTTACTTTAGGAAAATGGCAAGCGCTAACACAAACAGAGCTATTTAACTAAATAAACTAGCATCAATACTGAGGAGAAGATAGATGATTAATAAAGATACCAAACTTTGTATGTCTTTGTCTGCAAGACCAGGTAATTTTGGTACAAAATTTCACAATAGCTTGTATCAACAGCTAGGACTTAATTATATTTATAAGGCTTTTTCTACTCAAAATATTGAAGATGCAATAAAGGGTATTCGGGCATTAAGTATTCGAGGTTGCGCGATTTCGATGCCATTTAAAGAAGCGTGCATTCCCTTTTTAGATAAATTGACTGATTCGGTTTTAGCCATTGATTCGGTCAATACGATTGTCAATGATAATAACTATTTAACTGCTTATAATACTGATTATATTGCGATTCGCAAATTAATTACTCAATATGCGCTAAAACAAGAGCAATCAGTTATTATTCACGGTACTGGTGGCATGGCCAAGGCCGTTATTGCTGCATTTTATGATGCTGGTTTTAGGAATGTGACTATTCTTGCGCGTAATGGCGTTTCAGCGCAAAAGCTAGCAGATAAGTATGGCTTTTTAGCGTTAACGACACCAAAAAGTCATTATGATATTTTAGTTAATGCAACACCTATCGGTATGGCAGGTAGCTCTGACTCAGATAAGTTATCATTTTCTGCGGATCTAGTTAAACATGCTACTGTTGTCTTTGACGTAGTTGCCATGCCAGTTAATACACCATTGATTAACGAGGCATTGAAACACAAGCAGATAACTATTTCAGGGCGTGAAGTGATGATTTTACAGGCAGTTGAGCAATTTATTCTTTATACTGGAAAAGTCCCAACTGATGAGCAAATTCAATTAGCATCAAGAATTGCTAATGAATCATAAGCGATGGTAAATGTCTTAACGTAAATGATAAGGCGCTGAGTCAGTTTTGATTGGGCTAAACTGTCTATTAAAGGACTAAGTGTATATAATGTAGTTTGTTATAAGCTGATTTTTAGTCAATAATAGACAGCAAATTTTAATAAGTAATAAGATATTATCGGAGTTATTGTTCAAATGACAGAACAACAAAAAGTGGGCTTTTTTGCTCGCTTAAAAAATGGATTATTTAAAACCAAGCAAAATATTGGTTCTGGTTTTGTATCTTTGTTTAAAGGTAGAAAAATTGATAGCGATCTTTTTGAAGAGCTAGAAGAGCAACTGTTAATTGCTGATGTTGGTGTTGATACGACACAGAAAATGATTCATTCGCTCACTGAGCATGCTTCGCGGAAACAGCTTAAAGATGCCGACGCTTTACATGGTTTGCTTAAGGCAGAAATGGAAAATATTTTGACTAAAGTCGACGAACCATTAGATCTTAATAAGCACACGCCTTTTGTTATTTTAATGGTTGGTGTCAACGGCGTAGGTAAGACGACGACGATAGGTAAATTAGCCAAGCAGTTTCAACAGGAAGGCAAGTCGGTCATGCTTGCTGCGGGAGATACGTTTAGAGCCGCAGCAGTTGAGCAGTTGCAAGTCTGGGGTGAGCGTAATAATATTCCTGTCATCGCCCAACATACTAATGCGGATTCTGCTTCCGTAATATTTGATGCCTTACAAGCGGCGAAGTCAAGAAAAATAGATGTATTAATTGCCGATACCGCAGGGCGATTACAAAATAAATCTCATTTAATGGATGAGCTAAAGAAAATAGTTCGTGTTCTGAAAAAACAAGATGATAATGCCCCTCATGAAATTATGTTAACGATTGATGCAAGCACAGGTCAAAATGCAATTAGTCAAGCGAAGATATTTAATGACGTGGTTGGATTAACAGGGATAACACTAACGAAGTTAGACGGTACAGCAAAAGGTGGTGTTATTTTTAGTATAGCAGATCAATTGGGTATTCCTATTCGTTATATTGGTGTTGGGGAAAAAATCGACGATTTAAGGCCTTTTATTGCCAGTGATTTTATTGATGCTCTTTTTGATGATGATAAAGGTGACAGTGAAAATCCATGATTCGATTTGACCGAGTGAGTAAAGTATATTCTGGCGGCAAGCCTGCTTTACAGAATATTAATTTTTCTCTTGCTGATGGCGAAATGGCTTTCCTAACGGGTCATTCTGGCGCGGGGAAAAGCACTTTACTACGTTTAATCTGCGGACTGGATCGTGCTAATGATGGACGGGTGCTGCTAAACGGCCATGATGTCAATCAGTTAAGAAAACAAGATATTCCATTTTTACGCCGTAAAATCGGTATGATTTTTCAAGATCATCAATTGCTGATGGATCATTCAGTATATGATAATGTTGCTATTCCTCTTATTATTTTAGGTAAACCGATAGAAGAGATCCGTCGTCGAGTTTCGGCGGCGTTAGATAAAGTTGGGCTAATTGATAAAATGAAATTTTATCCTATTCAATTATCTGGTGGAGAGCAGCAGCGGGTGGGTATAGCCAGAGCGATTGTTAATAAGCCAAGAATATTACTTGCCGATGAACCGACAGGTAATTTAGATGATAAACTATCAAAAGATGTCTTAAAATTATTTGAGGAATTTAATCAAAGTGGTGTAACCGTGTTAATGGCCACGCATAACATGGGATTAATTAGGCGCAAACATCATCGAGTTTTGAACTTAAGTCAAGGACGCTTGATTGGAGATAGTCATGTTAGCGCGTAGGAATAAAAATCAGCAAACAGACGATAATATTTTTTTTTCTCGCTGGAAAAGGCAAATTCAATATGCATGGCAAAATGTTTTTAATGATTTTCGTCAGCATATTCTAGCCTCATTATTGACTATTATTGTTATCGCTATTTCAATCACTTTACCAACGATTAGTTATTTACTATGGAAAAATGCTAACCAAGCAGCGCATCAATGGTACCCAACGCCAAATTTAACCGTATATATAGATAAATCGTTAACAGCGGAGCAAACGAATGAGCTATTGGCTAAAATAAAGTTATATTCTGAGGTCGAAAATATTAGTTATCTTTCTCGTGATGAAGCATTAGATGAGTTTAAACTTTGGTCGGGATTTAATGATGCTATTGATTTACTTGATGAAAATCCGTTGCCCGCTGTTGCAATAGTCATCCCGAAAGAGGATGCTAAACAAACTAGCGTATTGCATGCTGTTCAGGCACAAATTATTGAACTAAACGGCGTTGAGGATGTTCGGCTAGATGATAGTTGGTTTACCCGCTTAACCGCCCTAACTGACATGGTCAAAACCATTGTTTGGACTATTTCGATACTGATGATGATTGCTGTTTCTTTAGTGATTGGTAATAGCATTCGATTGGCTATTTTTGCTAGGCGCCAAACTATTGTGGTTATGCAGCTTATTGGCGCTACAGAGGGGTTTATTTTACGTCCATTTTTATATAGTGGAATATTTAATGGTTTTGTCAGTGGTGTCATCGCATTAATTCTATCGGAAATATTTATCTTTCAAATTGATGCGATCATCTTGAATGTTTCGTCTATTTTTGGAACAATATTTAAAATAGAAGGTTTGAACTGGGATGAAGCATTATTTATTGCGCTTATTTCAACAATAATCGGCTGGCTGTCTGCACTGGTTGCAACGAAAAAGTATTTAAACATGGCTCATATTGGTTAACGGGTGGTTTTATTATTAGAACGGTTGACTAAATATTTATTTATTGATAAAAATGTGAACTGAATCACATTTTCATGGTCTAATTAAGAACTATCAGTAATATTAACTATTATTTGATAATCAGAATATTAGTTTGTTGTTTCTATTGAAATAACAGCAAATAAAAAATACGTAGGGGGAGTTTTTATATGAGTAACAACATAAAAATACCATCGGTTGCTTTGATCCCACAAGGTAATATTGAATCTTATCTGCGCATGATTAACACTTATCCAATGTTAAGCGCAGAGGAAGAAAAAGCATTAGGTGAAAAGCTCTATTATCATGATGATGTTGATGCTGCAAGGCAGCTTATTTTGTCTCATCTTCGTTTTGTTGCACATGTCGCTCGCGGTTATTCTGGGTATGGTTTACCGCAAGCAGATCTGATCCAAGAAGGTAATATTGGCCTCATGAAGGCCGTTCGTCGTTTTAACCCTGAGATGGGGGTGCGTTTAGTTTCATTTGCGGTTCATTGGATCAAAGCTGAAATTCATGAGTATGTACTAAAAAATTGGCGAATAGTCAAAGTTGCCACAACTAAAGCACAGCGTAAATTATTCTTTAATCTACGCAAATCCAAGCAACGTTTAGGATGGTTTAGCCATGATGAAGTTGGCATTGTTGCTGATGAGCTTGGTGTGACACGAAAAGATGTGTTAGAAATGGAATCAAGAATGTCAGCGCAAGATATGTCGTTTGATATTGATAATGATGATGATGACAATTCTATTGTAGCCCCAGCACTGTATTTAGAAGATTCCAGTTCAGATTTTTCAAAGTCAATTGAAAATGATAATTGGGAGAATGACGCAACGGATAAACTGCACGATGCGCTATCGCAGTTAGATCAGCGTAGTCAGGATATTATTAAAGCTCGTTGGCTTGACGTTGATGATAGTAAATCAACATTGCAAGAACTAGCGACTAAATACAATGTTTCAGCTGAACGAGTACGCCAGTTAGAGAAAAATGCACTACAAAAACTACGCGTGGCTATTGAAGCTTAATCGTGTGTTTTTAACAAATAGAAAAGCCGAGTTAGTCACTACTCGGCTTTTTTTAATAACATTATTAATAATATTACAAAACTAAAATTCCATTAGTTCTTTTTCTTTATCCGCGAGAACGGCATCAAGTTTTTTAATCATACTATCCGTTAACTTTTGAATGATATCTTGAGCTTTGCGTTCATCATCTTCAGAGATAGATTTATCTTTCAATAATACTTTAATTTGCTCATTGGCATCACGTCTTACGTTACGGATTGAAACTCGGCCTTGCTCTGCTTCACTTCGGACGATTTTTGTTAAATCACGGCGTCGTTCTTCCGTTAATGGTGGTAGTGGAACACGAATAACTGTACCTGTTGATGCGGGATTTAACCCTAAATCTGATGCGAGAATTGATTTTTCAACAGCGGGGGTAAGTGATTTATCAAATACAGTAATAGCAAGGGTTCTTGAGTCTTCAGCGACAACGTTTGCTAGTTGGCGTAGTGGTGTAGCGCTACCATAATATTCAACCATGATATTATCAAGTAAGCTTGGTGAGGCTCGTCCTGTACGGATTTTGCCAATGTGATTTTGGAAAGCATCTAAGCTTTTTTCCATTCTATCCTGAGCGTCTTTTTGTATCTCATTTAGCATAATATAAAACCTTCTTTTCTATAATTAGCAACTTATTGTGACATCATTGTTAATAAGTGTTCCTTCTGGTTCCCCAAGAATCACTCTCTTTAAAGCACCTGGTTTGTTCATATTAAAAACACAGATAGGTAGATTATGATCACGAGCAAGGGTAAAAGCGGCAAGATCCATGACTTTGAGCTCATCATCTAGCACTTTCCCGTAATTTAGAGTTTTAAATAATGTTGCATTATGATCTTTGATAGGATCGGCGGAGTAAACACCATTGACTTTCGTCGCTTTTAATACTACATCAGCTTCAATTTCAATTCCTCGTAAGCAGGCGGCAGAATCGGTAGTAAAAAAAGGGTTTCCGGTTCCAGCTGAAAGAATAACCACTTTACCATGCTTAAGCAAGCTAATCGCTTCTGTCCAACGGTAGTCATCACATACACCATTCAATGGAATTGCCGACATTAAACGCGCGTTAATTTCAATTCGATGTAGTGCATCACGCATCGCTAGACCATTCATCACGGTTGCAAGCATTCCCATATGATCGCCAACAACACGGTTCATGCCCGCTTTAGCTAGACCAGCTCCTCTAAATAAATTACCACCGCCAATAACAACTGCAACTTCAACACCCATTTCGACTAGTTCTTTAATCTCTAAGGCCATTCTATCAAGAACAGATGCATCAATACCGAAACCTTCATCACCTTGTAGTGCTTCACCACTTAGCTTTAAAAGAACACGTTTATAGTAGGGAGTTTGTTTTGTCATAGCAGAAAAATCCTATGAATTAAATTAATAATTAACTTGTGGATATAATTCTAAAGTATTTTGATCATAAACAAAACCGCCTAGAAGGCGGTTTTGCTATTTTAATCGGCAATTAAGATTGTTTTGACATTGCTGCTACTTCTGCAGCGAAATCTACTTCAACTTTCTCAATACCTTCACCTACTTCAAAACGAATAAATGTTGCAACAGTCGCGTTTTTCTCTTTTAGCAACTCACCAACTGTTTTAGCAGGATCCATAACAAATGGTTGACCATTTAAAGATACTTCACCAGTGAATTTGCGCATACGGCCTTCAACCATTTTTTCTGCGATTTCACGAGGCTTACCAGATTGCATTGCAATATCAATTTGAATTTGACGTTCATGTTCAACAACATCTGAAGGAACATCTGATGGGTCGACGTACTCAGGTTTGCTTGCCGCAATATGCATTGCAATATGCTTAACTAATTCATCATCAGCACCATTTGCCGCAACTAATACGCCAATGCGGGCTCCGTGTTGATAGCTACCAACGACATTGCCACTGACTTCTGCAATGCGGCGAATGCCAATATTTTCACCAATTTTAGCAACTAATGCTGTTCTTTCTTCTTCGAATTTAGCTTGCAATGTCCCGATATCACTAATGCGATCAGCCAATGCTGCTGCTGCGACTTTTTCACTAAACGCTAGGAAACCGGCATCTTTTGCCACGAAGTCTGTTTCACAGTTAATTTCTAGAATGACACCGAATTGTTTATCTGCTGAAATTTTAGAAATAATTGTCCCTTCAGCAGCAACACGCCCTGCTTTTTTAGCTGCTTTTGCTTGACCTGATTTACGCATATTGTCGATAGCGAGTTCAATATCACCATTTGCTTCAACTAGTGCTTTTTTACATTCCATCATACCTGCGGCCGTTCTTTCACGCAGTTCTTTAACCATAGAGGCAGTTATTTCAGCCATGTTTTTACCCTCTGTTAAATCTGTCGTTCACCCAAGGTAATCTTCGGCAAACTGTATTTGATACACAAGATAGGAGGAGCGAACTCCTCCTGTTCATAGATAAATAATTTATAAATAAATTATTCTGCTGTTGCTGGCTCTTCAATAAATGCTGCTTCTACAACAGGAGCTTGATTTTGTTCGCGCCCAGCACTTACCGTACTTGCTACTGCATTTGCATATAGTTGAATAGCACGAATTGCATCATCATTGCCAGGAACAACATAGTCAATGCCATCTGGATTTGAGTTGGTATCAACGATAGCAACAACAGGAATCCCTAAGTTGTTAGCTTCTTTTATTGCAATATGTTCATGGTCTGCCCCGATAACAAAAATCGCATCTGGTAAGCCACCCATATTTTTAATACCACCAAGGCTATTTTCTAATTTAGCCATTTCTCGAGCACGCATTAACGCTTCTTTTTTGGTCAATTTATCAAAAGTTCCGTCTTGTGATTGCGTTTCTAAATCTTTTAAACGTTTAATTGATTGACGAACTGTTTTCCAGTTAGTCAACATACCACCTAACCAACGGTGATTGACATAAAATTGTCCACAGCTTTCAGCCGCTTGCTTAACCGCTTCGCTTGCAGCACGTTTTGTACCAACAAATAAAATTTTACCACGACGAGCGGCCACTTTATTTAGCATATCTAATGCTTCGTTGAACATAGGAACTGTTTTTTCAAGATTGATAATATGAACTTTATTACGAGCACCAAAAATAAATGGTTTCATTTTTGGGTTCCAGTAGCGGGTTTGGTGTCCGAAGTGTACACCAGCTTGCAGCATATCGCGCATAGATACTGTAGTCATGATTTCCTCATTATAGATTGGGGTTATGCCTCCACATATTCGCTTTAACCGACTCTAGCCATTTTTGACCAAAGCACCCCGGCAAAGTGTACTAATATGTGTGTGTTATAACGTTAATTAAATTATTTCGCTCTTCCAGTTACAGAAAGATGCGCGGGTTTTATACCATATTTTCTGCCAAAACACCACAATTATCTATAGTTAGTCTCTGTACGAATAAAATTTCCAGTGATAATATCACATTATATGCTTTAAATTGGGAGTGGATTAAATGGCAGAATATCAGTTTATTATCGAAGGAATGTCATGCGCTTCGTGTGTAAGTAGGGTTGAAAAAGCACTAAATAAAATTGATGGTGTTGTTGATGCGACAGTTAATTTGGCAACTGAAAAAGCACTAGTTCAAAGTTCACATGATATTAATATCGATATTTTGCTTAAAGCAATTGATGATAGTGGATATCACGCTATTGCCATTCCTTCTATAGATAAAGATGAACAGCAAATTATTTTATCTATCGGCGATATGAGTTGTGCATCTTGTGTTAACCGAGTGGAAAAAGCATTAAGCAGAGTGAGCGGGGTTAAAACAGCGCAAGTTAATTTAGCAACAGAAAAAGCAACGGTTATAGGTGCTCATCTTAATATTGCCGCCTTAATTCGAGCCGTCGAGGATGCGGGCTATAAAGCAGCGTTCTTTGATGATAAAAAAATGCAAATTATCAAACCGAGGCAGCCATCATTATGGCCCGTAATTATTGCTGTATTGCTCTCGTTACCGTTGATGTTACCCATGTTATTAGAGCCATTTGGTCTACATTGGATGCTACCTGCTTGGACGCAGTTAATTTTAGCTACACCGGTCCAGTTTATTTTGGGAGCACGATTCTATCGTAGTGCCTGGAAAGCAGTAAAAGCATTTGCTGGTAACATGGATCTATTAGTGGCAATCGGGACAACGGCGGCTTATGGATTATCACTTTATCAGTTGGTTTTACATTGGCATAGCGCTCATATGCCACATCTTTATTTTGAATCTTCTGCCGTGATCATTACCTTAATTTTATTTGGTAAATGGTTAGAGGCAAGAGCAAAGCATCAAACAACTCAGGCAATCGAGGCTCTTAGTGCATTACGCCCTAATACCGCAAGGGTCTGGCGCGAAGGGAAAGAATTAACGTTGCCGGTTGAACAAGTAAATATTGACGATATCGTGATCATTAAACCTAGCGAACGAATTCCTGTTGATGGTGTAATCGTTGAGGGTATTTCAAGTAGTGATGAATCAATGATAACTGGTGAAAGTTTACCTGTCAGTAAGGACATTGGCGACATTGTCACTGGGGGGGCAATTAATGGTGAAGGACTATTGCGTGTAAAGGTTACCGCAGTTCAAGCCGAATCGATGTTGGCTAAAATTATTCACATGGTTGAATCCGCACAAGCTAAAAAAGCCCCTATTCAAAGGGTAGTTGACCGTATTAGTGCTATCTTTGTACCGATAATTTTACTGATTGCTTTTATGACATTACTCGCTTGGGGGATTTTTAGTCATGATTGGCAGCAGGCGCTACTTAATGCCGTAGCGGTATTAGTGATTGCCTGCCCATGTGCGCTTGGGCTGGCAACGCCGACCTCGATTATGGTTGGAACGGGTGCTGCTGCTCGTCACGGTATTTTGATTAAAGACGCACAAGCACTAGAAACCATGCATAGTATTAAAGCCGTCGCATTTGATAAAACAGGTACACTGACTATTGGTAAACCAGAGTTAGTGGTGTTTGAAACACAGGCAGAAATAGATGAGCACAAGTTATTAGCAATAGCGGCATCAATGCAATTGGGCAGCGAACATCCGCTCGCTAGTGCGGTATTGAATAAAGCCAACACTCTCAATCTGCAATATAGTTATGCACAAAACCTAGTTAATGTTGCTGGCTCTGGAATTACCGCGGCGGTTAATAACCATTGCTATATTTTAGGTAGTGCTCGCTGGTTGATTTCGTTAAACGCTGACTTTAGTAAGTGGCAAAAGAGCATTAGTAAGTTACAAGATAAAGGCTATACCTTATCATGGCTTGCAGAGAAAACGGATAATAGTATTAAGATTTTAGCATTGTTAGGTTTTTCTGACACAGTAAAAGAGCAAGCTAAGCCTGCAATTGAAGCGTTGCACAGCTTAGGTGTTAAAACGGTTATGCTAACCGGGGACAGTGAAAGCGCGGCGAATACGGTTGCCCAGTCGCTTGCGATTGATGAAGTTGTGGCACAGGTATTGCCGCAAGATAAAGCAGATAAAATTTATCAAATGCAAAAAAGCTACGGTAAAGTTGCGATGGTTGGAGATGGTGTTAATGACGCGCCAGCATTAGCTGCTGCCGATATTGGTATTGCAATGGGTACCGGTACTGACGTTGCGATGCATACGGCAGAAGTGACCTTAATGCGAGGTAACCCACTATTAATTGCAGATGCAATTGATATCTCTAGAAAAACTTACAGTAAGATCAAACAAAACTTATTTTGGGCTTTCTTTTATAATTTAATCGGTGTTCCACTAGCCGCGTTTGGCTTACTTAACCCCATAATTGCGGGGGCAGCGATGGCGTTAAGTAGTGTTAGTGTTGTGACTAATTCCTTGCTGTTAAGGCGTTGGAAACCTAAAGGGTAAATAAAAATCCCTTATATCTAAAATCAATAAGGGATTTTTTATTTCGTTATAACCTTGCTAATTATCTACTGGCACTTGCTCGTTATAAAATCAATTATACTATCAGCCCTGATCATCTGTTTATCGCTATTTGCACGATATTTATACTCGACTTCACCATTATCAAGATTTCGCTCGCCAATCACAATCGTATGTGGAATGCCGATAAGCTCTGCATCAGCAAACATTACGCCAGGGCGCTCTTTGCGATCGTCAAAGAATACGTCAATGCCTGCAGCTTGTAATTTTGCATATAATTTTTCTGCAGTTTGCTGTACTTTTTCAGATTTATGCATGTTCATTGGAATAATCGCGACATTAAATGGAGCGATAGCTTCTGGCCAGATAATACCTCGCTCATCGTGGCGCTGCTCGATTGCCGCCGCGACGATACGCGTTACACCGATACCATAACAACCCATGATCATTACATGATTTTGACCATCTTCACCCTGTACGGTGGCATTCATGGCTTTAGAATATTTAGTACCAAGTTGGAAAATATGGCCGACTTCAATGCCGCGTTTAATTAATAATGTGCCTTTTCCATCTGGGCTTAGGTCTCCTTCAACCACATTGCGAATGTCGGCAACTGTAGGTAAATTTACATCTCTTTGCCAATTAATATTGAAAAAATGTTTACCATCAATATTTGCGCCCGCACTAAAATCACTCATTACTGCAACGTCACGATCAATAATTACCGGTAATTTAATATTAACAGGGCCTAGCGAGCCTGGACCAGCACCGATTGCCGTATAGATTTCTTGTTCAGATGCAAATTCTAATGGTGAAGCAACGAGCTCAAGTTTCTCTGCTTTTAACTCGTTGAGAGTATGGTCACCACGTACGAGTAAAGCAATGAATTGATGTTTACTCTCTGGATCGGCTTTAACAATAAGTGTTTTAACGGTTTTTTCAACCGCTAAGTTAAATTGCTTAACCAGCTCTTCAATAGTTTTTGCATTTGGCGTTTCAATTAATTCCATCACTTTTGTTGGTTCAGCCCTTGTGATCGTCGGCGCTAATGCTTCTGCTTTCTCAATATTTGCCGCATAATCAGACTCGGTTGAAAAAACAACATCATCTTCACCGCTATCTGCGAGTACTTGGAATTCATGTGACCAATTTCCACCAATTGATCCGGTATCAGCTTGTACTGCTCTAAAATCAAGCCCTGCTCGAGTAAAGATAGCACTATAAGCGGCATACATGGTTTCATAAGTTTTTTGTAGCGATTCTTGCGTGGTATGAAATGAATATGCGTCTTTCATAATGAATTCACGAGAACGCATCACGCCAAAGCGAGGACGAACTTCATCACGAAATTTAGTTTGAATCTGAAAAAAATTTAATGGTAATTGTTTATAAGAACTGACTTCATTACGCACTAAGTCGGTAATCACTTCCTCATGAGTTGGACCGAGGACAAAATCACGATCGCCGCGATCTTTGATGCGTAAAAGTTCAGGTCCATATTGTTCCCAACGGCCACTTTCTTGCCAAATGTCCGCAGGTTGGACGACCGGCATTAATAATTCTATTGCTCCGGCTTTGTTCATTTCTTCACGAACAATTTTTTCAACTTTTTTAAGGACTCTATAGCCAGTAGGTAACCATGTATAAAGGCCTGAGGCTACTTTTCTGATCATTCCAGCACGAAGCATCAATTGGTGGCTGATGACTTCAGCATCAGCAGGGGTTTCTTTTAGGGTAGATAGCAGATATTGACTAGCTCGCATGATTTATTCCAATTCTAGATTAATGCACAAATATAATATTAGTTTAGCAGGCTATTTTATAACTCGGAAGAGCTATATCTTCAAAATCACCGAGTAAGTAAAATTTTGAACTAATTAGTGATAAAATAGTTGTTAATTTTGCGGTTGGTTGCTATCCATAGCAATGCTTAAAATAGACAATAAATCTAATTATTAAAGGTAAAAGATGATGAATCTAACAGCGAGTGAAATGTATTATGCATTACTAAACAAAGATCCAAGTTATGATGGGATTTTTTATGCAGCAATTAAAACTACAGGGATTTTTTGCCGCTGTATTTGTACTGCACGTAAACCAAAGCAAGAAAATGTAGAATTTTTTTCTTCCGCTCATGATGCGATTTTAAGCGGCTACAGGCCTTGTAAAATTTGTAAACCACAATATTTACCCGACCAAACGCCTACAGAAGTTGCAACTCTATTAGCATTATTAGAAGAGAACCCAGAACAAAAATTATCAGACTATGATTTACGTCAACGGGGTTTTGAGCCTTATACAATAAGGCGTTGGTTTTTAAAGCATCATCAGATGACGTTTCATGCATTTCAGCGTATGAACCGAATCAACATGGCATTAAAAAAGTTACAGGAAGGTGAGTCTGTTATTAACGCTGCTTTCGACAGTGGTTTTGAATCTTTAAGTGGCTTTAGTGATTCATTCAAAGCGATATTCGGCGTATCGCCTTCCAAAGCAAAAGATAAGAGTATTATTTATTTAAATCGTATTGAAACGCCAATCGGTACAATGTTTGCTGGAGCGACTGATAATGGTTTATGTCTACTTGAATTCACCGATCGCCGTATGCTAGAGACCGAATTTAAGCATCTTGTTAAACGTTATAATGCAACTTTAGTACGCGGAGATAATGTACATATTAAGCAAACGAAGCAACAACTTAACGAATATTTTTCTGGCAAACGTCAAAATTTTACAATAACGCTCGATACTAAAGGGACTGATTTTCAAAAACAAGTATGGCAAGCATTGATGGATATTCCTTATGGTACAACGCGTTCTTATCAGGAACAAGCGGTATATATTGGCAATCCTAAGGCGGTTAGGGCTGTTGCAAATGCTAATGGTATGAATCAAATGAGTATTATTATTCCTTGCCATCGAGTAATTGGTGCAGATGGTAAGTTAACTGGTTATGGTGGAGGATTATGGCGTAAAAATTGGTTACTCAATTTAGAGAAAGAGAATAGATAAATAACGAAACTCTATTTTATTGCTTTGGCATCAATAATTAACCAATTGAAAAATAACATAAAAAAATTATTTTGTGATAAGAGTCACTACTTTTATCATATTTTTTTGTTATGATGAGACCATTCATTAAAAATAGTGCATTTTATTTAAAAAGGATTAAGTCTGTGAGCGATAAAAAAAATCTAGATGTGAGTGCTGGTCAAATACCAAAATGGCGAGCGACTGATACGGCTTGGATGCTAAGTTTATACGGTACTGCGATTGGTGCTGGTGTATTATTTTTACCTATTAATGCTGGTGCAGGCGGTTTATTACCATTATTAGTAATGCTTGTGTTAGCTTTCCCTATGACATTTTTTGCTCATCGTGCATTATGCCGCTTTGTATTGTCAGGGAAAAACTCGGATGGTGATATTACCGTAGTGGTTGAAGAGGCGTTTGGTCGAACCGCTGGCAACTGGATCACGGTGCTTTATTTCTTTGCTATTTATCCTATTCTTTTAGTTTATAGCGTTGGTATCACTAATACGGTTATCGATTTTATGCAATATCAATTGTCAATGACTGCACCACCTAGAGTACTATTGTCTTTTATTTTAGTTGGCGCATTAATGTTAATTGTTCATTTAGGTGAAAATTTAATTATAAAAGTCATGTCAGTTTTGGTTTTTCCGTTTATTGTCGTTTTAATGATATTAGGGCTATTTCTCATCCCTGAGTGGAATGGTGCATTATTCACTGATTTTTCTTGGTCAGGCAGTACACTTGCAGGTAGTCAAGGAATTTGGATGACATTATGGCTAGTGATCCCTGTAATGGTATTTGCATTTAACCATTCACCAATTATTTCTTCTTTAGCGGTGGCTAAGCGGAAAGAGTATGGCGAGCAAAATGTGGAAGCTAAATGCTCGAGAATCATTGCTGCTAGTAATGTTATGATGGTTGTTACGGTAATGTTTTTTGTTTTTAGCTGTGCATTATGTTTAACGCCTGCTGAGCTATTAGATGCCAAAGCACAGAATATTTCGATTTTATCTTACCTTTCTAAGCGTTTTAATTCGCCTGTTATTGAGTATATGGGGCCAATTATTGCTTTTGTCGCGATGGCGAAATCCTTCCTTGGGCACTATTTAGGCGGTAAAGAAGGCTTTAATGGTATTGTGAATAAAGCATTGCGTAGTAAGGGTAAAACAATTGGTCTAAAAAAATTAGATAATATCGCCGCTATTTTTATGTTTGTTACCGCATGGGGCGTTGCAACATTAAATCCAAGTATTCTTGGACTTATTGAATCATTAGGCGGCCCTGTACTTGCTATCATATTATTTTTAATGCCAATGTATGCAATCCATAAATTACCTGTACTAGCAAAATACCGAGGTAGGCTAAGTAATACTTTTATTGTCGTTATGGGTTTGATCGCAATTTCCGCTGCAGTTTATCTTGTTTCTGGCTCTATATATGCTGCAATTTATAGTTTGCAAGAGCGCTTAGGATTGTAGCTTAAACGTGATTGCAGCAATTAGTAAGTACCACTTTATGTAATGGGACTTACATTATAAAATTAAGCATAAAGTCATTTTGATTTTATTTAGACCAGTATTATGTCATCTAAATAATCGTAAGGAGGCAATGATGAGCTCTGTATTTGATATTTTTAAAATTGGGATTGGTCCGTCCAGCTCCCATACTGTTGGGCCAATGCGAGCAGGAAAGCTCTTTGTTGATGATTTAATTAAAGATAACTTAATCATGTCCGTTACCAAGATTGTAGCGGATGTTTATGGATCATTATCCTTAACAGGTAAAGGTCACCAAACTGACATTGCTATTATCATGGGTCTTGCGGGCAATTTACCTGATAGCGTCGAAATTGATGCCATTCCTGGTTTTATTAATCAGGTAAGTAAAAGTGGTCGACTCCCTATCTATGCAGGAAAATACGAAGTCGATTTCCCGCTTGCAAGCAGTATGAATTTTCATTCAAAGTTTTTACCGTTACATGAAAATGGTATGACCTTATCTGCTTACCAAGGTGATAAACTTCTTTTACAGCAAACGTATTATTCTGTGGGCGGAGGGAAAATAGTACTTGAACAAGACTTTGGTAAAGAAAGTAATTCAAGCAGTGATGTGCCATATCCTTTTTCTAGTGCTGAAAAGTTATTGGAATATTGCGATGAAAATTCATTATCAATTTCAAGTATTGTGATGAAAAATGAATTAACAATTCATAGTTATGATGAGATCGAAGCTTATTTTACTCGAGTGGGTAAAACGATGGAAGATTGTATTCAGCGAGGGATGAACACGGAAGGATTATTACCTGGACCGCTAAAAGTACCGCGTCGTGCTTTCTTATTACATCGCCAATTGGCAACAAGTTCAGAAAAAATCATTAGTGACCCGATGATTATTATTGATTGGATTAATATGTTTGCGTTAGCCGCAAGTGAAGAAAATGCTGCGGGTGGGCGAGTTGTAACCGCGCCGACCAATGGTGCATGCGGAATTATTCCTGCCGTTCTTGCTTATTATAACAAGTTTGTTGCGCCAATAACGCCGGATATTTATATTCGTTTCTTTTTGACTTGTGGGGCAATTGGTCAACTTTATCAAATGAATGCCTCTATTTCAGGTGCAGAAGTAGGATGTCAGGGCGAAGTAGGGGTTGCGTGTTCGATGGCTGCTGCGGGGCTTGCTGAGCTACTTGGTGGTAATCCACAACAAGTCTGTATGGCGGCTGAAATTGGTATGGAGCATAACTTAGGTCTGACTTGCGATCCCGTTGGTGGGCAAGTTCAGGTTCCTTGTATTGAGCGTAATGCTATTGCAGCCGTTAAAGCGATTAATGCCACTCGTATGGCATTGAGACGTACGACTTTAGCTAAGGTTTCGCTTGATAAAGTAATTGAAACTATGTATGAAACCGGTAAGGATATGAATTCAAAATATCGCGAAACCTCTCGTGGAGGGCTTGCGATAACCATTCGTTGTGACTAGTTTTATGACTGAGCTAATCAGGAGCATTGCTAGCAATGTTCCTCCTCTTCTTTATTTGGCGCTTATTGATATTAAAATCCTCATTAAGATTATTTAAACTTCAGCACTAAATTAGTGCTATAATTTAGCAAAATTTATTATCAATACCTAATTTTATGTCCGAACCAAAGTTTATCCATTTGCATGTTCATAGCGATTTCTCGATGATTGACGGGGTTGCTAAAACTGGCGTTTTAGTTAACAAAGCGGCATCGATGAATATGGCTGCGCTGGCCATAACTGATTTTACTAACTTGTGTGGATTAGTAAAATTTTATAGCAGCGCTTTATCAAAAGGGTTAAAACCCATTATTGGCGCTGATGTTAAAATTTATAGTGAAGAGCTTGATGCGTTTTATGATATCACTATATTAGCGGCAAATAATGACGGATACCAAAACTTAACGCTATTAATTTCAAAAGCTTATCAGAGAGGCTATATTGGCGATGGTCCCATAGTTGACCAAAATTGGCTTACGGAGCACAAGTCTGGTTTAATTCTTCTTGCTAGCTATAAAAGCGATGTGGGTATTGGTGTTATTCGTGATAACTCACTTATTATCAATCAGTCTATCGAATTTTATCAAAATTATTTTGCTGACCATTTTTATTTAGAGCTAATTCGCACAGGGCGAGATAATGAAGAGCTATTTGTGAATCAAGCGATTAAGTTAGCGGAGCAATATAATTTACCCGTTGTTGCAACTAATGATGTTAAATTCTTATCAAGTAGCGATTTTGAGGCTCATGAAATCCGAGTCGCCATTCATGATGGCGATACACTTGATGATCCTAAAAGGCCCAAAAAATACTCAGCGCAACAATATTTTCGTAGTGAAGATGAAATGTGTGAGCTGTTTTCTGATATCCCTGAAGCCTTAGCAAATAGTGTTGAAATTGCTAAACGTTGTAATGTCTCAATCCGTTTAGGTGAGTATTTTTTACCACAATTTCCTACTGGAGATATGTCAACAGAAGATTTTTTAATTCATAAAGCAAAAATAGGGCTTGAAGAACGACTTGTTTTATTATTTCCAGACCCTGAAATAAGAGCAAAACGTCGACCAGAATATGATGAACGTTTAGATATTGAATTAAATGTAATCAATCAAATGGGTTTTCCTGGTTATTTTTTAATTGTGATGGAGTTTATTCAATGGTCAAAAGATAATGCTGTTCCCGTAGGGCCTGGGCGAGGATCCGGCGCGGGCTCTCTTGTTGCCTACGCGTTAAGTATTACCGATCTTGATCCATTAGCGTTTGATTTACTTTTTGAACGGTTTTTAAATCCTGAGCGTGTATCTATGCCTGATTTTGACGTTGATTTTTGTATGGATAAACGAGATTTAGTCATTGATCATGTTGCGGAGATGTATGGCCGAGATGCGGTATCACAGATTATTACTTTTGGTACTATGGCGGCAAAAGCAGTGATTCGTGATGTGGGGCGCGTGCTCGGTCATCCTTATGGATTTGTTGATCGTATCTCTAAATTAATTCCACTTGACCCTGGAATGACGCTTGCTAAAGCATTTGAAATTGAGCCGCAATTACAAGAACTTTACGATAATAACGAAGATGTTAAAGGCCTAATTGATATTGCTCGCCAGTTAGAGGGTGTTACGCGTAATGCGGGTAAACATGCTGGTGGGGTCGTTATTTCACCAACAAAAATCACCGATTTTTCACCGATTTATTGTGATTCGGAAGGCCATCATCCTGTTACTCAGTTTGACAAAAATGATGTTGAGTATGCCGGCCTGGTTAAATTTGACTTTTTAGGATTAAGGACATTAACCATTATCGATTGGGCACTCGGTATGATTAATTCACGCATAAAAAATGAAGGAAAAGAGGCAATTGATATTAATCATATCCCTCTTGATGATCCTTTAGCATTTGAATTGTTGCTCAAGGCGGAAACGACAGCTGTATTCCAATTAGAATCTAGAGGAATGAAAGATCTTGTTCGGCGGTTAAAACCAGACTGCTTTGAAGATATGATTGCTTTAGTCGCATTATTTAGGCCCGGTCCTCTACAATCAGGTATGGTGGATAATTTTATTGACCGAAAACATGGTCGTGAAGAAGTCTCCTACCCAGACAGTCAATACCAGCACGAGTCGCTTAAACCTATTTTAGAACCC
The DNA here is from genome assembly GCA_036251875.1 of Orbaceae bacterium lpD02. Lineage (NCBI taxonomy): Bacteria > Pseudomonadati > Pseudomonadota > Gammaproteobacteria > Orbales > Orbaceae > Orbus > Orbus sturtevantii. The sequence continues at coordinate 1,902,130 of CP133960.1, read as the reverse complement.
ACTTACGGTATTATTCTTTACCAAGAACAAGTCATGCAAATAGCTCAAACGCTGGCTGGCTATACATTAGGTGGGGCAGATTTATTGCGTCGTGCGATGGGTAAAAAGCAGCCAGAAGAGATGGCAAAACAGCGCTCTGTTTTCAAAGAAGGGGCTGAGCAATCAGGCGTTGATGGTGAACTGTCGATGAAAATTTTCGACCTTGTTGAAAAATTTGCAGGTTACGGTTTTAATAAATCTCACTCTGCCGCTTATGCTTTAGTTTCCTATCAAACATTATGGCTAAAAACCCATTTTCCAGCCGAATTTATGGCTGCGGTAATGACTGCCGATATGGATAATACTGATAAAATAGTCGGTCTAGTTGACGAATGCTTACGTATGGGGATTAAAGTTAATCCACCAGACATTAACAGTGGCTTATACCATTTTCATGTTAATGAGAAAGGTGAAATTGTGTATGGAATCGGTGCGATTAAGGGCGTAGGAGAAGGGCCAATTGAAGCAATTGTAGAAGCACGCAATGAGCAGGGTAAAAATGGATATTTTAAAAATATTTTTGAGTTATGCGCCAAAACCGATATTAAAAAATTAAATCGCCGAGTATTAGAAAAACTAACAATGGCTGGTGCGTTTGATAAACTTGGCCCACATCGAGCGGCTATTTTACATAGTATTAATGATGCGATACAAGCAGCAGAGCAACATACTAAAGCGAGAAATATTGGCCAAGAAGATATGTTTGGTGTATTAGCACAAGAGCCTGAGCAAGTCGAATATGCTTATGGTAATGTACCAGAATTACCTGAACAGCTAATTCTTGATGGTGAACGAGAAGCACTGGGATTATATTTGACGGGTCATCCCGTCACACAATATTTAAAAGAACTCGCTAGATATACCAACGGTACGCGTATTAGCGAAGCAAATCCAACAGGCTGGGGGAAAATAGCAACCTTTGCGGGGTTAGTCGTTTCGGCACGAATTCGTTTGACTAAAAAAGGCAACCGAATTGGTTTATTTACTTTAGATGATCGCTCTGGTCGCATCGATGTGATGCTTTTTGGTGAGTCATTAGAACGGTTCGAGCATTTAATGGTCGAAGATAAAATCTTGATAGTTTCAGGGCAAGTTAGTGTCGATGATTTTAATGGTGGTTTTAAAGTATCTGGCCGCGATATTATCGATTTAAGTCAAGCAAGAGAAAAGTATGTAAAAGGACTGAGTATATCATTGCAAGAGGCAGAGGTTAATCGTCCATTTTTACAACAGCTACAAAAGGCATTTGAACCATACCGCAATAGTAGCGTGCCTGTGAATATTTATTATCAAACGGACGAAGCTCGAGCAAAAATTGAATTTGGTATGACTTGGCGAGTTACACCTAATGATGAGTTATTAATTAGCTTGAAAAGCCTATTAGGCAACGATCGCGTTGAGCTTGAGTTTGATTAAGTGTCGATAAAGTTGGAAATTTGTAGTGCTTTATCCCAAATACATAGTAAAATTAGTGAATTACTATACAAGTTTAGTTTGTTATTATGTAAATTAAATTTTTAAACTAACTCGTTGTTGTAAATTGTTAAATAATCATTGAATGATAGATGAATCTTGTTGTTGACAAGATTCCTATAGAGGCAAAAGTTGAATAGTTATGAATACTTTCTTAGATTTTGAGAAACCTATCGCTGAGTTAGAAGCTAAAATTGACTCACTAAAGAATATGGATTCACAAGAGGTTAAACTCGATATTAATCTTGATGACGAGATTAAGCTGCTTAATAAAAAAAGCAAAGAATTAACCAAAAAAATATTTTCAAATCTAACACCTTGGCAGGTTGCGCAATTAGCTCGCCATCCAAATAGACCATATACGCTTGACTATATTAAAGAAATTTTTACTGATTTTGATGAGCTCCATGGCGATAGAACTTATGCTGACGATAAAGCGATTGTCGGTGGAATTGCTCGTATTAGTGATCGGCCTGTTGTGGTGATCGGTCATCAAAAGGGTCGAGAAACAAAAAATAAAATTTACCGTAATTTTGGTATGCCCGCTCCCGAAGGCTATCGAAAAGCCTTAAGGTTAATGCAATTGGCTGAGCGTTTTCACTTACCAATTATTACCTTTATTGATACACCTGGCGCTTATCCTGGTATTGGTGCTGAAGAGCGTGGACAGTCAGAGGCTATAGCGCATAATCTACGTGAAATGTCTAAATTAAATGTACCTATCATTTGTACCGTTATTGGTGAAGGTGGTTCTGGTGGAGCGCTTGCTTTAGGCGTTGGTGACAAGGTGAATATGCTACAATACAGTACTTATTCTGTTATTTCACCAGAAGGTTGTGCTTCTATTTTATGGAAAAGTGCCGATAAAGCTTCGTTAGCAGCGGAAGCGATGAATATGACGGCCGATAAATTATTAAAATTAAATCTTATTGACTCTATTATTAGCGAACCGTTAGGAGGAGCACATCGAAACTATGCGATGATGTCTACTGCATTAAAGAAACAACTTATTAATGACCTCGATGAGTTAGAAAATATGGATCGTCCTGCATTATTAGAAAGACGTTTTCAACGTTTAATGAATTATGGTTATGTAAGGTAATTATAGGTAATGCAATGAAGGTCAACGGTATTCGCAGAGTTATTAATGCAGGCAAGTACTCGATTCAAGGATTGAGATCCGCTTTTCTCAATGAGGTAGCATTTCGGCAAGAATTTTTCTTGCTCATTATTGCTTATGTTATTGTGATGTTTGTCGATTTTTCAATTTATGAACGTATCTTACTGCTTGGCTCAGTCGGTTTTGTTATGATTGTCGAATTGATTAATAGCGCGATAGAGTGTGTTGTTGATCGTATTGGTACTGAGCACCATGAGCTATCTGGGCGGGCTAAGGATTATGGCTCAGCAGCGGTTTTCCTTTCTATTTTGTTGGCACTAAGCTTATGGATCTATCTATTTGCCTGCCACTTTTTTCCTGAAACGTAATAATTAATAACGGAGGGTTACAATAAATCCTCCTTGTTTCTGGTTGTCGAATTTTACTTGTATTTTATGTAATTCAGCAATTTTTTTAACGATAGATAAACCGAGTCCGCTCCCTTTCTCTTTTTGCCCCGCAGGGCGGAAAAAACGTTCACCTAAACGAGCTAATACCGCATTATCAACTCCTGCTCCAGTGTCTTCAAATATAATGGCATTTTGCTTAATCGTAATCATGATTTGTGAATGATCTGGAATATAGCGTATTGAATTATTAATTAGATTGCGAACTAGAATTGATAATAATAATGGCTGTCCGACTATTTTTTGATTCGTACATTGTTCATTAATCAGTATTTTAATATTTTTTTGTTGAGCGAATGGTTTTAGCTCTTCAACAACCTGATTAATTAGTCCTCGCCAAGGTAGATTTTGTTGTTCATCTTGAATTTCTAAAGAATCTAAGCGTGATAGGGTTAGCAGTTGATCAACTAGGTGAGATGTTCGATCAATACCGATAATTAAATTATTAAGCGCTCGCTCACGGCTTACTTTATCATCATCTGATAATTGGGCTACTTCAGTTTGCACTCGCAAAGCGGCTAATGGTGTTCTTAATTCATGGGCGGCATCCGAAATAAATTGTCGTTCATGAGTGATCATTGACGAAATACGGGCAAATAGCTTGTTTAATGCTAAGATAAAAGGGCTTATTTCTTTAGCTACTCCATTGATATCAATCGCACTATCTTCATCTGGCTTACGACTTGCAATTCGATTGGCTAATATTTTAATTGGCGAAAAACTTCGTCCAATTAGTATCGCGACAAATAAAATGATGACAATAAATGTGCTTAGCCATGGGAGCATTTGCTTATAAACAAGTTCGGCAAGAATATCTTGCTGATAATCTAGTTTTTGCCCTACCGCAATTATTGAACGGTTGTCATTACTTAATAACCATAATATGCGCCATTTTCCTTGCTCACTGGTCATTGCTCTATTTCTTTTTGAAGGGAAAAAGCCACCATAAAAATGGAATTTTTTACCATTCTCACCGTCATCTACAATCATTTCTCCTTGACGATTAAAAATTGCAAAAGCCAGAGCATCATCATCGTAGTCTAATGAATCCAACTCATTACCATTTATTCGTGGTGTTTTCGAGTGCGTAGGATTGAACATCATATTACCGTGGAAACCAAGGGTTGCTAATCGTTTAGCGAAAAGTAACTGTTGGCTATCAAAGACTTGTTTCAATGAATTTTTAAGTTCAAAGTAAGAGATACTCGTGGTGATTGAGCATGCTAACAACAAAAGGCTACTAATAAAAAAGATTAATCGTAAACGTAAGCTATATGGTTTCATATGGTTATATACCTACTCTTTGCTCAGGGCATAACCTGCACCATAAATTGTTTTAATTACATTATTACCGAGTTTTTTACGCAGATTATGGATATAGACGTCAACAGTATTACTGGCTACATCGTCAGACCAGCTATATAGCTTTTCTTGTATGAGTTCTCTCGATAATACTTTATTGGTATTTAATAAGAATAGCTCAAGCAGCCGCGTTTCTTTGCTTGTTAATATGATTAACTGCCCTGCTTTTTTGACTTCTTGGCTTTCAGGATTATAACTAATATCTTCGAACGTTAACTCTGGAACAACTTTAAGGTGATTGCGACGAATTAAGGCTTGTATTCTTGCTGATAATTCGGATAAGGCAAAAGGTTTACAAACATAGTCATCGGCTCCTGATTGCAAGCCCGTTACTCGCTGCTCAATAGCATCACGAGCAGTTAAAATTAATACAGGAGTTGTAAGACCTGATTGGCGCCAATTTTTTAAAATAGCTAAGCCATCTTTTTTGGGTAAGGTTAAATCAAGTATAACAGCATCATAAGGTGCTAAAGACAGAGCATTTTCACCTTCTTGACCATCTATAAACCAATCAAGAGTAAAACCTAATTTTTTTAGACCAATTTGTATACCATCGCCGATTAAAGTATCGTCTTCTATTAGAAGTATTCTCATTATGGCTGCCGATTGTTGTTTTTTAGCTATATAGTTATTGTACAATATAAATATTAAGACAATATTAAAATTTGCGATATTAGCAGTGGCTAATGGTTATTGGTTATTGTTTAGCGATTGATGATAAGGTTGTTGCGAGGCGAATACCTCGCTTATGCTCATCTAAATAAATTGAAATTATTTTTTATAGCTGTTCTATTTCTAAGCGTTTTGTTTCCCATTTCCGTGATTTCCAACGCCATGCATTGATCAAGCCGCGAACCCATTCATCACAGGCAAATCCAATCCAAATCCCCATCAATCCCATTTCCATTTTAATACCAAGGAAATAGCCGATAGGAATTGCGATCCCCCACATACAAACCAAAGCTGTATAGAGTGGAAATTTCGCATCTCCTGTTGCTCTTAGTGCATTCACCATAACGATATTTTGCGTACGGCCCGGCTCTAGGAAAATCGATAAAATAAAAATAGGTAAAATGGTATTAATAACATTCCAATCATCGGTAAATGAAGTTACTAAAGGCTTCCTAAGTAAAAAGAAAGTTATCACGACAAATGCTGTCACTATCATGCCTAGCTTTAAACTTTTAAACGTTCGTTTATAGGCATCATCAAATCGTTTTGCACCGACATAGTGACCAACCATGATTTCATTACCGACGCCGATTGACAGGGCAAATAACATCATGAAATACGATATTTGGAAAAATATGGCTTGAGCGGCAAGCGCTGTTTCACCCATAAGGCCAATAAAAGCGGTCATAACTAAAATTTGTCCAGACCAAGATAAGTTTTCGCCGGCAGAAGGTAAGCCAATTTTAAAAATTTGTTTAAGAATATTTTTGTTCCAATGAAAAAATAAAGAGAGTTCTGCTTTAATGCGTAATCCATAAAATAACAAACAAAATAATAGCGTAACACCGACTACGCGACCCATTACCGTCGACCAGGCCACTCCGACAAGTCCCATTTGTGGGACTCCCCAAAAACCATAAAGGACAATAACGTTACCAATGATCGTGATTACATTCATAATAAGTGATACATACATGGCTACTTTTGAATGCCCATATACTCTTAAGCAAGATGCCATAATGATTGCCACCGCTTCAAACATTAAGCAAATACCTAATATATGAAAATAGTCATAGCTCATATCCAAAATTGCGCTAGGCGTATTCATCCAAATTAATACTTGATAGCCCAATAAGGAAATAAATATATAACATAATGCGCCCAATACTAAATTAAATGAAATCGATAAGTGGATTGCTTTACGAGCAAGATCTTGCGTACCAGCCCCTAGATACTGAGCAACAACTACGCTGCAACCAATGCCGATAAAATTAAAGATCGGAATAAAGATATCAAAAAATTGGTTACCGACCGTAGTGGCGGCGACCATCGACATCGATACATGACTAATCATATAGGTATTGATAAATAAAGTTGCTAAATGCAAGAAAATATCAATAAAAATAGGCCAGCTAAGTGAAAAAAGTGATTGATCGATAACCGAGCGATCTTGCTTCATAAAAATCCTGTTTGATTAATTACTAATTAATAATTTTTGATGAATTATACTTTATTTAATATGATATGCTATTGATTATTTATTAAACATATTAAAATGTTTTGAATAGCTCTATTTGCACATTAAACTGCAAATAGAGCGAAAGCTATTGATAGTTAAGATAGAACTTTTACAATTGATTCACATAATAGCGACATATTATCAAGCGTCATACCTGCGACATTCAATCGGCCAGAGTTAACAATATAGATACCATAATCATTTCTTAATGTCAGGACTTGTGATTCAGTTAAACCACTAAATGAGAACATCCCATTTTGCTTAACAATAAAGCTAAAGTCATGTTTTGCACCTTTTTCTTGCAGCGTTTTAACAAATAGCTGCCTCATACGATGTATTCTTTGACGCATTGTTGTCAGCTCGCCGATCCATTCGTCTTTCATTTCGGGATCACTCAGTATCTTCGCGACAATATTTGCGCCATGCGATGGCGGGTTAGAATAATTTGCTCGAATAATTGTTCTAACTTGGCTAAATGCTCGTTCTGTAATATCTGCATTTTCTGCAACTAAAGTAAGCGCGCCTACTCGCTCATTATATAAGCCAAAATTTTTTGAATAAGAACTTGCAATTAATAGCTCTGGTACATTTTCAGCGAATAAACGCACTCCAATTACGTCTTCATCTAAACCTTGACCAAAGCCTTGGTAAGCTAAATCAAAAACAGGTAACCAACCTCTCTGCAATGCTAAGTCAGAAATGATCTTCCACTGCTCTGGCGTTGGGTCGATCCCCGTTGGGTTATGACAACAGCCATGAAAAAGCACCGCGTCGCCTGCTGAAATATTGCTTAAATCTTCGATTAACGAATCAAAATCCAACTCATGAGTTTGTGCATTATAATAACGATACTCTCTTACTTCGAGTCCTGCTGTTTGAAAAACGCTCTGATGATTTGGCCATGTCGGGTTGCTAACCCAGACTCGTTTGATTTTTGTGCGGCGGGCTAAAAAATCGGCCATAATCCTTAATGCACCGGTACCTCCAGGTGCCTGAGCTGTTTTTACTCTTCCATCACTAATTAATTGGCTATTTTCGCCTAAAATTAATTGTTGTGTTAGTAAATTAAATTTAGCTAACCCCTCGATAGGAAGGTAAGCTTTAGTGTGTTCATTTTCTAATAATTGTGCTTCAGCGCTTTTTACACAAGCAAGAACTGGCGTGAGCATATGTTCATCTTTATAGATCCCAACACTGAGGTTAATTTTATTAATTCGCTCATCAGTATTGAATATCTCTGCCAGCCCTAAAATAGGGTCAGCGGGTGCTGCTATTAAATTTTCAAACATGGTCTCACCAATTTTTAAAAATCGAATTCACTATTATACGCTTTATAAAAGCTATTGAGCAATAGGTGTGAGGTTGCTTAGAAACGTGTCTAGATCACTGGCTAAAACTTTAGTTTCATTTGTAATGAGTTTTTCTAAAATAATGTTTCCGGTTTTATTATCTATTGCAATAATTTCAGCTTCATCATTTGTTGTTGCGATAAAAATTGTCGGGCGACGTTTTAATTTTTTTTGCATCATTAGGTGGGCAATAATATTTTGCTCTAGTCTGGAAAAGTCATCATCACTCCATACTTGAATAAGCGATAAAGACAAATCATGCCACTGTGCTTGCATGTCACCAGCATATTGTGTGCCATAAAAAAGGTGGGCACTATCATGAATGCGAATATTAGCCACTTCTTCAGCGATCGCTAATGAATGAGGGCTTGGCCGAATAGGTAGCCATAACACGGCTAAATCTATCGTATCGATAATACACGGCGATGGCACTCCATATAATTCACTACTTATAGGTGCATGTTTGGTCGTATTTTGCCATATATCAATGTAATGCTCTGTAAACAATATAAGGCAATTTGATTGAGTTTTATTCATTTGTATATTTATCAAATAATGGCTTTAGTTTTAGTAATAAATTGGCTATTCTTGAGTAAGGCTATTTTTATAATAGCTAACAGTGCGAATCTAAAGACAGCGTTTATAATTTAGTATTGTATAGAATAATCGTAACAATAACTAGCTTAAGTAGCAAAGAGAGGTCAATGTGATTACCCATATTAGTCCATTAGGATCGATGGATCTGCTCGCGCAAATTGAAGTAGATATGTTAAAACGTTCGGCTAATAGCGAACTTTATCAAATATTTAGAAATTGCTCATTGGCAACGCTTAATGCAGGAAGTAAAACCGATAATACGAAAGAGTTGCTCGATAAATATTTATCGTATGAAATTAACGTCATCAGCAAAGAGCGTGGCGTAAAACTCGAGTTAGTTAATCCTCCCAAAAGCGCTTTTGTCGACGGTAAGATTATTCGTTCTATTCAAGCAAATCTTTTTGCAGTACTGCGTGATATTTTATTTGTTAATAGCCAAGTAGCCGCAATTAAAGGAATACTCGCCCCTACTCTAGACAAGCAAGATCTCTCTTTTTATCTTACCAATCTTGTTTTTGCTATTTTACGTAATGCAAATGCATTACATGTTGGAGAAGATCCTAATTTAGTTGTTTGCTGGGGTGGGCACTCAATTAATGAAGCTGAATATTATTATTCACGGCAAGTCGGTATGCAGTTAGGTTTACGTGAGCTAAATATTTGTACTGGTTGCGGTCCTGGTATCATGGAAGCACCAATGAAAGGTGCTGCGGTTGGGCATGCTCAGCAGCGCTATAAAGAGAGTCGTTTTATTGGTATGACTGAGCCATCGATTATTGCCGCCGAACCGCCTAATGCATTAGTGAACGAACTTATCATTATGCCCGATATTGAAAAACGTTTAGAAGCGTTTGTTCGTATGGCTCATGGCATTATTATTTTTCCAGGTGGGCCAGGAACGGCAGAAGAGCTACTTTATATTCTTGGCATATTATTGGATCCTGCTAATGAAAATCAGGCATTACCACTTATTTTAACCGGCCCAAAAGAGTGCAAGGATTATTTTGATGCGATTGATCTGTTCATACATAATACGTTAGGCGAAGAAGCGACTAAACTTTATCAAATTATTATTGATAATCCAGAAGAAGTTGCACGGATTATGAAGAACGG